>JBBWVW010000066.1:0-6786 GCA_050256425.1 Arenicellales bacterium | reverse complement strand
GATCAAGAAACCGGATACCGTGCTCATCAATCCCTATAGGCAGAAAAGGGTTGAGGTCTAATGAGCGTAATTCGATGTATTCCACACCGTGTTTCTTAAGGGAATGGCTAGGCCGCTCACCGGACAGAGCGACGCGCTTGGGTCGCATTGAAGCGTAATACTCATTTTCGATTTGCAGCAGCGAGTCATTCAATTGGCGATACTCGCCATCTACCTTGACCCCGATCTCCTGATAGGGTGGATAAGGCTCGGTAGTGGCGCGCACTAGTGACTCTGTGTATTCAGCCAAGCTATTCAGGCTCATATGCACTGCCTCCTGGGCTTCACTTTGATAGCCCAGACCCGAAAGGCGCAGGCTGGTAGCATGAGGCAAATGAAAACTGGCGTTACCGAGTTTTTGCAGGTGGTGTGAGCGGCCTTCCAGAAAAGTAGGGCACACGGCGGGTGAGGCACCAAACAGGTAGGGTATCACCCAGTCATGACGATAGAAATTACGCATCAGGCCCAGGTACTGTTCTGACTTGAAATCACGCAGCGGTAGGGTCGAGTTCTTGACCTTCCGATATGGGCCCCAGAAATCATCACTGAGAGAAAAATTGAAATGGATTCCGGAAATAGTCTGCATCAACCTGCCATAGCGGTGGGCAAGACCTGTGCGGTAGACGGTTTTCATGCGACCCGCATTGGAATTACCATAACGGGCAATCGGGATGCTGTCTTCGCCATGCAGGATGCAAGGCATACTGTTGACCCAGAGTTTTTCCTCCCCGATATTCTGGTAGGTGAACTGATGCAGCCTCGATAGAAACTCGAGCAATGCCGGCACCTTGTCGAAGATCGGGGTAACGAATTCCAGTAGCGCTTCAGAGTAATCGGTTGTGATGTAACGGTGGCTAAGCGCTGCCCCTAATGCTTCGGGGTGGGTATGTTGCGAGATGACACCGGCGGCATCGATGCGCAGGCTTTCTTTTTCAAGCCCGCGTCGGACTGCGCCCGAGATTGGATCCATTCCGGCATGGTCGATCTTTTGCAGCGTTCGTGTTAGGTTGTTTCCCACTTAGGGTCCTCGACAGTATGGCGTCGCCGTTGGTTAATTGAATGACAAAGTGGTTTCAGGAAGACCTGAGAGTACAAACCGCTGGCCGGGAAATCCGTGACATCACGCCTTTGATAGCTGAATTGACGAGTCGTTCCGGCATTGTGACCGGATTGTCCAACATTTTTATCGCCCATACCAGTGCTTCCCTCATGGTAACCGAGAATGCCGATCCTGCTGTTCACCATGACCTGGAACGGTTTATGCGGCGTACTGCACCCGACGGCGATACACTTTACACGCATACCGATGAAGGCCCAGATGATATGTCCGCACATGTGAGAAGCGTTCTGACAGATACCAGTTTGAGCGTGCCGGTCGTGAAAGGCCGGCTCGCGCTTGGCACCTGGCAGGGTGTGTACCTTTGGGAGCACCGCGTCCGCCCCCACGTTCGACATATTGTGGTGACAATTTGGGGAGAGCAGTGATGCTGAGACAAATTCCGATATCGGACTATCACTTCTGTGTCGCACCAATGATGGACTGGACTGATCGGCATGAACGTTATTTGCTGCGATTACTGACACGCCATACCCGGTTGTATACCGAAATGGTGACCACCGGCGCATTGTTGCACGGCGATAGTGCGCGTTTTCTGGCCCATGACGCGGTTGAGTACCCACTGGCCTTGCAACTGGGCGGCAGCGAGCCCGACGCCATGGCTGTGTGTGCTCAAATGGGAGAGGACGCTGGCTACAATGAGATTAATATCAACGCGGGCTGTCCCTCGGATCGAGTGCAGTCCGGGCGTTTCGGCGCCTGTCTGATGCGTGAGCCCCAGCGCGTAGCGGCGTGTGTCCAGGCGATGTCCAAGGTGGTTTCGATCCGGGTCACGGTAAAATGCCGGATCGGCGTCGATTTTGACGACCGCTTCGAGCAACTGGTCAATTTTGTCGAGGTGGTCTCTAGCGCAGGCTGTACGGTCTTTATCGTGCACGCACGCAAAGCCTGGCTTTCGGGCTTAAGCCCTCGCCAGAATCGTGAAATTCCGCCTCTTGATTACCCGCGGGTGTACCAACTGAAAGCCCGGTTTCCTGAACTTACCATTGTCATTAATGGCGGTATTTCTCAATTGGATCAAGTCCAGACCCACCTCACACGGGTCGATGGAGTGATGGTAGGGCGTGAGGCTTACCAGAACCCGTATAGATTGGCGACCGTGGACCACGAGCTTTTTGGATTCACCGGCCCTGTTTTGTCACGTTGGCAGGTTCTAGAGTTGTACAAGCCGTATATTCGCCGTGAACTCGAACGCGGTGTGCGTCTTAAGCATATGTCTCGTCACCTTCTCGGCCTGTTTCAAGGTCAACCAGGCGCGCGAAACTGGCGTCGGACTTTGAGCGAGCGCGGAGCGCGTGCTGGCGCGGGAATAGAGGTGATCGAAGCAGCCGAGGCCCAGGTACGCAAGGACGGCGCCCTGCACTTTGCAAGCCAGGTGACTCAACCGGTACATTTTGCAGCATGAAAAGCGCGATCAAATTATTGCTGTGGCTGTTTGGGGCTGCGATTGTCCTGCTGGGGACCAGTTTGGTTTGGCTCGCAGGGTTTTTTGAACCTTCAGATTACCGCGATGAAATTGCGCAGTGGGTCGCAGAGCGTACCGGGTATCACTTTGTGATCGAAGGCACGGTGTCGGTCGGTTTTGAACATCAGCCGGTACGGGGCTTTTTTGTGGATATCGGGGTGCGCGATGTCGAGTTGACCCGGGTGGCCCAAATCCCCGGCGAGCAGCAACTACACCTTAGTGTTTTGGATTTTTCTGCGGATCTAGGCGACCTGTTTGCCAGCGCCCGCGGCGCACCCCTTGCCGGCAAGGGGCGTTTTGATGTGGTTGATGCAGACTTGCGCAAGCTATTGGCCAACTCTGAAGTGAATTGGGATGCGTTTACGCCGCAGGCCTTCCGTTCGGTTAGTGCCACAGGTGACTTTCTGGTATCAGGTGATACTTTGTCCCTGACAGACCTTGAGGTGTCGATGGATGGAACCCAGATTAGTGGTAATCTGGAAATTGAAAATTTGTCAGCGGATCCGGCCTTCCACTTCGATCTGAATGTGCCGTCGCTGCACCTGGAAAATCTCCTTCAACTGAGCGCCCAGGGGCCTTTTGATGGCCTGATTCTACTGAACCTGCCGGCTATTCTGGTTGCGCAAAGTGAGGTCACGGGATTACTTAAAATCGGCACGCTACAGTCCGGCGGGGTGATAATGAGTGATGTCGTCATGCCCCTTCGTGCACATGGTGGCGTCATCGTTTCCTCACCAATCACTGCCGACTTCTACGGTGGCGAGGCGCGTATCGATACGGTATTGCGGGTCGATGGCGCCCTTCTCGATTTTCGCACCCACCAGCAGATCAGCCAGTGCCGCTTGGGTGAATTGCTTAGTGATCTTGAACTGACTGGACTGATCGAGGCGCGCGGCAGCCTCTCAGCGAAGCTCGCTTTTTCAGGTGTAGACAAGGCCAGCCGAATTCAATCCGCGCGGGCCGTGATTGAGTTCGCTGCGGATCAAGGGCGGATCAAGGGCCTTGATCTTGCGAATCTGATAGAGCAATTGGGCCGTAGTGCGGTCGGAATCACAGATGGTTCGATAGGCGAGAGTGCATTTACATCATTGGGGGATATTCGAGCGACTTTGCGAGTTGAGGACGGTCTACTGATAAATGAAGACCTCGCCTTTCAGGCAGGAGGCCTGGAGGTACGCGGGCGTGGTGCATTGGCGCTTCAGAGCGAGCAGCTTGATTACCGTATCTCTTTGGCCCTGAACAACCGTGAGCTCGCGAGTGTGCTTCCGCCGCCATTCAATAGCGGTATGGGTATGATTGTATTGCCACTACGGATTAGTGGGCAGTGGCATGCGCCATCGTTGATGATAGATATGCCTCGGATGTTGCAACTCCAGTTTCAGGCAGCGATGGGAGGAGGCTCTGGACTAAAGACACCCCCGGTGGATGCCCGAGCTGTCCGCTTAGCGAAGGACCTGGACGCGGAATTAGCCCAGGCTCTGCGTGGAGAACCTGACGAGGCAGCGAACCAGTGAAGCTTGCGCGTTACGGGCCTCGGCGAGCACTACCAGCGCAGTTTACACTGCACAACCTTAGCGGCGTCGGTGCGGCAAGCGTGGCGATAGCGCTTGTTAAAACCTTTGCCCGACCAGGCATTTACTGACAGACGGAGAGATTAATGAGCGACAAGTTGAATAAGGTCAGTTCACGGATTACCCAACCCCGTTCGCAGGGCGCTTCTCAGGCCATGCTTTACGCTACCGGGATGAGTCGAGCCGACATGGATAAGCCACAAGTAGGCATCGCCAGCATGTGGTGGGAAGGTAACCCCTGCAATATGCATCTCAACGATCTCGCAGCCCGTATCGGAGAGGGAGTCAACGATGCCGGCATGATCAGCATGCGGTTTAACACGATCGGCGTGAGCGACGGAATTTCTATGGGCACTGAGGGTATGAGTTACTCGTTACAGTCACGTGATCTGATTGCAGACTCCATTGAAACAGTCATGGGCGGGCAATGGTATGACGGGCTCGTGACTGTACCGGGCTGTGATAAGAACATGCCCGGATGCTTGATTGCCATGGGCCGCGTCAACCGTCCATCGCTGATGGTTTACGGCGGCACCATCAAGCCAGGCCATGCCGGCAATCAGACAGTGGATATCGTCTCAGCATTCCAGAGTTATGGCCAGTACATCACTGAAGCCATCAGCGATGACGAGCGTCAGGAAATTGTCACGCGCGCGTGCCCGGGCGCCGGGGCCTGCGGCGGAATGTATACAGCGAATACCATGGCCAGTGCTATCGAGGCGATGGGTATGTCATTGCCGTACAGTGCTTCGACCCCAGCCGTGCTGCCGGAAAAAATGGAAGAATGTTTTAAGGCCGGCGCAGCGGTGCGTAAATTGCTTGAGCTCAATCTGCGCCCGCGCGATATTATGACCCGGGAAGCCTTCGAAAACGCGATGGTCATCGTGACGGTACTGGGTGGATCAACCAATGCTGTACTGCATCTGATCGCTATGGCCCGAGCAGTCGATGTCCCGCTGGGTATTGATGATTTTCAGAATATCAGTGATCGCGTGCCTTTCCTTGCAGACCTCAAGCCCAGCGGCCAGTATGTAATGGAAGATCTGCATAACGTCGGCGGTATCCCTGGTGTGATGCGTTATCTACTTGCGCAGGGGCTTCTTAATGGTGACTGTATGACTGTGACCGGCCAGACGATAGCGCAGAACCTTGAGCAGCTGGCGGATCTGGAAGAAGGGCAGCAAGTGTTCCATTTTCTGGATAATCCAATCAAGGAGACAGGGCATATCCGTATCCTCAAGGGCAATCTCGCACCGGGCGGGTCGGTGGCCAAGATTACCGGCAAAGAGGGGCGCCAGTTCAACGGGCCTGCTCGTGTTTTTGATGGTGAAGAGGCAATGCTGGGCGCGTTGGAAGCAGGCCAAATCAATAAGGGCGATGTAATCGTAATCCGGTACGAAGGCCCCAAAGGCGGGCCAGGCATGCCCGAGATGTTGACTCCGACCTCGGCCATCATGGGTGTGGGGTTGGGCTTAGATGTGGCACTGATTACGGACGGGCGTTTCTCGGGCGGCTCACACGGTTTTATCATAGGCCACGTTGTGCCTGAGGCCCAGGAGGGAGGGCCGATTGGGTTGATCAGAGATGGTGACATCATCCGCCTGGACGCGGACGCCAACACGATCGAGGTGGCCCTTAGCGATGCGGAGCTTGGCGAGCGAAAGGCAAACTGGATCATGCCGCCGTACAAAACAACGCGCGGCACGCTTCATAAGTACATCAAAAACGTCAAGACGGCGAGCGAGGGGTGTGTTACAGACGAGTAGAGTGCCTCGGACGCAGGCCTTACATTTTGCTAAAAGCGTATCGGATCGCGTGAGGGTTCTTGTAATTCACCGATAGGAGCATCAAATATAAGAGCGATCTAATATTTGAGCGCATTACCGATGAAACGCGACACTGACGGGGTCTGCCTCAGGTGTGCCAGGGTCAATCGAGTACCTACCGACAAGCTTGGCACCGGGGCTCGGTATGGCCACTGCAGCAGCACTCGTTTTACCGGTCAGCCCATAACCTTAGGGGCCAATAATTTCAACACGCATATTGGTCGCCGTGAGCTGCTGGTGCTGGTCGATTTTGGGCCTGATGGTGCGGCCCTTGTCAGATGATGGTGCTGTGCTCGAGCAAGCTGCAAGTTCATTGGAGCCCAAGGTCTGACTCGCCAAGCTCGACACCGAGCAGGCGCAGGATGTTGCAGCACGCTACGCGATTCGTACGATCCCCAGCCTGATCTTGTGCAGCAGTGGTCGTGAAGTTGATTGCACGGCTGGGGCTATGGCTTTGAGTCGCCTACTAACGTGGACTCGCAGCGTGGTAGCGAAGATCAGTTCAAACTAATGCGCAATGCAGCGCTAGTTGCCAGCGGCGCTAACGAGAGTGCCAGGACTGCCATCGCGCCAAGAGCGTAAAAGTGTCCAGCCGTAGGCAGCCCGGCCTCGGCGGCCAGAACCACACTGGCGCCGAAGATCAACACCGGGACATAAAGTGGAAGGACCAACAAAGTCAGAAGCAGGCCGCCGCGTTTCACCCCGACGGTCAGCGCCATCCCGACTGCACCAATCAGGCTGAGTGTTGGTGTGCCCAGTGCCAGCGCG
>JBBWVW010000065.1:0-5081 GCA_050256425.1 Arenicellales bacterium | reverse complement strand
GGTCCAGGTAATCGCAGCGGTTCATAAACCATGTGCCCGTCTCCACCTGCGCGCCAATCTCAAGGGCCGCGTTTTCATCCTGGGTAAATACCGCAGCCGTCAGGCCGTATGCGCTGTCATTCATCAGCGCTATGGCCTCATCATCCCCCATGACAGCCTGAATGCCCACCACCGGCCCAAAAGACTCCTCCATCATCACCTGCATACTGTGGTCCACCTGCGTCAATACCTGCGGTGCAAGGTATGGTGTGCCGGGCGCATCTCGAGTGAACGATGCCGGGTCAATATGCGTTTTTGCTCCAGATGCAACCGCCTGGGCAACCTGAGCCCGAACAAAATCGGCGGCCGATGATTTGACCAGTGGGCCCAAAGTGGTTTGCGGATCATCCGAAGACCCCAGCACATAAGCCGATACCGCCTTAACAGCGCCGGCGACAAAATCCTCAAACACTGATTCATCCACGTAAACCCGCTCAATACCACAGCACGATTGTCCGGAATTGAAAAACGCACCATCGACCACGGTATCAATCGCATGCGCCAGGTCGGCATCGGCACGAACGTAGGCAGGGTCCTTGCCGCCCAACTCCAGGCTAACCCCTTTGAACAGGCCAGTTGCACAGCGCTCAACCATCTCACCCCCGGGTACCGAGCCGGTGAACGCGACAAAGCCGATTTGCGGCGCACCAATCAGTTTTTCGGTACTGGCATGATCAAGGTGCAGAAACTGAAAAACCCCCTCCGGTATCCCCGCCTCGGTAAACACCTGAACAAAACGCTCGGCACAAAGCGGGGTCTGTGCCGACTGTTTGAGAATCACCGTATTGCCACTAAGCAGGGCCGGCACCACTACATTTACTGCAGTCAGATAAGGATAATTCCACGGCGCGATAACCAGAACCTGGCCCACCGGATCACGGTGAATAAACCGGTTAAACCCATCTTTAGGCTCTGGGCGGATCGGGCGCAGCGCTTCGGGTGCTATGGCAGCCATGTGCCGCGCCCGCTCCTCAAACCCCGCGATCTCGCCCGGTGCGAAGCGAATCGGCCTGCCCATCTGCCAGGTCAGCTCGAGGGAGAGTTCGGCTTCCATAGAGACAAAAATATCAACCGCCCGGTTGACCAGTTCTGAGCGCTGCTCTATTGACCAGCCCCGCCAGGCCAAGATTGCCTGATTCGCCTTTTCCAGTGCGTTCGCGATCTGGGTAGCATCAGCGTAGGGGCGCTCCACGTAAACCTGGCTGTCAACAGGAGAGATTACAGATAGATGATTCATATTAGTTTGTTTCCGAACTGGGTTGTAGGAGCCGATTGTGCGATTTGACCACGGCGGTGCTTCGAGCAAAACATCAGATAATCTCGAAATATCGACTCATTTCCCAGTCTGTGATGTGTTTTCGAAACTCGCGTTCTTCCCATTCACGGGTCGCCGCATAATGCGACACAAACTCTTCACCGAAGATCACTTTTGCCGCCTGCGAAGCCTGCAATCGCTGCGCGGCGTGCGCAAGAGTCGCCGGTAGTTGGTACTTGCGTGGAAAACGAAGATCGTAGGCATTGCCCACCACCGCCTTGCCGGGTTCAATTTGGTTTTCTATTCCCCAAAGCCCAGAACCAATGGCTGCGGCCAGCGCGATATGCGGGTTGATGTCCGCCGCAGCAATCCGGTACTCGACTCGTTGGGCACTTGGCTTACCCAGTATGACCCGTAACGCACAGGTCCGGTTTTCAATCCCCCAACTGGCCGCGGTGGGCGCCCAGAAGCCCGGAATGAGACGGGTGAAACTGTTAACGGTAGGCGCGATCATACAGAGCAGCTCAGGCATCAGCGCCTGCTGTCCACCGATAAAGTGGCGCATGGTGTCAGAGATACCGTGCTCGGCTGCTGAATCAACAAACACAGGGGCTCCATCATTGTCCGCCAAGGAGACATGGATATGGCCGCTCTGGCCTGGCCAGTCCGGCGACCACTTGGCCATGAAAGTCGCCATCCAGTCCTGGCGCTGCGCCAACACCTTGGTGTAGGTCTTGAACAGTGCAGCGCGATCTGCCGCAGCGAGGGCATCACTGTGGCAGATAGCCCCCTCGAGAACACCCGGGCCGGTCTCGGAATGTAGCCCCTCGAGGGGAAAGTCCATCTCGACCGATAATTGCAGCAGATCCTCGTAAAACTCTGAGAATACCGAATTGCGCAACATCGAATAACCAAAAGGCCCAGGCGAGATATTCTTCAGGTTACGAAAATTTTTCTCGCGTGCGCTATGCGAAGTTTCATCAAAGAGAAAGAATTCAAATTCACAGGCAGCGGTCGCGTTAAACCCGAGCTCTTTGCCGTGGCGCAACACCCGGCGCAATAAACCACGTGGGCAAACGGCTTCTGTCGGCGGCGCAAACTCTGCCAGAAACAGTAAAGACCTTTCTTCCAGGGGTAACTCACGACAACTCTCGGGAATAATTCTGACCTTGGCATCGCCATAACCGGTATGCCAACCGGTGACGCTGACGTTGTCGTAAAGCTGGTCATTGGAATCCCATCCAAGTACGACACCACAAAAGCCGAAACCCCCCTCCAGTGCCGACAGAAACTTATCGCGCTGCATATACTTACCGCGCATCACACCGTCTATATCAAACAATCCAACCTTGATGTAATCCAACTCCCTCTCCCGGACGATCTGCCGGGCATCATCAATCGTGCGAACTTCTCTTGTTTTCACAGCAGCTTCCTTGTCATCCTTGTGATTCAGACGTATCCATCGGTCGATTCCCACTAGCGACCTGGGACTTAAGAGTCAATGCCTGCCACATCGCATGTTTATCATGTTTGTCGTCGGCCCGCGTGTAAAATGGAGCGGGTGATGGGAATCGAACCCACGTCATCAGCTTGGGAAGCTGAGGTTCTACCGTTGAACTACACCCGCTACACTGACTCGCACCAAGATTATCATCGGCTGGCATACTTCGACCAGACCTGTTTTTCAAGCCAGAGTCCAATTCTCTTTTTGACAATATTTTCAGGTTTGTGCATAGGCGTCTTTGGCTTGTTTTTGCTAAAACTTTTGAGATCAAACCAGATGCATGCCGAATTCTCGTTCCAGAACAAACTGAAATGGCCTAAGGCCTTCTGATGAGGCAGGCCAATACCATGAGCCGGCCTGTGCGCAGTTTTGTGCGCCGCGAAGGGCGGATGACCACGGCACAAAAACGGGCGCTGGCTGATCTATGGTCGATCTACGGCATCGATGATGACGCTGCCCCCGTAGACGAACACCTCTTTGGAGTCCCACGGGATCTGACGTTGGAAATCGGTTTTGGCGATGGCGATACTCTTGTGGCCATGGCATCAGAAGAACCCGAAGGGGGCTTTATCGGTATTGATCCACACCGGCCGGGTGCTGGCCGCACGCTACTCCAACTGGAGCGCCAGAGCATCGACAATGTACGGGTGATTATCGGAGATGGCGCGCAACTGTTACCGCAGCTGATTACATCAGCATCGCTGGCCCGTGTGCTGGTGCTGTTTCCAGACCCCTGGCCCAAAAAACGCCATCACAAACGCCGCCTGCTCAACGCCGGGTTTTTACATATGATCTCGGGCAAACTCAAACCCACAGGCACTTTGCATATCGCAACCGACTGGGCCGAATACGCAGAGGAGATCCTCATCGCAATAGAATCCACCCCTGGGCTGGTGAATGCCACTGGCGCCGGACAATTCGCGATCAAGCCGAAGTGGCGGTCCACTACTAAGTACGAACGCCGCGGCCTGAAGTTGGGTCATAGCGTGTTTGATATCGCGGCTATACGCAAATGAGTCTGGTCCATCCGCCATGGTGGGACCACCACTCGGATCAGCCTTTCAAACTGGAGCGGTCACAAAAACCCCGACTGCGCGGCGCCAATCTTCTTGAATACGGGCGCACAGGCATCACCGCTGCCGCACTTTGGCCAGCAATCGCCTGGCACTATGCGATGCCAGTTCAGACAAGGCCTCCTCCGGTCAGCGATTTTGTCGGACTGGGTGTCTCGCCGGATCACGGCGACCAGAACGTGATCACCGAACTGGTCGACGAACTGGGGGTCAAGCGATTGCTGCTGCGGGTCCCCACCTGGCATGTCGATCAGCTTGCGGTTTACCTCGAATTCGCCGAACGTTTTAAAGATCGACACCTATTGGTCAATATTCTACAAAGCCGCGATAGTGTGGCCGATCCTGAGAGTTGGGTTCGTAGGGTCGAGTCGATTATCCGGGCTTTTCTACCGCTAACAGTTGAGTTTCAGATCGGCAATGCCGTCAACCGCAGCAAATGGGGATGCAGGCACACTGGAGAATATCTAGACCTGCTCGAGGGGATCACTGATCTTCGTCACCGCATACCCGAGTTAGTGTTGGCAGGTTCATCAGTGATTGACTTTGAGCCGCTGGCTACCTTGCGCACCCTGGTGAACGGTCATCGTTATCATCTGGATGCCTGCAGTTGCGCGCTGTACGTCAACCGACGAGGTTCGCCATATTCAACCCAGTATGGCGTGTTTGATCTGGCCCGCAAGATCCGTCTCATCCATGCGATCACTTTGGCATCTAACCGAAGCGATAATCGACTCTGGATTACCGAGGCCAACTGGCCGCTGCTGAACACCAAACCCTATACACCCAACTCTGGCCTGCCCCGATCAACGGTCGACGAAGAAACCCAGGCAAAATACCTTAGCGACTACTACCGCATTGCCTATGCGTCAGGCCGGGTAGAACGGGTTTACTGGTGGCAACTTGTAAACCCGGGCTACGGGCTCATCGACCATCGGGGCAACCAGATGCGCAAAATGCCTTCGTTTCATGCCTTTGCACGTTTACTGAATACTGACGTACTGCACGAATGAAGCAGCAGTAATACTTTAGATCATCATCTGATTTACGCCGTCGTCACGGCCGACCAGCAGAACATCCGCTCGCCTTGCGGCAAAAAGTCCATTATCGACGACACCCGCCAACAGGTTGATCTGTGACTCCATGGCCAACGGATCGGTCAGGTCAAGGTTTCGCACGTCGAGAATCACATTGCCGTTGTCAGTGGTGCAGT
>JBBWVW010000064.1:0-3054 GCA_050256425.1 Arenicellales bacterium | reverse complement strand
TGTGGTCGCCTTTTTTCGCCGCGATGGGCACGTGCCTGCTTTACGCGCCGGGCGCTCGACTGGCTGAGCTGTGGATGCTGTCCGCACCATTGTGCCTGTTCGGGTTCGTTTTTACCTTCGCCGAACATCGCTTCCGTGCGGGTGGAGGGCTGGAGTCTTTTGAAGGCTTCCCAGTAAATTTTGGCGCGCTATGGGTGCCATCGATCATGGTGATCTGCGTGTTAGCGCTGCATCATGTGCTTCCCACGATCTCAGTCCTGGTACTGGTGTCCGCCTTGTCTATTGGCGTGACCACAGCAGTGCTGACCTGGCGGCGATCACTGTCCCAGGCTTTAAGCACTATTGGAAACTTCAGCTCGGAGCGCCTGCCGGACATGTATGGTGAACTGGCATTGTTTTTCTGTGCCGGTATCATGGCGACTGGCCTTGCGGCACTGATATCGCAAACATCGCCAACGCTGGATGTCGGCGCTTTCACTCCTGAAGTTGCTGTTGCCGTGCTGGCCGTATTACTGGCGTTAGCGATTGCGGGTGTCCACGCCCTGGTTAGTATCGTAACTGCATCAGCGATTCTGCTACCCCTTGACCCAGAACCGGTTCTGCTCGCATTCGTTTTTCTCGTGACCTGGTCCGTAGGTGCTACTGGTGGGCCGTTGTCAGGCCTGAACCTCGCCATGCAAAGCCGGTACCGCCTAAGCGCGCAGGAATGCTTTTCCTGGAATATTGGCTACACTCTGGCAATGTTCGGTGCGGCAAGCGCGATCATCGTAGTCTTTTTCAGTTAATGCCTTGCGCTTGAAAAGCGTTACTCGGGCGCAAGGTACCAGCGGTATTCCAGCGGCGTAAACTCCCTGGCATAGGTGTCGAGCTCAAACTGTTTGCACTGGCGATACAGTGACAAATATTCCGCCCCCAGATAGTCATCAAGCGCCGAGGGCTTTGCCATCTGATCTAACGCCCTCTGCCAGGTAAATGGGACTGCGCCATCAAGCTGAGTGCCGGCATTGTCGGCGCGGGGGTCGGGCGGGACCAACCCGTGACTGATACCATGATGAAGGCCGGCCAGCACCGCGGCAAGTGTCAGGTACGGGTTGGCATCTGCGCCAGCCATGCGATGCTCAATGCGCCGTGCCGTGTTATCTCCCGCAGGGATCCGGATGGCGACCGATCGATTGTTATACCCCCAGGTTGGCCCGGTGGGTACGTACAGGTTCGGCGCGAAGCGCCGGTATGAATTCACATTAGGGGCAAAAACTGCCATCGATTGAGGTAGTAAATCCAGCATACCAGCGACGGCCTGGCGCAGTTGAATACTGCCCTCGCTACTGCCGTTATCAAATACATTGCGTCCCTTGTCATCCATCACGCTGACGTGGACGTGCAGGCCATTACCGGCATCTTCAGGATAGGGTTTGGCCATAAAAGTGGCCACGGCGTCATGCGCTCGAGCCAGTCCCTGCACTGCTCTGCGCAGTAGGATCGCGTGATCGGCGGCGCACAGCGGATCTTCTACATGTTGCAGATTAATTTCATACTGACCCACCGCATATTCTGCGGTGGTGGCGCCTAGCGGTACCCCCTGCACCTGACAGGTCGCCTCGACTTCACTGAGAAATCGAGTAAAACCCTCAAGGTCGGCAAGGCTGTACACCTGGGTCGCCGAAGCTCGCCGACCGGTGTCGGGCAATACCGGCGGACGCGGCCTACCTTCATCCGCACTCGCCGCATCAATCAGGTAAAACTCCAGCTCCAGTGCCACCACCGGATGCAGACCTGATTCGCGTAACCGCTCGACCACACCTGCAAGCACGTGGCGTGGATCCACCGGGCACGGAGAGTCATCCAATTCATACAAACTGCCAAGCACCTGCCCTGCCCCTGGAGGGCCCCACGGGACTAAGTTCAGCGACCCGGGAACCGGGCGCACCTTGACATCAGGATCGCCGTCTGAGAAACCGCGCCCACCTGCATCGGTACAACCACCGTTGACATCGAGCAGATAAATAGAACTGGGTATCTGCAAGCCATCGCCATATACCTTGGCAATGTCGTCACGCCCGATCCGTTTGCCGCGCACAATATTGCAAAGGTCAGGCAACAGGACGTCGAGAAACCGTAACTCGGGATTATTGTTCAGGAATTTTTCAAGTTCCTCATTCATTCATCTATATACCCCTTTGCTTAGCGCTGTGACGATGGGCGCAGACGATCAGCGCTGCCCATTTGCTCACAGCGTGTCTCACGAGTGAGTGCAATACTCACTACCGCAATGGCCAGCCACACCAGCATCAACAAAAAGCTAACGCGGTAGTTGTCAAAATGATACACCCGCAGGCCGTCCGTCCCTGTCATACCGCGCCAGAAACGGTCCAGCAACCAACCAATCAACGGTTGTAACAGCATCGGTCCGCACATAACACCCATATTAACGACCCCGGATACCGTTCCCGCCAACACCAGGGGCACCGACTCTTTTGCCTGGGTAAACCCCAGAATCATCGCCCCGGAAAAAAAACCCGCACTCACGAGCGCGCTCACAAGAAGCCACAATGGCAGTTCTGGAACCAACAAAGCAACCGCCCAACTG
Source organism: Arenicellales bacterium (assembly GCA_050256425.1). GTDB lineage: Bacteria > Pseudomonadota > Gammaproteobacteria > Arenicellales > UBA868 > UBA868. The sequence goes on along the minus strand of JBBWVW010000064.1, from coordinate 467 downwards.
CCAAGGGCAAGCACTGTGCCGACGAGGTATGGGGTTCTCCGTCGAGCAACCCTTTCTGACAACAGTGCAAACAGTGGGCCACTGAACGCCATAGCCAACATTAAAACCGAACAAAGCGTGGCCGCCCCTGCAGGTGACAGGCCATAAACATCGGTCAGAAATGGCATCCCCCACAAACCTGCAAAAGTCAGAACGGATCCTACGATCCCGCCCGGGGCTATTGCCAGAAGACAGGTATTTCGGTACCCAAAAACCGCTGTGAGTTTTTGCCACTCGACAGACCAGCGCCCACTTTGAACGTGGACATTCACATAACTATCGTAATTTCGCTCTGCGGGATCATCCCGAACCATCAGCCACACCACCAGGCCCAGCAATAAGCCAACCCCCGCTGCCGCAACAGTCACCGCCCGCCAGCCAAACATACCACTTGCAAACTGCAGGGGTACTCCGGCAAAAACCGCGCC
>JBBWVW010000063.1:0-4213 GCA_050256425.1 Arenicellales bacterium | reverse complement strand
GAACGGCACTATCAACAGCACTGTGACGCTAAGCGCCAGCGGATAACGCGCAACCAGGAACAACTTCACGATCGCAAATACCAGCAGGATCATCAGATGCATGCCCAGCAGGCTGGCCCAAAGCCTATTCAGAACTTTGTGCGGGAACCGAATCCCAGACCATAAACCAGCGAAACCCAGCAAGCCCCAGGGTACAGTCAATTGCGAAAACACCGCAGAAACCAGGATCATCAGCACGGAAAAAATAAAAAGTACCCAAGCATATTCATTTGCATACTGACCGAGGAATTCCTGGCGCAATACGGTGATCTTGTGTACAAAGGTGGCACTGATCTGCTGCCACGCGCTGGCTACGACATCCAGTGGCGCACTAAAGGCTGCTAATGGATCGACCCCGGGGTTAGACGCTAGCAACCACCAACCCAACACTATCGCGAGCAAACCTGCAGACGCAGTCAGCAACAGTAGCCAGAACCAGGGCGAACCCCCAGTCGCGCGTCGAGTAAAACTCAGCAACAGTGGTGTCGAGAGCAAAAACACCACTCCCTCGATACGAAACAGGCTGGCAATCGCGAACGCAACAACAACTACGAGCCGGTAACGCAAGCTGGGCTCATTGACACAGCGTGCCAGATACAAGGCAGCCACCAGATAAAAGGTCAGGTAACCGGCATCACGAATAATAAAAGCACGATATTCGTTGAAAGCCGGATGCATGACCGCCACCAATACCGCAAAAACAGTTAGCCGCTGTGAGGTGCCGCCAAATGCGCGCACTACCAGCACGAACAACACTGACGATGCGGTAAAAAACCCAGCGTTGAGCAGTTGTCCGGCCCAGTGGTAACTGATATCCAGTAACTTGCCTAACAACAGCATCAACAACGAAAAAAACGGCCAGTGGTGCGAGGCAAATGCACCAGCCCAGTCGCCAGAGGCCAGGAGTTCTGCCGTTCGCACATAGATAACGCCATCGTTATTGATGACATCGTCAATATAAAGACACCATGCCGAGGTGAGCACGCCGGAAAGAGCGCATAGCACCAGAGCGCTAGCGACAAAGCGCTTCTCTGCCAACTGATCAGTCAACAACTTCATAACAGACTATCGTCAAATATGCTGGCAGGCCCAGCTGAAGCTGGTTTGTGCATACCCATTCCTTCAAGGTAGCATCTTTTCGTGGGCAAACAATTCTGCGGTCGTTTCGCGGTTGCGCACCACATGGTATCCCGCACCATCGACCATGACTGCCGCGGGGCGTGGCCGAGCGTTGTAATTGGAGCTCATAACCAAACCGTAGGCGCCGACAGAACGCACCGCCAGCAGATCCCCCTGAGCCACCGCAAGGCGCCGACCTCGGGCAATAAAATCACCACTTTCGCAGACCGGGCCAACCACATCGCAATTCCGAACTTGACCGCTACCCGGATTCACCGCAACAACCTCGTGCCAGGCCTGGTATAGCGCCGGGCGCAACAGGTCATTCATCGCCGCATCCACGATAACGAAATCCCCTTCGAGGCCCGGCTTGATGTACTCGACCCGGGTTAACAATACACCGGCATTACCAGCAATCGCGCGGCCTGGTTCAAGTGTCACTGCGAGTGTACAACCCCGACGCCGGAGAATCTCGAGCATCGCCTGTGTATATTCCGCTGGATCTGGTGGATTTTCATCACAATAACGAATGCCGACCCCGCCCCCCAGATCCAGATGCTGTAGGGAGATACCGATCTTCGACAAGGCATCCACCAGATCAAGCACGCGTTCAAGTGCATCACAAAAAGGGGATAGCTGTGTCAATTGCGAGCCAATGTGGCAGGCAATCCCAGTGATACATACCCCCTCCATGCCCGCGGCCCGCTGGTAAAGACGAAGAGCGTTGGTTGCCGATACACCGAACTTGTTCTGGCGCAGACCGGTCGCGATATACGGATGTGTTCCGGGATCCACATCGGGGTTGATTCGAAAAGCGATCGGCGCCCTTTTGCCTAGACCAAGTGCCAGCGCATTCACACGCTCGAGTTCTGCCTCGGATTCCAGACTGAGGTTGCGAACCCCGGCGCGAAGCGCCTGCTCAATTTCAGCCACTGACTTGCCGACGCCGGAAAACACGACATCACCCGAAGCGGCACCTACAGCCAGCACACGATCGAGCTCACCGCCCGAGACAATATCAAAGCCAGCGCCGAGGCGTTGCAGCACCTGCAAAACAGCCAGATTGTCATTGGCCTTTACCGCGTAACAGATATGATGCGGATAATTGCCAAAGGGTTCATCAAAGGCACGGTAATGCCTTTCCAGTGTAGCCCGAGAATAAACATAGCAGGGTGTACCGACGGCCTCGGCAATCGTCTCGAGCGCCACGTCCTCGGCGAACAGCCGATCCTCGCGATATCCGAAATGATCCACGACTGATGGTTAACTTTCGCTGTCTTCAGATTCTTCTGACGAAGGCGTATCGGGGATGTACAGCGGGCCTTTCTGCCCACAACCTGCAAGCAGTATCCCGCTGGTCAAAAGGGTAAACCCCAGCACTATCGCGACAATCGGTCGCACCAGAGGGGTCAAGCAAACAGATCTCACCAGGCGACTCATATCAACGCACTGCCAGGGCTTGTCGCGCAGCAGCAACAGCCTCGCGAACCTGTCTTGGTGCCGTGCCGCCCGTGTGATTTCGGGATTCAACCGAGCCTTCCAACGTGAGCACGTCAAAAACATCGGAGTCGATGTGCTCACAGATATTGCGCAACTGCTCCAGCGACAGGTCTGGCAACTCAAGGTGACGTGCTTCGGCAAGACGGACCGCCTTACCCACGGCTTCGTGGGCATCACGAAAAGCCATGCCTCGACGCACCAGATAATCTGCCAGATCAGTCGCGGTGGTGTGGCCACGCTGTGCTGCCTTACGCATACGTTCACGGTCAAAATTCATATTGGGCACCATCGCGACAAGCACCTGCAAGCAGGCGTGCGCGGTATCAACACTGTCAAACAATGGTTCCTTGTCCTCCTGGTTATCCCGATTGTAAGCGAGCGGCTGCCCTTTCATCAGCACCAGCAGGGATACGAGATTGCCGATCGCGCGGCCGCTTTTGCCGCGAACCAGTTCGGCGACATCTGGATTCTTCTTCTGCGGCATGATGCTTGATCCCGTGCAAAAAGCGTCGCCCAAATCAACGAAACGGCAACTTTCCGAAGCCCACAGCACCAACTCCTCGGCTATACGGGAAAGATGAACCCCCAACAAGGCACACCCGGAACAAAACTCGATCACAAAATCCCGGTCCGATACCGCGTCCAGCGAATTGGTCGACACCGAATCGAATCCCAATGCCTGTGCGCTCATCTGCCGATCTATAGGAAAACTGGTTCCTGCGAGTGCCGCTGAGCCAAGCGGCGAAACATTAACCCGGCGGCGACAATCGACCAGGCGCTGCCAGTCACGCTCCAGCATGGCGTTCCAGGCCAGCAGGTGGTGGCCGCAGGTCACCGGCTGGGCTGCCTGCATGTGCGTCATACCCGGCATAATGCTGGTCGCTTCCCTTTCAGCCTGGGTTAGTAGAACGCCTTGCAGCGCTGTGATATCAGTGCAGAGCTGGTCAATGGCATCGCGCACGAAAAGCCGCAGATCGGTTGCAACCTGGTCATTGCGCGAGCGAGCCGTATGCAGTTTTTTTCCAGGCTCGCCTACCAGTTCAGTCAGGCGTGCCTCGATGTTCATGTGCACATCTTCGAGCTGCGAGCGCCATTCAAAACGATCCTCGTTAATCTCGAGCGTAATGGTCTCAAGCCCACTAATGATCGCTTCACAGTCAGTATCACTGATCACACCGACGGCGTTCAACATGCGTGCGTGGGCTCTTGATCCCGCAATGTCGTAGTGCGCCAGTCGCCGGTCGAAGTGTTCGGATGCGCTAAAGGCCTCGACTGTCGCGTTGGTACCGCCGTCGAAACGACCGCCCCAGAGTTTTTCAGTAGCCATGATCTACGTACCGGCCCGATAAGAGCCGCAATTGCCTAGACAGCTCTGCTGTGGTGGCCGCGGGTACGCCCGATCGCTCGGGTAGCGGTGGCCACAGTGCTCTACTGCAGCGCCGACATGTACAGCGACAAGGCATTGATCTGGTGTGTCGAAAGCCGGTGCGCGATAGGCCCCATGATCTTGCTGGCGCGCTCGCCCGACTTGAAAACCAGCAACTGGCGTTCAAGA
>JBBWVW010000062.1:0-5928 GCA_050256425.1 Arenicellales bacterium | reverse complement strand
GTCTATCCTCGAGCGTGTGGAGCTTTGGCGTTCATTCAGGTTCGCCACGGTCAGCTGACGCGACAACCCTTCAATGTCAAGGAAGTAATAGCTGCGATCGCCGGCATAGGACTCAGCTATCAGTTTTCCGCGGAGGCCGTTGTAGTCGCCATCGGGCACCTCGCTCGCGATCCGCAACTTCTCCGGTCTGATTGCTAGCACTGCTTTCTCGCCCAGGCGGGCCTGGGACTGCCCCACCGGCACCCTTAATCGGCCCGTAGAGCCCGTGTCGATCACAACACTCTCCCCGACAGCTTCCACCGTCCCTGGTAGCAGATTGATGTTTCCGATGAATTCGGCAACCGCGGTGCAAGAAGGGGCCTCATAGAGTGCACTCGGAGTGTCAACCTGGACGATCTTCCCACTCATCATCACGGCGATGCGATCGGCCATGGTCAGGGCCTCTTCCTGATCGTGCGTCACGAACACGAACGTGATACCCACCGTTCTTTGTAGTTGACGAAGCTCGACCTGCATCTCCTCGCGAAGCTTCTTGTCCAACGCACCGAGCGGTTCATCGAGTAGCAGCACCTTCGGTTGACATACCAGGGCTCGCGCCAGAGCCACTCTTTGGCGCTCCCCACCCGACAGTTGATGCGCAGCGCGTAGCCCGTACCCTGGCAGCCGGATCAAGTCGAGCATTTCATCCACCGTATCGTGGATCTGCTCTTTAGTCATCCGTTTATTCAACAGGCCATAAGCGATATTTTCGCTGACGTTGAGATGGGGAAAGATGGCGTAATTCTGAAACACCATGTTGGTGGGGCGCTGATTCGGTAGAATTTCCGATACCGGTTCGCGGTCGAGGAAGATCTCACCGGCGTTGGGAATCTCGAACCCGCCAAGCAGGCGAAGCAGCGTCGTCTTGCCGGAGCCGGATGGACCTAGAATGGCGAAGAACTCGTTCCGCGCGATGTCCAACGTCACGTTATCAACGGCCCTCACCGGGCCGAACAACTTGGATACTCCAGAAATCGAGATCATCGCATCAAGCGGGGGCATTACTGTCTCCATTGACGTTAGGCCTTATCTTTCCCACGGCGAAGCCATTCTGCGATCGAGACCAGAACGGCTGATGCTACGAGAATGCAACTACCCAGCGCCAACACGCCCGGCAGGAATTGGGGGAAACGAAGAAGACTGTACATGTAGACTGGTAGAGTGGGCTGGTTGCCGCTTAGGAAAAACGCCAACAGGAACTCATCGAACGATACCAAAAAACAGAGTAACAGGCTGGCCAGCACACCGGGCATCGCCAGGGGCAGCGTCACCCGCCGCAACGTCTGCCAGGTGCTCATCCCAAGGTCATAGGATGCCTCCTCCAGGTTGCGGTCGAAACCTTCGAGCCTGGCGATGAGGACCAGCATTGAAAACGGTATACTTATCAGCACGTGCGCCGATCCAACGGTCCACAGAGTCAATTCGATGTCGAGGAATTGCCTGAAGAAACTAAGCAGGGACGCACCTAGAATAATGGACGGAATGATCAGAGGCAGCATGATGAATCCGAAAATCACGCCTCTTCCGCGCATTCCGTACCGCGTCATCGCCTTAGCTGCTAGAAATCCGAGAATTGTGCTGACAATGGCCGAGAGCACGGCGATCTTCACGCTTGCCCACAGCGCCTTCATCATTAAGGTATCTTCAATCATCAACACATACCATTTGGTTGTGAACGATTGCAGGGGAAAGTTCATATAAATGCTGTCGTTGAATGAAAACAGCGGTAGGAGCAGCACGGGAGCGTAGAGAACAAAAATGTAGAACCCCAGGATAAGGGGCACCAGGCCGGGTGTGCGTAATCGCTCCATCAGGTTACGCCTTTTAATCGCTTACGCCCGCCGGCAAGGAGTACAGACGCGCACACGATCAATGTTATCGACACCATCATTGCGATGGAGACTGCGGCAGCCAGAGGTTCGTTAGACATTTCGGTGAACAGAGACACGATGATGTTGCCCAGCATCGTACCGGAGACACCACCGACCAGGGCCGGCGTCACGTAATCGCCCACGTTACGGATGAACAAAAGCAGAGCAGCCCCAAGAACGCCGGGCATGGAGAGTGGCAGAGTGATGCGCCAAAAGCGACGCATAAATCCGTCACCCAGATCGGATGCAGCCTCCAGCAACGAGCGGTCTATTTTCTCCAGTGAGAGATAGATCGGTAGAATAGCGAAAGCCGCCCAGGCATGGGTCAGCGTCACAATGACGGCAGAACGGTTGTGCAGGAAAATACCGAGCGGTTCGTCGATGAACCCGAGCGCCATGAGAATCGAATTTAGCACCCCGTTATATTGAAGGATGACCTTCCACGCGAACACGCGGAGGAGATAGCTGGCCCAGAACGGAATGGTGATGGCGATCAGCCAAAATATCTTGTGCTTGTGAACGTGGAAGGCCATGACATAGGCGATGGGATAGCAAAACAGGATCACGCTGACTGTTATCATTAGTGACATCCACAGTGAGCGCAGCAGCAGGGCTCTGTATATCTCGCCTTCAGGCGTGAGCAGCAGCGAGTAATTGGCGAGCGTGTATTGCACGGCCGCGCCCGGCGCGGTGTCCACCCAGAAACTCTGCACGACCAGCGTCGCAAGCGCGACCATCAGCATGAAAAACATGAACAGCAGAGTCGGCAACAACAAGAAATAGCCGCGAAGATCTTCGTTTATGTACCACAGCCGCCAAAGCCGACGCCTCAGGTTCAGCAACGTACGATCCACCGACGTTTGAACCAGGGTTTCGTTGGAATCTCCCATCTGCAGTAAAGACGCTGCCTTGTGGGAAAAAGGCGCGCCCGGGGCATTGTTTCAGCCCCGTGCGCGCGAGGATCTTACTCTATGAGATCGTGCGAAGATCAGTAACCAGACTTCACGCGATTGTAAAGATCGACCATCTTATCCTTGGTTTCCTTCGGGACGGCCCTGGACCACAATCCCTTTTGGACCGCCTCGTTAACATCCCCGATGCCGATACTCGCGATCGCTTCCGGGCTTGCGACATCGAAGGACTTTCTGTTCGCGGCTCCATATCCCAGTTCTTCAATGATGCCGGCACCTGATTCAGCCGTAAGAATAGCGTCAAGAAAATCGTACTTTTCCTGCTCCGGTGCCGAGCCACCCTTGATCATCATGTAGCCATCGACCCAGGTCGGCGCCCCTTCTTTCGGCATCATGAAGCCGACCGGCACACCTTGCTTCTTCAGCGTCGCATAAGTGCTATTCCAGCCGCTCATAACAGCAATCTCGCCACTGGCCAGTGCCTGCTGCGCATCGGCAGCCGCCGTCCAGTAGAAACGAACCAATTCGCGCTGCTTCCGCAGCAGGTCACCGGTCATTTCGATTTCATCATCCGTCATATCGTAGGCGTCTTTGGCACCCCCATACAGGGCAGCAGGAAGCATCGCCCCCATAAACGCGTCACGAATTGCGATCTTTCCCTTGAGCCTCTCATCCCAGAGGATGCCCCAAGTGGCGTTTTCAGCGTATTCAGCAGGCACCAAGTCGGTGCGATATACCACCGCCGTTTGACCCCATGCCCAAGGCACGAAATGCCTGTTGCCATCAGTCTCAAGAGCCTTCAAGCGATCAAACAACATGTGCCAGTTTGAAAGACGTGAAACGTCAATTTTCTCAACCAGACCGTCATCCATCCAGAACGGCGCATGGCTCCATGAGGGCACGGCCAAATCCGGTTGGAAGCCGCTGCGAACTTTCGCTCGAGCCTTGCTGTTTGACGAGAGCAGCGATATGTCGGGCGACTTGCCATACTTATCAATAAAGCCTTTGTGCAGTTCCGGTTTATCATAGCCGGCCCAAGTGAAAACCTGGAGTGACGGGGCCGCCGCCAATGCCGACCGACCAATCCCGAACCCGGAAGCGGAAAGTATGCCAATCGATGCCAGTATTTTGTTGACCTCACGACGGGTTAACGCCCCAGAACTCAACTTAGTTTTGAAGTCTTTGGAATTCATAGTGTTTCCTCCCGAATTTATAAAGAAATTTTGACTTGTGCTCAGTGAGGTTAGCACTAGAAGTAAAACCGCAATAGTGCGCACATTGCAGCAGAATTATGTATGATTGAGCAGTAAATGCGTCATACTGATCAATTGATGTGGCAGCTTGAAATTTTATCTATTTCGATAAGCAGAATTTTCTCTAACTTTGCTGGGCAAAGCTAACTAGCGAAATTTTGAAACTTTATGAAAAAAGAACTGGACAATGAAACTCGAGTCCCCAAATCAAATGCCGGTTGACAATTTTGCTCGAAATCTGCGGACTCTGTGTACCACGCGCCGTTCGGTTTCGGAGATTTGCCGACTGACTGGAATCAATCGCCAACAGTTTGGGCGATACCTAAATGGCATCTACCGACCATCTCGTTTCAATATGCGGCGTATATGTGAAATTTTTGGTGTTCATGAATCTGATCTCATGTTACCTACCGCCGATTTCGAAACATTTTCCAATTTGCACTTCATGGAAATCAGACAAGGTGGTAGTGCCGGTTGGCTCGGAAGGACCTTAGAGAATATAGTGACAATGAATGATCCCAGTCTCCGCAAGTACATAGGCTGGTATCATTCTTACTCATACTCTTTTGGGTGGCCCGAATGGGTCATTCGGTCGTTGGTAAGTGTTTACGAACATCGAGGGCGGGTACTTAGCAAGACGATAGAACATCTAAGAGACCCATTACATGACGCGCGTTTCGTGTACAAATACAATGGTATAGTAACCACGAGTGCAAATCGAATATTCATCGCTGAATATGACGCATTACAACATGATGACTTTTCGCTAAAGATTCTATTTCACACCCACCGAAGTCACGTTAACTTCCTATCCGGCCTGGTGACAGGCACGTCTAGTCGGCCGCATCGCCAACCAGCCTCTGCGCGCATTGTCTTTAAGTACCTGGGAGGAACAATCGACACAAGAGCGGAGTTAAGGAAATGCGGGATGTTCGTCCCAAACCATTACAACATCAATCCGAAAATATTGTCACTTATTGACAATACGCTCGCCAAGGGTGAAACGGTCCTCCATGCCATAGCCCACTGAGGGAAGGTTTCGGGAGAAATTGCCGTGAGATTAGATTCCGCTCGTGGGGCTTGGGCGAGAAGAAGAACCATACTGTCAACAAAAAATTACAGCAACTGGATCGCGTCGTCGGCCCGTCCAGAGGAATGCGAAGATAAACGCCAAACTCCTGTCCGAAGTCACAGCTGACCCGGGCGTGTACTCGGCCCTGTCTATCAAGAAACTCTGGGCGTCAGCAAGCGGAAAGATCCCTTCATGCCAGACGTTCGGGTGGATATAAAGACCCCGCGGGCCGTCACACCACAGAGCGATTACCTGCACGGATTCAAGGTCGTCCCCGGGTGCGACCACGGGAAATACGAAAGGCGTCTTCTCCACGGGGTAGAACAGCTGTCCCCCATCGGGGTGGTAGTTCATGTGCCAGACCATCACCTGTTTTCTGGGTGCAGTCGGCTTTTCACATGAGGCCAGTTGGGGGTCTACCGACCACCCCAGTACATATTGGCCTTTGACCGCCTCATTACTGCCGTAGAGCACATCCCCCTGCCAGCGGCCGTGGAAAACGCCCTCGACACAGCCCCCTTCATTGCCGGTACCGTGATCGATCGGGCGCCAACCCTGCGCTGGCCATCGCACGATCTCGACATCAACACGGCTGGGATCGTCGACCAGAAACCCGAATGGTTCAACTGATGAATCGGTCGCTGTCACAACAGGTGTGTCGTGAAGAGGCAGGGAAGGTTTCTCCTTTGGATCGAACAGATATTTAGGTGTAGAAATATCCATGGTTTTGGGCAGGATCGGCAACGGTTAACTGGCTGTGCGATTTTATGATGAATGACCCA
>JBBWVW010000061.1:0-35517 GCA_050256425.1 Arenicellales bacterium | reverse complement strand
CGTGTGCTCTTCCGATCTCCTTTACACGATGGAAACATTGAACCGTATCCACCAGAAAATGACCAATAGCCTGCGCAAGCACGGTGGACGGATCGATGCAATCTTCTTTTGCCCCCACGGACCGAATGACGATTGCGCCTGTCGCAAGCCACGCCCCGGACTGCTTTATGAAATCAGCGAACGCCTGGCAACACCGCTGCCCGGCGTGCCGGTGGTGGGCGATTCTCTGACAGACCTGCAAAGTGCCGCCGCCGTAGGCGCTTTACCCATATTGGTGCGCACCGGTAAGGGGCAGATTGCGCACCAGGCGTTGACAGACGCTCAGGCTCACAACGAACTAACCCATGCGTTGGTCTATGATGATCTGGCTACGTTTACCAACGCCCTGTTGTCCGGTGCGCTGGACCCGGACATGCAGGCGTGCCGCCAGGCAAGTGGAGCCGGCTAAGCGGCCAGTTCCGAGGGATGCATGATCTGGGTCCGCTCTATCTTTTTCTTTTGTGGCATGGCCACCTCTGCCGTGCTTTTTTGCCCGATTGCACTGATCGTATGGCCGGTACCGGTAGTGGCGCGGATGCGCATTATTGGACTATGGGCGCGCTTTATCGGCTGGTGGCTCACGCTGACCTGCCAGTTACGCTTCGAGGTAGAAGGCATGGAACACTTGCCATCACAACCCAGCGTCATTTTGTCCAAACACCAATCGGCCTGGGAAACCATCCTGTTCCAGGTTATCTTCCCGCCGCAGACCTGGGCATTGAAGCGCGAGGCCTTATGGCTACCATTTTTTGGCTGGGGCCTTGCAGCCACCAGCCCAATCGCGATCAATCGGGCGACCCCAGTGCGGGCGCTTGATCGTCTGTTGCGCCAGGGTCGCGAGAAGATTGCGCAAGGGCGCTGGGTCGTGATTTTCCCCGAAGGCACCCGCATGGCTCCGGGTGAGCAGGGCGCTTACCACCCTGGGGGCGCCATGCTGGCGATTAAGGCGGGCGTGCCGGTGGTGCCGGTAGCCCACGATGCGGGACGTTACTGGGGGCGGCGCAGTTTTTTGAAAAAGCCCGGTGTCATCCGTGTCTGCGTCGGGCCACCTATTGCGACCGAGGGCGAAAAACCACGAGCAGTGAATCAGGCCGCGAAGGATTGGATTGAATCCACCATGGCCTCACTGCTTGGCAGCCCGGAAGTGCCCGTCGATACCAGCAAAGCCCGCGATAACAACTGACTTAACTGTTTGCCTCGAGCAACTGTTGTGACACCAGGCGTGCGTAATCGGCGGCTGAGAGTGTCTGAGGCCGGGCAGCCGGGTCGATACCGGCCTGTCTGATAAGTGCCTCGGAGCAGATTCCTTTCAAGCTGTTGCGCAAGGTTTTGCGCCGCTGCGAAAAAGCCTGGCGAACCAATGCTTCGAAGGCATCGTTTCGCACTGATGGACCCACCGGCTCGCGGAGTGGGTGCAACGCCACGATACTTGAACGCACCTTGGGTGGCGGTGTGAAAGCGCCGGGGCCAACATCGAACAGGATGCGTGGTTCGAAAACACGACTGACCATGACACTCAGGCGTCCATATTCACTGGCGCCTGGGTCGGCCACCAACCGTTGCGCGACTTCCTTTTGCAACATAAACAGCATTCGGCTGATTTTTTTGCGCTGAGACAACAGATGTATCAACAGCACCGAGGAGATGTTGTAGGGAAGATTGCCGACGAGAACGATCGGATCCGGAGAATTCAGGGCGCCGAGATCAAGAGTTAACGCGTCTTTTTCGTGAATCTGGATCTGCTTGTGTGATGCGTAGCGTTCGCGCAGTGTCGGCACGAGATCGCGATCGATCTCAATGAGATGAAGCCGATTGCCTATTCGGGCAAGCCGATCACTCAAGGCGCCTCGCCCTGGGCCGATCTCGCAAACCGTTTCACCTGGGGCGAGGCAAATGCTGTCGATGATTCTTCCAATAACCCCAGCATCATGCAGGAAATGCTGGCCAAATCTTTTTCTTGGGCGAGGAGTCAAAAGTTTTCGCTTGAAATTGGGTGTTTTTAGTTTGTTGGTGCCAAGATTAGAGATTGGCGGTTTCTGATTATCACGAAGCCATCCGACAATCTCCTAAAAAAATCATGGAATATCTTTTCATCATATTTTAATATCGTACATTCATTCCCTATATCGCGATATCTCTCGGGCTCACCCTGGGTTATCCGTAGGAGAAGAAAAGGAGATTTAAGAGTGAAACATAAATTAACAGCCGTAATTAGCGCAGTCCTTCTTGGGATTTCTGGGATATCGCATGCAGCCGGTGGGGGTGCGGTTTTATCTGCAGATCCCTCCAAACACTTCGACCCAAAGGGGCAACCCCCCTCCACCTTTACAGTCGAGATGCAGAACCGGATGCGCCAGACGCTGCCGTTCGATGACACGCGAGACTTCGATGAGGCGAAACGTGGCTTCATCGCAGCTCCTGATTACACGCAGATCATGGCCGAAGCAGGTCATGTGGCATGGGATATGGGGAGTTATGAGTGGCTTCTCAGCGCGGGGGAGGACTTTGACACCATTCATCCCTCGCTGCAGCGCCAGGCCATTCTAAACATGGCGTATGGTCTTTACGTGGTTGTGCCTGACAAGATCTATCAGGTGAGAGGCTTTGATCTGGCCAATATCAGCTTTATCAAATCTGACACCGGCTGGATCGTCTTCGATCCTTTAACCGCAAAAGAAACAGCGGCAGCCGCTCTAAAGCTCATCAATGAAAAATTAGGGGAGCGGCCTGTCGTCGCGGTTGTTTACTCTCATTCCCACGGCGACCACTTCGGTGGTGTTCGGGGCGTCACGAATACGGCTGATGTTGCAAGTGGCAAAGTCAAAATCATCGCGCCATCCGGATTCATGAAGCACGCGGTATCTGAAAATGTCTACGCTGGAAATGCGATGACCCGGCGAATGTTTTACCAATATGGTGTTTTACTCCCACGAAGCCCCTTCGGTCACGTGGATCAATCAATCGGTAAGAACACCGCTGCCGGTAATCTGGGCTTGATCCCACCGTCAGTCGTCATTGAGGATGATTTTGAGGAGATGGTGATCGACGGAGTGCGGATGGAGTTTCAGAACACGCCGGGCACAGAAGCGCCTGCTGAAATGAACACCTGGTTTCCCGACATGAAAGCGTTCTGGGCGGCTGAAAATATTACGGGGACCATCCATAACATCTACACATTGCGTGGAGCCATGGTGCGAGACGCGCTGGAATGGTCAAAACAAATCAATGAATCTCTCTATCGGTATGGAATGAAGGCTGAGGTGATGTTTGCGTCGCACAGCTGGCCGCGATGGGGCAACGAGCGAATTCAGGAAGTAATACGCGCCCAGCGCGATGCCTACGCACACCTGAATAATGAAGTGCTTCACCTCGCGAATCAGGGCGTCACAATTAATGAGATTCACAACTACTACAAGCTACCGAAAAGTCTCGAGCAAAATTGGGCGGCTCATAGCTATCACGGGTCAGAGGAACACAACAGTCGAGCGGTGATTAATCGCTACCTGGGATACTGGGATGCCAACCCTGCGACTCTGATGCCGCTCTCGCCGCGGGACTCCGCACCCCTATACGTAGAGATGATGGGAGGGTCCGAACCTATTCTTGCGAAAGGACGCGAACTCTTTGATCGAGGGCGGTATCTGCTGGCGGTTGAAATACTGAACAAGCTCGTTTTCGCCGAGCCAGATAACCAAGTCGCCAAAGATCTATTGGCCGATGCCTTCGAACAGATCGGCTACCAGAAAGAAAGTCCGAGCGTTCGCAACAGCTTCCTCGCCGGTGCATATGAACTTCGAAACGGAATCCCACAAGGCGCATCGCCGGACACGTCCGGCCCTGACATGGTCAGTGCGATGACGACGGGTCTCTGGCTGGATTTCTTGGGAGTCCGTTTGAGTGGAAAAAAGGCTGAAGGCCACCAGTTCGTCATGAACTTCGTCACGCCTGACAACGGAGAGCGATTCGTGGTGGAACTCAGCAATGGGACACTCACCAATATTAAAGGTCAGAAAGCAGCCAACCCGGATCTCACCATCACGATTAATCGGTCAGGTCTGGAAATGGTGATGACGGGACAAGAGACTTTTGACGAGCAGATCGCGAGTGGAAAAGCAGAACTTGAGGGAGACCGATCCCCCTATGAGGCCCTAAAAGATATGCTGGTACAGTTCAGTATGGGCTTTGAAATCTTGCCCGGAACCGGCGGCTACTCCTTAACCGCCAAGAGACAACCATTTGAGCAGCCTGCCCCGATGGTGCTTCCCTAACGGCTAAAGGGCGGACTCTTGAGCGATCTTTAATCCTCGATCGTTTCGATTGGGTATTAACCAAGAAGGCCTGCTAAACGCAGGCCTTCTCTCCTTACAGTCGAATACTTTGAGTTGGCCAAATTCGAAGAACAGTAAAATTTTTTCAGTGATTGGCTTAAAAATATTCCTATTATTATTGTAAACCGCTTGTTTCAGGTGCGAGATACAGTCTTTACTGGTTACTACATAAACGCCGCGCCAGTTTCACCGCGGCAACCAGGCTACCCACATCCGCCTGGCCCGTGCCGGCCAGGTCCAGCGCGGTGCCATGATCGACCGAGGTGCGCACAAAGGGCAGGCCCAAGGTTATATTCACGACGCTACCAAAGCCCGTGTGCTTGATCACCGGTAGGCCCTGGTCGTGGAACATCGCGACCACCACATCCAGACCTTTAAGAGAGTCTTGGGTAAATGCAGTGTCGGCCGGCAAGGGGCCGCGTAGATCCAAGCCCTGTGCACGCAACGCTTGAAGTACCGGGATGATGACTTCAATCTCCTCTTGGCCCAGGTGCCCAGCTTCGCCAGCATGGGGATTAAGGCCACAGACCCCGATTGCTGGTGTTGCTATACCAAAGCGCATACGCAAATCCGTATCGACCACGCGCAGGACCCCCTCCAGGCGCTCGCGGGTGAGTGCGGAGGCAACTTCGGCCAACGGCATATGGATCGTGACTAATGCGACACGCAGGTGGTCGTTCGCCAGCATCATCACCGGGGTTTTTACGCCAGCGCGTTTGGCAAGAAACTCGGTATGGCCTATGAAGTCGTTGCCTGCTTCAATCAGCAGGCTTTTTTGTACCGGGCCCGTGACCAAGCCCGCAAACTCACCTTTAAGGCAACCATCAGTAGCGCGCTCGAGCATCTCGACCACATAAAGCGCGTTGGTGACATCCAATTGACCTGGCTGCGATGAGATTTTCAGGCTAACCGGCAGCACGGCCGCCTCGCCACCAGGCGCAGCCAGCGTGTCACTACTTAGCGCCAAGGGCAAACCCAAAAGGGCCGCACGCTCCAGCAGTAGGTCCGGGTCGCCAGCAATGCACAGCGGGCCAGTGACTTGCTGCTGCAGCAGTTGCACCACGAGTTCCGGCCCCACACCAGCAGGTTCGCCGGTGGTCAAAACCATGATGCCTGCTGCATCGTGGGAGTTGCTCATTGAGTCGTTTTCACAATCAAGTATCGCCACTGTCGGTCATCCAGTGGGCTAGTGACTTGAATGGGGTGTGCAGGGTTTGCGTCCAGGCGATTATCGCGCTTCGATCTGACGGGCGGTTCTGACTGATTTTCTTGTGCGCCCGGCAACGCTCCGATATGAAGCGGATACCGAATACCCCGCTGGCCATCTGCTTCAGGTAATCGGCAGGGGCATCTTCGAGTTTCCAGTCGGAACCCTGGGATTGTTCAAAAACGCTTACCTGGTGTGCCAGCAGATCGAGCAACTCGCGGTCGGGGACTTTTTCGAGCGCTCCGTAGAACTGGCAGGCGACATAATTCCAGGTCGGCACCACCTTGGCGCTTTTCGGTTTTTCCGCGTACACCGAGGGGGAGATATAACCGTCGGCGGCCTGAAAGACCAGTCGGCAGGCCAAGGACCCGCCGGAGAGTATCTCCAGCAATGGATTGGACCGCATCAGATGACCGCAAAAAATCGCCGGCTCGTTACGATGGGCGCATACGAAAGGGGCGAATACCGGATCGCAAAGCGTTCCATCCACCGGATGAATCGAGGCAAACTTGACCAGTTCGGCTACCTCGACAGCATCTTGCAGTTCTTCACTGGAAAAGAGTTCGGGAGGATAACGCTTCATTGGCACTGCAATCAGGTTGGGGCGCGGCCTTCATGCATGTGGTTTTATTCCACCGTGACCGATTTGGCGAGGTTACGCGGCTTGTCCACATCGGTACCCTTGATCAGGCCAACATGGTATGAAAGCAACTGCAGAGGAACGGTGTAGATAATCGGTGCGATGGCGCTGTCCACCGGCGCCACATGCAGCACCTGAACATCCTCGCTTTCGATCAAGCCTGATGCCGGATCGGCAAAGAGGTACAGTCTGCCGCCGCGTGCGCGCACTTCCTCAAGATTTGATTTCAGTTTCTCGATCAGAAGATCATTGGGCGCCACAGCGACTACCGGCATTCTCTCATCGACCAGCGCCAGGGGGCCGTGTTTAAGTTCCCCGGCAGCGTAAGCCTCGGCATGGATGTAGGAGATCTCCTTGAGTTTGAGCGCGCCTTCCATCGCAATAGGGAAATGTGCGCCCCGCCCCAGGAACAGTGCGTTCTGCTTGTCGCCAAAAGCCTGGGCCATATTGGCGATGTCATCCTCCATACCAAGCGCCGACTCCAGGGCTGCTGGCAGCGTGCGGATCTGATCAACCACGTGGGCCTCGAACCCCGAGTCGAAACCCTGGCGTCGCGATAGCGCCAGTGCCAGCAGTAACAAGCCCGTCATTGCGCTGACAAAGGTCTTGGTCGAGGCCACTCCTATCTCCGGGCCACAATGGGTCATGAAAGCCAGATCGGACTCGCGCACCAAGGAAGACTCGGGTACGTTGCAGACAACCAGGGAGCCCGCTACTCCCTGGCGTTTGGCTTCTTCAAGCGCCGCCAGGGTATCGGCGGTTTCGCCGGATTGAGAAATAGTAACCACCAAAGTGCCTTCACGAGACGCATGTCGACGGTAGCGGTATTCGCTCGCGACCTCCACCTCACAAGGGACTCCAACATATTCCAGCCAGTGTCGCGCCACGAGCCCCGCGTGGTAGCTGGTGCCACAGGCGATAATGCGTACCTGGCGCGTGGCGTCGAAAATCCTGGGGGCCTCGCGACCGAAAGCCTCTTCCAGCACCTGATCACCCTGTAATCGACCTTCCAGCGTGTCAGCCACGGCGCGGGGCTGTTCATGAATTTCCTTTTGCATGAAATGACGATACTCGCCCAGATCAGCACCATCGCCTGACTGGGAGCTGGTATGCACCAATCGATCGACCACAGCACCTGTGCGGTCTTTAATCAGGCAGTTCGCACCCCGCAGGTCGACAACGTCACCGTTCTCTAGCACCTGATACTGGCGCGTCACAGGAAGCAGGGCATTAATATCGGACGCGATAAAAGACTCGTCGTCGGTGCGGCCCAGCAGCAAAGGGGGGCCCTGTCGAGCCGCAACCAACCGATCTGGCTCACCGGCATGCACAACCGCAAGGGCGAAACTGCCCTCAAGTTCTTTCATAGTTGCGCGCACAGCGTCAGCAAGGTCCAGGCCATTTTGCAGATGCAGGTACACCTGGTGTACCACGACCTCAGTATCAGTTTGTGAAGTGAACGCCAGGCCCGCTTCCCGTTGCTTTTGTCGGAGAGTCTCGTGATTCTCGACGATTCCGTTGCAGACCAACGCCAGGGTGCCGTTACAGATATGTGGATGGGCGTTGGGTTCGGTGACACCGCCGTGTGTGGCCCAGCGAGTATGGGCAATACCCGTCATCCCCACCAGCGGAGCCTGGTTCAACGCCTGCTCAAGTTCGGCAACCTTGCCTACTGTACGAGCGCGCTCCAGATCACCGTCCCGGTTGATAATGACGACGCCGGCCGAGTCATAACCGCGATACTCCAGACGGCGCAATCCCTCAAGCAAAAAACCGCTGGCGTCACAGTTTCTTACCGCACCGACTATCCCGCACATAGCGTCTTTCCCCGAGTCATTGTTTTTCGATGACGAGCCTGTTGCCGTCGGGCAGATATGAATGCATTCAGTCTTTTTTCTTTTGCGGGCGCTGCCAATTGTCCCGGGTCTTTTGGTCAGCACGGGTCAGGGCCAGCTGGCCGGGAGGTATATCACCGCTGATAGCAGAGCCGGCACCAATGGTTGCACCGTCACCCACCGTCACCGGCGCAACCAGTGAAGTGTTCGAGCCGATAAAAGCATCGTCACCAATGTGGGTCTGGTGCTTGTTGGCGCCATCGTAATTGCAGGTAATCACGCCAGCACCAATGTTTACCCGCTGACCGACCTGTGCATCACCCACATAGGCCAGGTGACTGGCCTTGCTGTCTTTCCCCAGGGCTGCGTTTTTGGTTTCGACAAAATTGCCCACGCGGGCGCCGGTCGCCAGCGTTGTCCCAGGTCTCAGGCGAGCAAACGGCCCGATCGTGCAGTTAGCCGCTATCTTCGCCCCCTCAATAACACTGCTCGCTCGCACCTCGACACCATCGCCAATCTCGCTGTCGATGATCTGACAATTCGGGCCAACACGAACCTTTGAACCTAAAGTCACTGTTCCCTCAAACACTACGTTGACATCGATTTCACAATCGTCGGCAAAACTCAGTTGGCCGCGCAGGTCAAAGCGTGCCGGATCATACAGGGTCAGCCCGGCACTCATAAGTGAGTCGGCCTGGCGCAACTGAAAAAATCGCTCGGCTTGGGCCAGTTCTCCCCGGCTATTGATACCGTTAATCTCTGCTGGATCAGCGCAGCTTACACTGCTAACCGTTACTCCAGAGCGGGCAGCGCAGCCAACAACATCGGTCAGGTAATACTCGCCCTGGCGATTAACGTTGTCGACTTCGCTAAGCCAGGCGCTAAACTGTTCGGCGGGGCCCGCCATGAAACCAGTATTAATTTCAAGGATCGCGCGCTCAGCCTCACTAGCATCACACTCTTCAACGACCGCGATGACCTTATCGCGCTCATCACGGACGATTCGACCATACCCGGTGGGATCGCTCAGCTCGGCGGTCAACAGCGTTAAACCGCCAGACCCGGCCGCAGTAACCAGAGTGTTCAGTGTGTTTTCGCGCACCAAGGGCACGTCGCCGTACAGCACCAGTATCGTTGCCCCGGGTGAGATATGGGGCAGAGCCTGGCTAACGGCATGGCCAGTTCCCAGTTGTTCGACCTGTTCAACCCAGTTGATATTGCCCGATTCACCGAGCTGTTCACGCACTGCCTGTGCACCATAGCCACAAACCACGTGGATGCGCGCCGGTTCCAGCAACACCGCGGTGCGCAGGACATGATCCAGCAGGGGCCGTCCGGCAAGGCGATGCAGCACCTTAGGCAAGGCAGAGCGCATGCGGCTGCCTTTGCCGGCTGCGAGTACGATAACTTCGAGCGTCATAAGAAGAATATTACTGCAATCACTGCGGGATGGGACACTAGGTGTGCAAAAAACAAATTCAGTGAATGCTTTGCTGGGCCTGGGCCGCCAGCTCCACAGGTGTGGCATCGCGCACTTCGGTCACACGTACGATGAAGGTAATGTCTTGTCCCGCGAGCGGGTGATTGCCGTCAATAATGATCTGCCCGTCATCGACGCGGGTCACCCTGAAATGCATGGGCTCACCCTGTTCGTTCTCGGCGTCGAGTTCGGCGCCCACATAGCGTAGTTCTTCAGGCGCATTGTCGATATCGTCCGAAAAGGTCAGGCCCGGATCATGCGGGCCAAACGCCTGGGTGGCGGTCAGGAACACCTCAGCAGTCTCGCCCACCGCCAAGCCCTCAAGCGCTGACTCGATCTGTGGAAACAGGGGGTTGCTCTGGACACCGTGCACATAAGAGATAGGCAGGCCACTATGCTCGGCGATATTACCCAATCCATCACGGATGGTGTAAGCAATCGATACCATCTTGTTGACGCCAACCTGCTGCGACATGGAATCTGCTCGGTACGGTGCTGCCCAGTCGGGCGTATCAGCCTCGACCCTTGCCGCGCAATTTCTGGATAGCCCGAAGTTGCGCGGCGGCCTGGATCAGTTCCGCTTTGGCTTTGGCAAGATCCATCTCACTGCTACGATCGCTCATCGCCTGCTCGGCGCGGCGCTGTGCTTCCAGCGCGGCGGCCTCGTCCAGGTCATGAGCGCGCAGCGCGGTGTCCGACAATACGGTAACCAAGTGGCCCTGCACCTCGAGCATACCGCCGGAGACAAAAAAGAACTCTTCTTCGCCGGACTCCTGTTGCACCCGTACTTCGCCAGCCTTGAGGCGGGTCAGTAACGGTGCATGCTGAGGTGCAATCCCGATTTCACCCATTTCGGCTGGCGCAAACACCATGGTGCCTTCACCGGACCAGACTTCTTCTTCAGCGCTGACGATATCGACTTTGATGGTGTTGGCCATTGCTCTTGCCTATGGTCCTGATCAGGTGACGCTTTTGGCATTTTCGATCGCTTCTTCGATGCCGCCGACCATATAGAAAGCCTGTTCCGGGATATCATCGTACTCGCCATCAATGATGCCCTGGAACCCACGGATCGTGTCCTTGAGAGACACAAACTTGCCGGGTGAGCCGGTGAAAGTTTCGGCGACGAAAAAGGGCTGTGACAGAAACCGTTGAATCTTACGGGCCCGGGTCACCGCCTGCTTATCTTCCTCCGATAGCTCGTCCATGCCTAGAATTGCGATGATATCTCGCAGTTCCTTGTAGCGCTGAAGGGTGCCCTGCACGGCCCGAGCAGTATCATAGTGCTCCTGACCGACAACCAATGGATCCAGTTGCCGGCTGGTCGAATCAAGCGGGTCCACCGCCGGGTAAATACCGAGCTCAGCAACCTGGCGGGATAACACCAGCGTTGCATCTAGATGCGCGAAGGTCGTCGCAGGTGAAGGATCGGTCAGGTCATCAGCTGGCACGTACACAGCCTGGAACGAGGTGATCGAGCCGGTGCGAGTCGACGTAATCCGCTCCTGCAGTACTCCCATCTCAGCCGCCAGCGTCGGCTGATAGCCCACAGCGGACGGCATACGACCAAGCAGCGCCGAAACCTCGGTACCAGCAAGGGTGTAACGGTAGATGTTGTCTACAAACAGCAGCACGTCCCGACCTTCGTCGCGGAAATGCTCGGATATCGTCAATCCAGTCAAGGCAACACGCAAGCGGTTGCCCGGTGGCTCGTTCATCTGGCCAAAAACCATAGCGACCTTGTTGAGCACGCCTGACTCTTTCATCTCATGATAAAAGTCATTGCCTTCACGAGTCCGCTCGCCCACGCCGGCAAACACCGACAAACCCGAATGTTCCTTAGCAATATTGTTGATCAGTTCCATGATCGTAACGGTCTTGCCCACACCGGCACCACCAAACAGGCCGATCTTGCCACCCTTAGAGATCGGCATAATCAGGTCGATTACCTTGATGCCAGTTTCAAGAATGTCGACTGTGGGCGACTGGTCCGCGTATCCCGGGGCCTTGCGATGAATCGGCAAATGCTGGGTGCTTTCGACCGGGCCTGCATCGTCTACCGGGTTACCCAACACGTCCATGATCCGGCCCAGGGTTTTTTCGCCCACCGGCACCGTAATCGGCGCCCCGCTATTGCTGACTTCCAGCCCGCGTTTCAAGCCGTCACTTGATCCCATGGCAATGCTTCGCACAATGCCGTCACCCAGTTGTTGCTGGACTTCCAGTGTCAGGCCCGTTTCGCTGACATTGAGGGCATCGTATACCCGCGGTACCGACCCGCGTGGGAACTCGATGTCCACCACAGCGCCGATAATTTCAACGATGTTGCCGGTGCTCATAGCATGTTTCCTCGTAAAGGTTCCTTGTCTTTTCCTGGGCAGGATCGAGCGCTAAACCGCCGCTGCGCCGCCAACAATTTCAGAGATTTCCTGGGTAATGGCTGCCTGGCGCGCCTTGTTATAGACCAGCTGCAACTCTTCAATCAGGTTGCCCGCGTTATCAGACGCAGACTTCATCGCCACCATTCGCGCCGCCATCTCGCAAGCAATGTTCTCAACCACGCCGCGGTAGATCAGCGACTCGACGTAGCGCATCATCAGCGCATCAACTACCTCGCGGGCATCCGGCTCGTAGAGGTAATCCCAGTGCTGCTCGAGGCGCTCGTCCGGCTCGGATGCCGCAACTGGAATCAACTGGTCGACCCGGGGCTGCTGCGTCATGGTGGTGACAAAAACATTGTGCGCTAAAAACAGCCGATCAATACGGCCATCGGTAAACGCGTCCATCATAATCTTCATCGCGCCAATCAGTTCGGCCAACTGCGGCTTGTCACCAAGATGGGCCGCCTCCGAGACGATGTTCACACCCAGGCGTTTAAAAAACCCCAGGCCTTTGCTACCGATGACGGTCACATCGATGTCAACACCTTTATCCTGCCACTCGGTCATCGCATTGATCACTTGCCGAAACAGATTGATGTTGAGGCCGCCACAAAGGCCCCGATCACTGGAAACTATGATGAAACCCACACGCTTGACTTCGCGAGTCTTGGTATAGCTGTGCTTATACTCAAGGTTGGCCTGCGCCAGGTGCGCCATCACGTTACGCATCTTCCCGGCATAGGGACGAGCCTGATTCATCCGCTCCTGGGCGCGACGCATCTTGCTCGCAGCGACCATCTGCATCGCTTTTGTGATCTTCTGAGTATTCTGGATACTCTTGATCTTGGTCCGGATTTCCTTGGCGGCTGCCATATCGTGCTGCTCCGCGAGTTAGCCTGAACGCTTACCAGCTTCCGTTGGTCTTGAAGTCCTTCAGCGCGTCGTGCAATTTGGCAACGACTTCGTCGTTATAGGCCTGATCACGATTCAGCTCGTCCATGAAATCGCTGCACTGGCTCTTCATGTGACTCTGCATCGCCTGCTCAAACTCCACGACTTTGCGAGTCTCAACGTCATCGACGTAACCCTCGTTAACTGCGAAAAGGCTGACCGCCATTTCCGCTACCGACATGGTCGAGTACTGTTTCTGTTTCATCAGTTCAGTCGCGCGCTCACCCCGTTCGAGCTGTTTGCGGGTCGCTTCGTCAAGATCAGAAGCAAACTGAGAGAAGGCTGCCAGTTCACGGTACTGTGCCAGTGCGAGGCGAATGCCGCCGCCGAGTTTCTTGATCAGGCCGCACTGGGCTGCACCGCCGACCCGGGAAACCGACAGGCCGGCATTAATCGCAGGACGAATACCGGCGTTAAACAGGTCCGTCTCGAGGAAGATCTGACCATCAGTGATTGAGATCACATTGGTAGGCACGAAGGCTGATACATCACCTGCCTGGGTTTCAATAATGGGCAGCGCCGTCAACGATCCGGTCTTGCCCTTAACTTCGCCTCCGGTACGCTTCTCTACTTCCTTTGCGTTGATACGCGCGGCCCGCTCGAGTAATCGTGAATGCAGGTAAAAAACATCGCCCGGGTAAGCCTCGCGGCCTGGCGGTCGACGCAGCAGGAGGCTAACCTGCCGGTATGCCCAGGCCTGTTTGGTCAGGTCATCGTAAATAATCAGGGCATCTTCGCCGCGATCGCGGAAATACTCGCCCATGGCGCACCCGGAGTACGGAGCGATGTACTGCATAGCTGCAGACTCGGCTGCCGATGCCGAAACTACGATGGTGTGCGCCATCGCGTCGTGCTCTTCTAACTTGTTGACCACGATGGCTACCGAGGATGCTTTTTGGCCGATAGCGACATAAATACACTTAATGCCCGTGCCCTTCTGGTTGATGATGGTATCAATCGCTACCGCGGTTTTGCCGGTTTGGCGATCGCCGATGATAAGTTCACGCTGGCCGCGGCCGATCGGCACCATCGAGTCGATGGCCTTCAGGCCAGTCTGCACCGGCTCAGATACTGACTGGCGGGTGATGACGCCCGGCGCGATGCTCTCGATCGGCGAGGTGGTTTCCGACTCAATCGGGCCCTTGCCGTCAATGGCTTGACCAAGCGAATCCACAACGCGTCCGAGCAAGCCTGTGCCTACCGGCACCTCGAGGATTCGTCCGGTGCATTTGACCGTGTCACCTTCGACGATATGCTCGTAGTCTCCAAGTATTACGGCACCCACCGAGTCCTGCTCGAGGTTAAGCGCCAGACCGAAGGTGTCGTTGGGAAACTCCAACATCTCACCCTGCATAGCGTCAGCCAGGCCATGCACACGGCTAATCCCGTCAGTAAGACTGACCACGGTACCTTCGGTACGTGCCTCAGCTCCGGCATCAAAATCCTTTATCCGTTCCTTGATCAGTTCACTGATTTCGGAGGGGTTCAGTTGCATAGCCATTTTTTAATTCCTCGTGAAGCCGCTGGCAGCGCCTGGATCAGGCGCCAACTGCAGCTGCCAATTTCTCGAGCCGGGCCCGAACTGAGCCGTCAATAACAAGATCGCCAGCGCGGATCACTGCGCCGCCAATCAGTGATTCATCTGTGCTGACTGTCAACTCCACACGTCGACCCAGCCGCTTTTCCAGAGCCTGGGTAATACGCTGACGGTGCTCGTCGGGTACTGCGAGCGCGCTCTCAAGATGTGCCTGGACCGTGCGCTCTGCGTCGGCTCGTAACAGTTCGTACTGCTCTGCAACCGCGCTAAGCGCGTCAAGCCGTCGATTGCGGGCCAACAGCCGCACCAGGTTTCTGCCAGCATCATCCAGCAGTCCACCGCAGCTGTCGATCAGGATTGTGGCAATCTCTTCACGGGCCACGCGTGGGTGGGAGAAAAGAGTGCTCACCTGTGGCTGAATCGCTATCTCGGCTAATGCGTGCAAGACCTCCGACCAACGTGCATAGTCGCCAGAGTCCCGGGCCAGCTCAAACACAGCCTGGGCGTAGGGGCGGGCAATGCTGGATATTTCTGACACGGTGGCTGTGAATTCGTTGGATTGGTGTGCGTTACAGTTCGGCCGTCAGGTCATCTAGCATCTGCGCATGGGCGCTGGAATCAACCTCGCGGGCCAAAATCCGTGATGCACCGGCCACTGCCAGCGTGGCTAACTGCCCCCGCAGAGACTCACGCGCCAGGTTGGCCTCTTTCTCGATCTCACTACGGGCAGCAACCAAAATACGTTCGCCTTCGGCCCGGGCATTGCCCTTGGCTTCTTCGATCATCTCAACCTCGCGGCGTTCTGCTCGGCGGATGATCTCCTGCGCCTGTTCCTTGGCTTCAGTGGTTACCTGTGCAACGTGTTCCTGGGCTCTGGCTTTTTCCCGTTGCCCTTCTTCAGCTGCAGCCAAGCCATCAGCGATCTTGGTCTTTCTTTCGTTGAGCGCCGAGATAATCGGCGGCCAGACGAATTTCATGCAGAACCAGACGAAAATGACAAAAGCAATGCTCTGACCGATCAGCGTCAGGTTGATGTTCATAGCCCGTACCCTGTCACTGGTGGTCAGCCGCCTACGACGGCGAACATGATGTACAGCGCGATCGCTACACCGATGATCGGGATAGCATCGACGAGGCCCATCACAATAAAGAACTGGGTGCGAAGCATCGGCAACAATTCAGGCTGGCGGGCAATACCCTCAAGAAAGCGGGCGCCCAAAACACCAACGCCTACGCCAACGCCTACGCCGGCAAGGCCGAGCAGCACCGCACCGGCAACGTAGAGTAGAGCTATTTCCATGAGTTTCTCCTGTAGGAAGTTGTCAGGTTAGGTCAGATATAAACCGAATAAAGAAAACTAGTGATGGCTATGGGCCATCTCCAAATACACAATAGTCAGTGTCATAAAGATGAATGCCTGCAGCAATACGATCAGTATATGGAACACTGCCCACGCCCATTGCAACACCCCCCCGGCGACTGCCAGTACCGCACCGCCAGAAAACAATAGTGCGATCAGGATAAAAATCATCTCCCCGGCAAACAGGTTGCCGAACAGGCGCAGTGACAGCGATAGGGGTTTGGATATCAAACTGACGAACTCAAGGAAGAAATTCGCCGGCACGAACAGAATTTTGAGGATCGGGTTGCGTGCCTGAAAAGGCTGCATGGTGAGCTCAGCGGCAAACCCGCCCAGGCCTTTCATCTTGATACTATAGAACAGTGTCAGCACGAATACGCCCAGCGCCATACCGAAGGTCGCGTTCGGATCAGTGGTAGGTACCACCTTCATGTATTCGATCCCCATCAGGTGAGCGATCTGGGGAATCCAGTCAACCGGCACTAAGTCCATGGTGTTCATCAGTAGCACCCAGACAAACAGCGTCAGGGCCAGCGGGGCGACCAGATCGCTCTTGTGGGAAAACGATCCGCGAACGTTATCGTCCACGAACTCGACGATCCACTCGACGAAGTTGAGAAAACCATGGGGGGTCTGTGCGCTTGCGCGTTGCCCCGCTTTTCGAAAACTCCACAGGAACAAGGCTCCGAGCAATACCGACCAAAACATGGTATCGAGATGGATTGCCCAGAACCCCATCGCTTTGGCGTCGGCAGCGCTATGGGCCAAAACCCAGGTACCGTCCGTCGGATCCTGGCCGAAAGTCAGGTTCTGCAGATGGTGTTTAATATATTCGGTGGTGGTCGGCGCTTCGCTTGCCATGTCTATGTGTCGCTAAGTGTCGCTAATTGCCTTTTCGGCCACCTGCTGGTGGCGCAGTGTCGCTACTTTGTACAGTGATCGCCCCGAGGGTTGCCGCGAGCAAGGCTGTCACCAGTCCTGTCAGGAAACCTGCAATCGCCAGATCCTTTATCAATGCGAATGCCAGCGCGCATAGAGCGCCGGTAATCACCAATTTGCCAAATTCCGCTCGGTACAGGTTGAGCAACACCCTCTCGGCCGATGCATCGGCTGGGGACGCGTAGACCCGCCAAACGGCGTACACACTTGCCAACAGCCCAGCGCTACCACCCAGTAGTGCCGAGCGTGCCTGCCCTTGTGTCAACAGCGCTAACAGCACGACTACACCGCCAACCGCAATGACCGCGACGCCAAGAATCCGCCAGGGAGTTTTGCCGACGGGCGTTTCCGCCTGGGCTTTGCACGCTGCTGCCATCTGGGTGCCGGAAACCTCGGCTGAGCCCCGGGGCCAAACGTATATTGCCCCCGGTGGGTTATTTGCACTGCAACAAAGGGCCGCGCAGTATAGGGGAGCGCCACCGCGAGGGTCAATCCTATATCCTAATAAACAGCCGTTATCTGGCTCAGAAAAGCCGCGTTGACGAAAATCGGGAGCAAGATCACTATCCGGGGGCCAAACCGTGCTCAGCAGATCAATTCGGCCCAGCGCGCGCGCAAACTATCAGCATCCGTATATCCAGCACACAAAAGACCATAGCGGGAATTACCCTCATCGTCCTCACAGCACCAGATGACGGTAGGAAATCCGGTCACACCAAAAGTGCGCACTGTTGCTAATTCATCGGCAAAGGTCTTTTGTGTCTGCGGCGCCGTGAGGTCACGGGCAAATTGCCCACTATCGATTCCAATTTGATGGGCTATCGCGATCAGGGTATCGGCATCAGAAGGGTTGCGGGCCTCAAGGAAGTACCCACGCTGTATCGCCTCATACATAGTTGATCGGACACATCGGTCCTGCAACCCTGCCGCTATCACGGCCCGGCAAGCCGGATAAGTAGTGCGACGCGGCTTGCACGTCTCCCAGAACTCGAAATTAAACAGGGCGCCGGTCCGACTGGCGACGGCGCGCCAAGCGTTTTGAACATACTGACGAGTCGGAGCATCCATCGGCTGGTCCGTGTCTTGCGCTAAGCCGCCCATCAAATCGATGATCTGAACCGATGATGGCAATTCGTCCCGCAATGCTTGCCAGGCCGACCTGAATCCCCAACACCAGCTACACATCGGATCGACAATTAGATAGAGGGTCATCTTCATATCAAGACCGAGTTGCGCTGTATGGAGATGCTGTGTGGAGATCTAGACGGTTTCATCTTGCCACCGGCCAGAGTCTGGATTGGCCTGAAGTTAGCCAGGCGTAATTGCGGCCACCCCAGTTAACCGTTTAGTCAGGAGAACCCTATGTCAAGTACGCCCACTGTATCCGATACCCGAAGGCGTCGGCTACTGCAATCCTTAACAGTGGGCGGCGCAGTCCTGGCCGCGACCAGCGCCGTGGCGTCGGCTGGCCGTGCAAGATGTTTTACTGAGGCATATCAGGTCTTGGTATTTCAATTCAGGAGTCGTCGAAAACACGATCCAGCGTGCTAGACTTTTAGCGTTTTCTATCGCCTTGTATGGTTGACCCAATGGATATTGAACGCGCGCGCTTTAATATGATCGAACAACAGATCAGGACCTGGGAGGTACTGGATTCTTGGGTGTTGTCAACGCTGCAGGACTTTCACCGCGAAGATTTTGTCCCTGCCGGATACGGGGATCTGGCGTTTGCAGATATTCAGATACCTATCGGCCACGGCCAAACCATGATGGAGCCCAGGCTTGAAGCAAGGCTGCTGCAGACCCTGGCTCTAACTGGAGGTGAATCCATTCTTGAAATCGGAACCGGCACGGGTTACATGACCGCATTATTGGCGCACTGTGCCAAAACGGTGACTAGCGTTGATATCCATAGTGATTTCCTGAAAGGCGCAGCACAACGTCTGAGAAAAACAGGTATTAACACGGTCACTCTTGAGGAAGGAGACGCGGCGGATGGCTGGAAGCCGGGGTCCACATGGGACGCTATTCTGCTGACGGGTTCCGTTCCTGAAATTCCACCTGCGTTTGAAAAGGCCGTGGCGAAAAATGGTCGCTTGGTTGCAGTGGTTGGACAGGATCCAATTATGGAAGCCATAATCATCTTTCGAGACGCCGATGGTGCCTTGTCACGCCGATCTCTTTTCGATACCCATGTGGCGCCGTTGATCAACACACCCCCAAAGCGCGCTTTTGAGTTCTGATGCGCGTCGGTACCCAACTCATGAAACCAGTCCAACTGCTGCATCTACCGGGCTTACTGGTATCTGCCAGTATCCTCAGCATTGCTTCGGTTAACGCTCAGGAAAACGCGGTCTACACTGTCCAATCGGGCGATACGCCGTGCGAGATCGCGGAGTTTTTTCGAGTGCCCTGCGCTGAGCTGATTGATGAAAACGATCTTGGCGCCGACCCAATCATTTATACCGGACAGGTACTCAAAGTGCCCCTGCTCGGCACTGCCGGCACAAACACTGACGACATTGCGCAAACCCAAACCCAGGCTCAAATACAGGACACCAGCCCAATAGAAGTTACAGCAGTCGCAGCGGTATCAACCGATGATGCCGCAACGATAAATTTCGCTGACCTGGTCACCGTATACCGGCTGGCCAAGGCCAGCGACCCGGTTTTTGCAGCTGAAGGTTACCGTCACGATGCGGCGGCCGAAATCCTCCCCTTGTCCCGAGCCGCCTTGAGACCACAGTTAACAGCAGCGGGCGCCCTTACCAGCGCATCAACGGACCGTCTTGATGCGACCTCTGCGTCCGTTGCGCTTTCACAAACACTATATAACCGCGCCAGTTCGGTGGCAGTGAAGCAGGCGGATCAGCAAACCGAACAAGCAGCACTTGAATTCGCGGTTGCGACCGAGTCCCTGATCATTCGCACCGTCAATGCCTACTTCTCGGTGCTTGCAATGCAGGATAATGTTGAGCTATCCCAAAGCAACCAGCGCGCGATCGGTCGCCAACTCGAACTGGCGGATCAGCGTCTTGAAGTCGGCCTGGGTACCCGGACCGACCTGTTTGATGCACGCGCTCGGTATGAAAATGCCGTGGCCGACACCATTGAGGCAGAGAAACTGTTGGACGACGCCCGCCAGGTTCTAATTGCGCTAGTCGGTGAGGATATGGGTGAATTACATCCTTTAGCGAAAACGGCCCAGCTGACACCGCCCCAACCGGATGACGCGGAACAATGGGTGGCACGCGCACTCAATGACAACCGAACCCTCAAGGCAAAATCTCTGGGGATATCACTTTCATCGCTCGAGATCACCCGACAACAAGCGCAACGCTTGCCCGACGTGGGCCTGCAATTATCAGGAAATTACAGTGATACCGTCTTAGGCGACGACACGTCGGCGCGAATAATGCTTTCGGTCAACATCCCCTTTTACCAGGGGGGGCTGGTCAACGCCCGAGTGCGCGAGGCAGCCGAAAACCGCAACGCGGCCCGCGCTGATTACGAGGCAGCATCCCGAGACATCCGTCGGGAGACCCGCCAGACTTTTCTTGGGATCAAGAGTCGGCTGCGCCGGGTGGCTGCACTGGCCGAGGCGGTTCGGGCAGGGGAAAACGCGTTGCTGGGTAAAGAAGAAAGTTTCGCCGCTGGCCTGACCACCAATATTGCTGTTCTGGATGCTCAACGCGACCTTTTTCGGGCAGAACGCGATTACACGAAAGAGCGTTACGTATACATCATGCAAATGCTGCAACTGGAACGCTTGTCAGGTGATCTCAACGAGAACGATGTGAGCCGTGCCAACGCCTGGCTCACTGGCCACAACTAGTAGCGCCCTTGCCTTGGCCGCTAGCGTAGCGCAAACACCACTCGGCCGCTGCCAAAGGGTGTCTCGAAACTAGCTTCGAAGCGGCCATTGGTATCCGGCTCCACAGCGGGTCCAATCGATCCTAACGCCAGCAAGTCTCCAGCCTTAAGAAATCGACCCCTTTTTTGCAATAGTTGCTTGAGCTCAAGCACAGCCTGTAATGGGTCTGTACCGGTAACCAGCCCGTTGCCGTGGCTGACGGTTTTCCCATCCTTTCCGAAAAGATGCCCAGCGAAGACCCCCGCCCAGTCGTCTACCGTCACCGATGATGGAACCACAAGCGGCTGCCCGAGCACCAAGTACCGCACCCCACCATTGATGGCGATCAAGGCCGCGGAATCCAAACGTTGCGTAGCCACAAGCAGTTGGTCGCG
This sequence comes from Arenicellales bacterium, assembly GCA_050256425.1. Classification (GTDB taxonomy): domain Bacteria; phylum Pseudomonadota; class Gammaproteobacteria; order Arenicellales; family UBA868; genus UBA868. The sequence continues at coordinate 14,572 of JBBWVW010000061.1, read as the reverse complement.
AACTTCAACGGCAGGCAGTACTTCAGAGATCTGAGCTGCCACGGCCGCTAAGGTATCTGCCTTGTTGATCCGTTCCGAACCTACCCGCACCAGCAGTTCGAGCTCAACCGACTGGTTGCAGTCACGCGCGCGGTGAAGCGTCGCACCACTGGAGGTAAACATATTTTCCAGCAATACAGTGCTGAGCAGCGCACCGCCGGGACCGCTGTCCCGCTGATATCCGGCTACCGAACCGTAGTCTGGCGCTAGATTCATCACCAGAAAATCCTGCACCTCGATCGCCTTAGAAATCGCCAGATTCGGTAACGGCCCTGCCAGCCGCTGACGATCGACATAGGCCTTTAGCGCCAGGGCCAGGGTTTCCTGAGCAGGGTTGGCTTGAGCCGCTGCCGACAAGAGTAATCCACCCGCCAGAGCGAGGGTCGCCAGAATACACAGTTGCCTTTTCATCGATGGGTATTCTGACCAAATCTGAAAGCGCTCACAGGACAAAGCTCCCTCTGATTGTAAAGCGCACTTGAAACCCTTACCCAGCCTTAGCCCCGTCACGTATACTGGCGTTATGCTTTATAGCGGCTCGATCGGCACCAAACGGCGTGCCAAATTGCTTCTCGAGGTCATCATAATATGACCCCGGATGCATCACCCCGTCATCGCAGCCGCATCAGTATCACCGAGGCCGGTCGCCTTTTCGGGATATCGACCAACACGATCCGGCGACGGGTCAAAAAGGGTCACCTGACCCCTTTCCAACGCCAAGACCCTGGTGGGAGACCTCGTTATCTGTTCGATATCACCGATCTTATCCGCGTATTCGGAGAACCGGGGTCCACACGAAGTGTCACGTCTAGAGCTAGTGACACCGACATCCCAAGTCACGTTACAGGTAAAAAAACGACGGAACAAACAGTGCCTTCAGACAAGCTGAACCAGTTACAACGGCTACAACAGGAACATGCCGCTCTGAAAGCTCGCTTTGAAGCACAAAGCCGGCACCTCGAAGATCTTCAGCGACTGCTGACACCGCGATTGGTCTCGCCTGACTCGGTTGGCCAGCGCGCTTCCCGCTACGTGGGTGAACTTGCCCGAGCCTTCCGAGGCCAGGGCCGTTGAGCCCTCAAAGCATTTTTCTGGACCGGGCCAGCCCCCTCAGGCACGCACTGATGGTGATTTTAGTGCTGTCCTTAGCCCACCCGGCGAGGGCCGCGCCCCCATCTGATCCGCTCGAGCCATTTAATCGGGTAATGTATGCATTCAACGATGTCTTCGACCGAGCGCTGGTCAGGCCACTCGCTACCGGCTACCGATACGTCATTCCAAGCTCGGTTCGCCGGGGGGTTGGTAATTTTTTCAACAACCTGCGTGAGCCAACCACGTTCATTAATGCCCTGCTGCAAGGCAAGCCAGCTCGGGCTCGTCAAACTCTCGATCGCTTTTTGTTAAATAGCTCGATCGGGCTTTTTGGCCTTATAGATGTTGCAACGCCACTGGGCAAACCGCCTCACGAAGAGGATTATGGACAGACGCTCGCTGTGTGGGGAGTACCCAGCGGGCCCTATCTAGTCCTGCCTTTTTTGGGCCCCAGCACAGTGCGAGACTCTATCGCCAAGATTCCGGAATTCTATATTGCGGACCCTTTGTGGGATCCGGACAACCTAACGGTTACTGTGGCTCGTTTTGGCCTACGGTTAATAGATCTTCGTTCAAGACTGCTTGGAGTTGACCGAATACTACAGATGCAGGTGGATCCATATCTGTTCCTGCGAGAAACGTACCTGCAGCAAAGAAGCGCGCAGATCGGCAACGGCGCAGCGCCCGGGGCAGAGCACTCTGGGGAGTTGGAAAAACTGCTGCTGGAAGAGTGACACGGGTCTGGAACTAGATTGGCAACCTGGGCCATAGGCGATATCCAAGGCTGTGATGTGGCGCTCGATCGCTTGCTTAAAACCATAGGCTTTGACTCACAGGCTGACCGCTTGTGGCTGGTTGGCGACCTTGTGGGGCGCGGGCCGGATTCTCTAGCAGTGCTGGACCGGTTGATTGACCTTGGGCCGTGCGTAGTCAGCGTGCTCGGCAACCATGACCTGCATTTCCTGGCTGTTGCGACAGGCGTTCAATCACCCAAAGCTGTGGAAAAACTCGATCACATCCTCGCCCATCCGAGCTTACCGAAGTATGTTAATTTCATTAAGAATCAATCACTTATTCATGTTTGTCCTAAGTTGAGCGCGGTGATGGTCCATGCCGGTGTTTACCCAAAATGGACGATCGACCAAGCGATCGCTCTGGGGGGCGAAGTGGGTGATGCACTGCGTGGAGCGCAGTGCGAAGACTTCTTGTGCCAGATGTACGGCGACACCCCAAGATGCTGGGATCCAACGTTGTCAGGATGGGAGCGATTGCGGTTCATCACCAACACGTTCACCCGTATGCGAGTTATTGATCAACAGGGATGCCTGGATCTGAATTACAAGGACGACGTTGCAGCTGCGCCGTCTGGCCTCAGGGCGTGGTTTGATATTCCCAATCCCGGCCTTTCACACTACCGGGTGGTCTTTGGCCACTGGGCAGCCAGCGGCCTGGTGAACCAGCCCCCTTACCTGGGCCTTGATACCGGTTGCATCTGGGGGGGGAGTCTCAGCGCTGTACACCTTGAGGCTAGACACGTTAACATCGTCTCGGTGCCCTGTGACCCAGCCTGACCCGAGAATGCCTACATGAGCAACCCCTATGAAATCGACATCGAAGTGGAAACGTCCTATATGGCAGACCACTCCGAGCCTGAAAAAGATCGATACGTATTCGCGTACACGATCACCTTGGTCAACCGAGGCTCCATTTCGGCCAAACTGCTATCGCGGCGTTGGATTATTACGGATGCAGACAACCGTATTGAAGAAGTTGAGGGGGAAGGGGTAGTGGGCGAACAACCTACCCTGAAGCCAGGAGAAGGTTTTCGTTACACTTCCGGGACAGTCGTTGAAACTCCGGTAGCCACGATGCACGGCACCTACAAAATGCTGGCTGAAGACGGAAACACTTTCGACACCGATATTCCGCAGTTTGTCCTGTCAGCGCCCCGGATATTACACTGAACTAATTGATTTATAACATATTGTTATACATCTAGGTTATTTACTGAAAAAGCGTTGTGCTGAATAAACTTGCGCCGTGGCTCTACTTCGTCACCCATCAGCACAGTAAATACTTCATCCGCGCTGACTGCATCCTCAATATGGACTTGCGATAACCGGCGCTGGCTGGCGTCCATCGTGGTCTCCCATAACTGGTCTGGGTTCATTTCACCCAGGCCCTTGTAGCGCTGAATACTAAGGCCGCGCCGCGCTTCTTTCATCAACCAGGCAAGCGCTCCAGCGAACCCTGTCTCCCGTTGCTCGCGCTGCCCCCGACGCACCTTCGGCGCTGATCCAACATTAGCTCGCAAGCGCTCGCCAAGTGCCGATAATGACTCGTATTCGGTAGACTCAAAAAATTCCACGGTAAAACGACTCTGCCGGTAGCGCCCGTGACGCTCACTGTCCACTACGAGCACTGCTGTTGCCCCTTCCAAATCCCACGAAACACGATACGTTGGCCCACCGGTCAAGCGACCGCCGCTGTTGAGCGCTTCTGCAAGCGCCCCAGCCAACGACTCTCGTTTTTCCAGGTCAGCAACATCAGCTCCATGAAAGCGCTTCTGACGAGCCAACCCCCACAGCACCTCGGTCTGGTATCGCCGCGACATGCGTGTGATGGCGGACTCGACCGAAAAATATTCGGTGCAAAGTGCTCGCAATGACACCCCTTCGAGTGGAGCGCTTTTGCCATCCCCGGGTGTTAGCACGGCGCCATCCAGGGCAAGGTCCAGCAATATCCGACGCAACTCCTCGTCATCTTTGACATAGGTTGCTTTTTTTCCGGCTGTGACCTTGTACAGCGGCGGCTGAGCGATATAAACGTGGCCGCGCTCAATCAGCTCGGGCATCTGGCGATAGAAAAACGTGAGCAAAAGGGTCCTGATGTGTGACCCATCTACATCCGCATCGGTCATGATAATGACTCGGTGGTAACGTAACTTGCTGACATCAAAATCATCCACACCAATCCCGGTGCCGAGCGCCGTAATCAGCGTGCCGACCTCCTCTGAAGCCAACATTTTGTCGAAACGGGCTTTTTCTACGTTTAGAATCTTGCCTTTGAGCGGCAAAATTGCTTGAAAGCGCCGATCCCGCGCCTGCTTGGCTGACCCTCCTGCGGAATCCCCCTCTACCAGGTAAATCTCGCACTGAACTGGGTCTTTCTCCTGACAATCAGCTAGCTTACCAGGCAAGCCTCCAACTTCTAGAGCACTCTTACGTCGAGTCATCTCCCGGGCCTTGCGGGCCGCATCGCGGGCTCTGGCCGAATCGGAGATCTTCTCGAGAATCATCCGGGCCTCGGCGGGGCGTTCAAGCAAAAAGGTGCTCAAATGTTCGTTGACCAGTGACTCTACTGGGCCCCGCACACTCGACGAGACCAGTTTATCCTTGGTTTGCGAGGAAAATTTCGGGTCCGGCACCTTAATTGAAAGCACTGCCGTGAGGCCTTCTCGGCAATCCTCACCTCGAAGCCCAATTTTGGTGCGCCGCGCCAATCCTGACTCCTCCATATAGCGCCCCAGGGTACGGGTCATGGCTGCCCGTAATCCTTCCATATGGGTTCCGCCATCGCGTTGGTGGATATTATTGGTATAGCAAAAAACCGCTTCCTGATAAGAGTCATTCCACTGCAGGGCGAGCTCAAGCAGGATCCCATCGCGTTCGGCACGGATATAGCAGATAGTTGGGTGCAACGCGCTTTTCTTGCGGTTGAGATGCGCCACAAAAGCTTCGATACCCCCTTTGTACTCGAAGATATCTTCGATGTCGGCGCGTTCATCGATCAATCGGTTGCGCACGCCCAAATTCAGGAAAGACAGCTCTCGCAGGCGCCGCGCCAGGATATCGTGGTGCATGACCGGGTCTGGGAAAATCTCCGAATCCGGTCGAAAATGCACTTCGGTGCCGGTCCGATCAGTATCACCTATCACTGCGAGAGGGGCCCGGGCCAGACCTCTTTCGTACTCCTGGCGATGTATTTTCCCATCGCGGTAAATGGTCAGCCGTAGGTAGGACGATAGCGCGTTCACCACCGACACTCCCACACCATGCAGGCCGCCAGAGACCTTGTAGGAGTTCTGGTCAAATTTTCCGCCTGCGTGTAGTTGAGTCATGATGACTTCGGCTGCGGAACGGTTTTCTTCAGGAATCATCCCGGTGGGAATTCCGCGCCCATCGTCAGTGACGGTTATGGTTTCATCAGCATGGATTGTGACCGTGATCTCGCTGCAATATCCCGCCAGCGCCTCGTCGATAGAGTTATCCACCGCCTCAAACACCAGATGGTGTAGTCCTGTGCCATCGTCGGTGTCGCCGATATACATGCCTGGGCGCTTTCGCACCGCTTCAAGGCCTTTTAAAACCTTAATACTGCTTTCGTCGTAGATAGGGGACGCGCCCATAAAATAACTCCGGTTAACCCTTCAATTATAGCATTTTTAGCAGTCTAAAACCGCTAAAAATAGGGCTTTTTAGACGTTTCCAGCATTTGTTCCACGTGGAACTATTGTGGGTCGCATGGTTCCACGTGGAACACTGAGAAGCGCCTACAAACGCATCGGCATAATGAGATACAAAGTGTCGTCGTTGTCCGGTTCGTGGAGCATACAACCGGTATTGGAGTCCTGCAGTTCCGCCTCGACCGTATCTGTCGAAAGCGCCTTTAGCGCATCCATGAGGTACGTTACGTTGAATCCGATCTCGATCTTGCTACCACCGTACTCCACTGGGATTTCATCGGTCGCTTCTTCGTGTTCTGGATTGTGGGCACTTAATTTGAGGTTGCCCTCGCTTAACTCCAGCCGAATACCGCGATACTTCTCATTAGTTAAGACGGCCGTTCGTGCCAGCACGTTGTAGAACTGCTGTCGGTCTGTCACCATTTTCTGATTCAGAACTTGTGACATTACTGCTTTGTAATCGGGGAATTTGCCATCGATTAGCTTGCTGACCAAAGTTGCCCGGGGGCGTGCCAGGCGGATGTGGTTGGCATTAATTTCGACAGTGACCTCATCTGAGCCTTCCCCAAGAAAACGACCAAGCTCGACGACCGCTTTTCTGGGAACAATTATTTGGCGTTGGCCGCTGACACTGTTAGCCAGTGTCGCCCGGCTTCTGGCCAGTCGGTGGCCATCCGTTGCCACTGCGGTGATGGTGTTCTGGTCAAGCTCGAGCAGAACACCATTTAAAAAATAGCGTACGTCTTGCTGTGCCATAGAAAAACCGGTTCGATCAAAAAGGGATTTAAGCGCGGGTTGCGGCATTTTGAACCGCTCTTCCCAGTTTCCAGCGTCCAGTCTAGGGAAGTCTGTTGATGGTAATGCCTGGAGTGTAAAACGACTGCGTCCTGAGCGCAGTTTGGCTTTATCACTCTCACCACTGAAGTCGATTATTGCGGTTTCTGGAAGGGCCCGACAGATATCCAATAGTTTGCGGGCGGTTACAGTGCATTCTCCATCCTCACCACTTAGCGCTTCAGTATCAACACTTATCTCAACCTCCAAATCGGTTCCAACCAACGTAAGTTGGTTGCCTTTGAGACGTATAAAAACGTTCGCGAGAATTGGTAGGGTCTGGCGTCGTTCAACCACACTGGTAACTGTGGCTAAAGACCCAAGCAACATCTCACGCTCAATTTTAAATTTCATATTGAATACTTAAGAATGTTAATTGTTATTAGGCCTGTGGACAAAAGTGTATTCTGGTTTTTTATATATAAAACAATAATTTATAGTTTTTTTTGTTGTGGATAACCTTGTGGGCCAGCAAGGTCAGAAAAGTGGATAAAAACGCCAGTATTCAATAATGCGATTTTGTGTGGGACTTGTCCACAATTTATCCACGTCATGCGCCCAAGATACGCTGTAGATTTAGGTAGTCCTCTCTCACCCGAGCGTCTGCAGCTACCAACTCACGAACCTTTTTTTGGGCATGTAACACTGTCGTATGGTCGCGGCCGCCAAAAGCATCACCAATTTCCGGTAAACTCATACTTGTTAACTCTTTGGATAAAGCCATAGCGATTTGTCGTGGCCGGGTGATCTGGCGGTTACGCCGTTTAGAGTGCAGATCTGCAATTCGCATTTTGAAGTACTCTGCAACAGTTTTCTGGATGTTTTGAACAGTAACCATACGCTCCTGAAATACTAACAAGTCGCGCAATGCCTCCCGGGTCAACTCTAAGTCGATCGGCCGGCCCGTAAAACTGCTACTAGCAATAATGCGGTGCAAAGCCCCCTCAAGTTCCCGCACATTAGAGCGTATCTGTCGGGCAATAAAAAACGCCACTTCATCAGGAAGCACCACGCCTTTAATACCTGCCTTGTGCTGCAATATAGCAACCCGGGTCTCTAGTTCGGGCGGGTCGATTGGCAGCGTCAAACCACTACCAAAACGTGAAATTAAACGCTCCTGAACCCCGGAAATTTCTTTAGGAAAACGGTCACTCGTAATAATAACCTGGCGCTCACCTTCAATTAAATCATTGAAAGTATGGAAGAATTCCTCTTGGGAGTGCTCTTTTCCTGAGAAAAACTGAATGTCGTCAATCAACAAGGCGTCTAAGGAGCGGTAATAACGCTTGAATTCATTAATGGCATTGTGCTGCAGCGCTCTCACCATATCAGCAACAAAACGCTCAGAGTGCACATAAACCACCTTAGCCTTGGGGTTATCCTGAATCACCAGATTGCCAGTGGCTTGCATCAGGTGAGTTTTACCAAGGCCTACTCCACCATAAAGAAAAAGAGGGTTATATGCTTTGCCCGGGTTCTCCCCTACCTGATGCGCTGCTGCGCGCGCCAGCTGGTTGGATTTGCCCTCAATGTGGGTCTCAAAAGTGAACGCCTGGTTGAGACGGCCCTCGAATCGCAACGCGCTAACCGGATGCTTTGGGGGATTAGTAGATGGCTTGGGCTGGCTTAGTTCTGACGAGGGTTGATCGCTGCCAACGGCTACCTGGACATTAATTGGGGCGTTGCTGAAACTATGTGCTAACCGACGAATTTCTGGAAGAAACTCGTCACAGACAAAATCCTTAACGAATCGGTTCGGGGCCAACAAAGTCAACGCGCCGGGCTTCTCCACCGCATGGAGCGGGCGGATCCAGGTGTTGAACTGCTGGGGCGACAAATCACCTTCCAGGCGACTGACACATAGTGTCCAAAGTGGTGGCGGCAATGAAGTCTCCTCTAACTCGTTCGTTTTTGGCGCCGATTGCCTGCGCCCAACTCAGCGCTTTATATTTTTTGCCGGGTTATCGCATCTATCGCTGCGTGAGCTGATTGTAGACTGAACTCTAGATCTTATCCACAGGGAAAAACAAAAAAGTTTTTTATCCACAGGGGCGGGAAAGAGCTAAAAAACAAGAAAAATATTGACAATTTAGGGCTGCAGGCGGTAAATTCCAGCGCCTTTTGTTCCCGAGAGTCCGCGAGTAAAAATGAAACGAACTTTCCAGCCCAGCATCGTCAAGCGCAAACGCCGTCATGGCTTTAGAGCCCGGATGAAGACTCGCGGTGGCCGGGCGATAATAAACGCCCGTCGTGCCAAAGGTCGAGCGCAACTCAGCGCCTGATCAGTGATCGCGCCAGCAAGGGCGCGGCCGTGAGCGGCCAGAGCTTTCCGAGCAGCCACCGCCTGCTGCGACCCGCAGCTTTCCGCGCAGTGTTGGGTGTCCGTTGCCGCAGCGGGGATGAATTGTTCACGGTTTACGCTCGGCGCAATGATACGGAGCAGGCGAGGCTGGGGATCACTGTGTCGCGCAAGGTCTCCCTACGGGCGGTGCGGCGCAACCGAATAAAGCGCTTGGTAAGAGAATCGTTTCGCCACCAAGCGTTGAAAATAGTTGGGCTGGATGTAGTGACTATTGCGGGGCCGAAGGCCAGCGTCGCCACAAATAAAGACATAATCCAGAGTTTGGAAGAGCACTGGAACCGCGTGGATAGCCGATGCAGAAAATCGTAATCCTGTTGCTTAAAGGGTACCGATACCTGGTTAGCCCTTTGCTTGGGCCATCTTGTCGCTTTTACCCCTCGTGCACCAGTTACGCGGTCGAGGCGGTAGAAGGCCACGGCGTTTTACGCGGGCTGTGGTTAGCGGGTCGTAGGCTGTCGCGGTGCCACCCGTGGCACCCAGGTGGTTTTGACCCGGTACCTGGGAACAAGGAAGACGTACACACTGGATGTGAGCACGCGTAAATGGATTTTCAAAGGCTGATACTTTTCGGTGCATTGGGTATGGTGCTGCTACTGCTTTGGCAGGCCTGGTTGGAACATGAATCCGGCCAACAAAGCGCGATAGCAACCAGTACCCAGCTTGGCCAAAGTGTGAGTCGCGGTGCGGCACAGTCGGGCGCCGCCACAGGCGCTACGGCGACAGATGACGTACCCCGGGCGCCAACAACACGCCAATCGCCAGAACCCGGAGCCACCACCGCAGTGCCCGTTAACCAGACCCTGCCTTCTGCACAGCGGGTTGTGGTTGAGACCGATCTCGTACGTGCCGAGATCGATACCAATGGCGGCGATTTGCGCTACCTGGAACTGTTGACCTACCCAGTAGCGGTTGATCAGCCGGATGAGCCGTTTGTATTGCTCAACGATTCAGGCGCGGACCTTTTCCTGATACAAGGTGGTCTACTGGGGTCGGGACATGAGTTTCCCAATCACCACACCCCCTTTAGCACCCGAGCAACTGACGTGCGCCTGGCGCCCGGCGAAAACAGTGTATCGGTCGACCTCGATTGGACCTCAACCGAAGGGGTTTCATACCGCAAGACCTTCACCTTTCATCGCAACAGTTATTACATCGACGTCACTTTTTCGGTGTACAACCAATCGGTCAGCGACTGGTTGGGGTACCAGTACCAGCAGATTCTGCGTACCCAGGTTGTTGAGAAAAGCAGTGGTTTAGGGTTTTTTGGCCGCTTGCCCAGTTATAAAGGCGGGGCGATTTTCACCCCCGAGGACAACTACGAGAAAATTGATTTTGAAGACATGTCTGAGGCGAATCTCGCCCGCGCTACCCCTTCGGGTTGGGTCGCGATGCTGCAGCATTACTTCGTTGGTGCGCTACTGCCACAGGCAGACGATGCAGGCTACGAGTTCTATTCCAACGTAACTCAACGCGACAGCGCCCCACGCTATCTTATCGGCTACAAGACCACTCGCTCTGCTAGCGTCCCTGTCGGAGCGACGGGGACGTTGGGAACCAGAATGTATGTAGGCCCCAAAGAAACCCAACGCATGATGAAGGCCGATGCCAAGTTAGAACTTACGGTGGATTACGGGTGGCTGACGCCCGTGTCCTCGCCGTTGTTCTGGATCATGACGTACATACAGCGTGTGGTGAGCAACTGGGGGGTATCGATCATTCTGCTGACCCTGCTCATCAAACTGGTGTTCTTCCCGTTATCGGCCGCCAGTTACAAATCGATGGCGCGCATGAAAAAGATGCAACCGCGCATGAAAACACTGAAAGAGCGTTTCGGCGACGACAAGCAGAAATTCCAGCAGGCGATGATGGAGATCTACAAGAAGGAAAAGATCAATCCTCTGGGCGGTTGCCTGCCGATCGTAATACAGATCCCGGTCTTCATCGCGCTGTATTGGGTGTTGCTGGAAAGCGTGGAGCTGCGCCAGGCACCTTTCGTCCTGTGGATCAAGGACCTGTCGTTGCAGGATCCTTATTATGTGTTGCCGGTATTGATGGGCGCCTCGATGTTCGGGCAACAGTTGCTGAACCCAGCGCCGATGGATCCGATGCAGCAGAAAATCATGATGGCCTTGCCATTGGTATTCACAGTTTTCTTTCTCTGGTTCCCTTCCGGGTTGGTGCTTTACTGGCTTGTCAACAACGTCTTGTCTATCACCCAGCAATGGGTGATTACCCGAAAGATTCAGGCAGCTGACAGCAAGGCCTGATCCGACCCGTTCACGGATGATGCCGTGACCCAACTCTTAGACACCATCACTGCCCGGGCAACGCCGCCCGGTACCGGCGGTATTGGCATCGTGCGCGTCTCAGGGCCGCAGGTCCGGGCGATTGCCCACAGCGTGCTGGGTAGTGTGCCAAGGCCGCGCCAAGCAGCCGTTGGTCCTTTCTTGGATGGTACAGGCGACGCCTTGGACTACGGCCTCGCATTTTTCTATAAAGGACCGGCCTCCTATACTGGCGAGGACGTGCTTGAACTACACGGGCACGGCGGCGTGATAGTCATCGATCAAATGCTGGCGCGTGTTACGGCTTTGGGCGCTCGTCTGGCGCGTCCCGGGGAATTCACAGAGCGGGCATTTTTGAACGGTAAGTTGGATCTTGCTCAGGCCGAGGCTGTTGCGGATCTCATAGACAGCCAAACGACCGCGGCGGCACGCTGTGCCTTGCGGTCCCTCAGAGGGGAGTTTTCACAGCAAATAGGTTTCTTATCGAAGATAATAGCCGAATTTAGAATGTATGTAGAGGCAAATATCGATTTCTCTGACGAGCCGGTCGCACCGCTTGAATCGGCCCAAGCGCAAGAAAGGATGGAAAAGGCCAAGGCACAATTATCCACACTATTAGATCGGGCCCGGCCCGGCGCCCTGCTTGCACGAGGCGCCAGCGTAGTGCTCTCGGGCGCGCCCAATGTCGGCAAGTCAAGTCTTTTGAATGCACTGGCTCGGATGGAGCGGGCCATCGTCAGCGCGACACCGGGGACAACTCGCGACTTGATCGAGGTCACTGTTGATATCGATGGGTTGGCGGTGTGTTTAACCGATACCGCGGGCCTTCGTAACAGCGCCGATGAGATAGAAGCTGAGGGTGTGCGTCGGGCCAGTGCGGCTATCGAGACCGCGGATCTGGTTTTAGAGCTGATTGACGATTCTGATCCGGTGGACCTGGCTAACCGAGTCGAACTCCAAGCGGGGGATGAGAGGGCTCACTTGTTTGTGCTCAATAAGTGTGACCTGAGCGGGCGCCCGTTTGGCCCTGCCAAGATGGGTGATGGTCGCCCAGGTGTGGCCATTAGCGCCACCACCGGCCAGGGGATCGCCAGCCTGGAGCAGGCGATTAAGAGCCGCCTTGGTTACGTGGACAAAGGCGAGGATCTCATTATGGCCCGCCGTCGCCATGTCGATGCGTTGGAGCGCGCCATGGACCACCTCAATAGGGCGCAGGACCATATCGGCATAGCGATGGAATTGCTGGCAGAGGAGTTACGGCTCGTACAACAGGCCCTGGGTGAAATCACCGGCGAGGTTACGGTTGACGATCTTCTGGGGCAGATATTCTCGAGCTTTTGTATCGGAAAGTGATTCAATCAATACTACTACTTTGTAGTACAAATATTATTCCACTGAGGTCGATTTAGTTCGGTAACGTGATTGCCTTACTGCCCACGCCTTAGCCATGCGTCGGTAACTATTGCTTGGTAGGGCCTGAGCTGTCAGGTGAGCCGCGCGGTAGGTATCTTCAGGGGTGATACCGGATTTTTCTAGGGTATCAAGCAGCGATTTAGGCTGGTATTGCGCGAGATACCCCAGGAGCCACCATTCTGGTGGCGGTTTTCGTTTGGCTGGCATAGTTTTATTGTACAACAAAGAGGTACAAAAAAATACTGAAACGCGGACAGGACCCGTGCCCAGAAAATGCAAAGCGGATCAATCTTGACCGCCGGCGATGGGCTTGATGGCTTGATGGGCGCCCGAAGGGTTCAGGCGGGGATGAATTCAAAGAGCAAAAGGGTTCTAGCCCAGTTGCAGTGGCGGTGGCGCCAAACCAGGAGCAAACCGGAAACGGGGAATGAGCGCGCTGGTCAAGCAACCGGTTGGAACGTGGGCAAAGGGTTGCCAGGAGGCCTCAGGATTGGTAAGAAAACCGCGACACCGTGTAAGATCAGCGCAATACAATATTTTTGAAGGCAGGTCCGACCAGATCGGCTGCCGCGAGCAACGGAGAACGGAACAGCGATGCTAGCGAATAAACGATCCGACGATAACAACGAAGAACAGTACACCCAGAAAGTCCTGACCCAGTTGTTGATCCTCGGGCTGGCGATCATCATCATCGGGCTATGGCAAGCGGACTTTCTACTAGCCGTGTATGCCCGAAACCAACTGACCCATGTTGGCTGGTTTATCAACGGCGGTATCTTGGTGCTGTTTCTCGCGGGAATCTATCATCTGGTCAGAGAGTTTCGTCGGTTAAGTGCAGAAGAGCAGTCCATCAGCCAACTGCTGAGCAATATCCGTAACAACAGCGACGCGACGGGTGGCACTCGACCCGAAGCGCTGATAGTCAAACGTTACAACACGTTACAGGAGCTGCACCGCCAGCATTCAGTTATCAACCATAGCGCGTTGGCGGCTACCCTGGTGGCGCTGGAATCCAGCCGAATCAGTTTCCTCAAGTTTGTTCACAACGTGCTGATTCTTACCGGTGTTTTCGGCACCATCGTGTCGTTGTCAATTGCTTTGCTTGGCGCCTCCGAGATTATCGTTTCAGCTACCGAGATTGGTAGTTTGGCAATGATTATTCACGGCATGTCTACCGCATTGTCAACGACTATGACCGCGATTTTTGCATACTTTTTTTTCGGATATTTCTACCTGCGATTGATGGATGCGCAAACGCACATGATCAGCCGTTTAGAAGAAGCGACCAGCACCGTGTTGTTGCCGCGGTTCCAAATCGAGCCGGAAAAAGCGGCTGAGCAGTTGACCCATATCGTACGAACCGCCGCAGCACTGGTAGAACGACTGGATGAATCGCAGGCAGGGTATGCCCAGGTCGCCACAGAGCTGCGTGGCTTGTTGGTGAGTTACCGCGATGAGATGCAGCGCAACAGTGAAGGTCTTAGTGAGATGACAGATGTACTGCGCGAAGGGTTCCGGCTGAACGAGCCGAAGCGGTAGTCGCCGATGGCAATAACCCGCTCAGAAGGTTTCGTTGACCTGAGGGTTTCACCCTCGGTCAGTGGGCGCTCTGACGGGGATAGCATTTGGCCCTCATTCACCGATATCATGACTGTGGTGGTATTGATCTTCTTGGTATCGCTGGTTGTTATTCTGATGCGCAATACCGAGTTGGTTGCCCAGTTAAGCGAATCGGTCAGTCAGAAACAGGTTATGACTACCCAGCAGGGCGGCCTGGAACTGCGCATCGCCTCGCTGGGAGATGAAATAGTCCACCTGCGCGTAGCGCTGGACCAGACCGAGACAGACCGTTTGGTGGCGGAGCAAAAGACGCAGATAAAAGAGGGCGAAATTTCAGCCTTGCTCGACGATGTCAGTGCGCTAAAGCAGTTGCGTGCACAGCTCGCCAGCGAAAAAGCCACCCTTGCTGAACAGAAAGCCAGCCTGGGTGAACAACTGACCACCACCACTGGCGAGAAAGAACAACTGACCGGAGAGAAAGCGGCACTGCTGATCACCCAGCAGGAGCTTACAGGCCAGGTT
>JBBWVW010000060.1:0-4668 GCA_050256425.1 Arenicellales bacterium | reverse complement strand
TTATTCAATAACAACAAATCACTTTGTTGTACTTGGCGCGCGACAACAGGTCCAACGTCATGATCACTTAACCAGTCGCTGATGGTTGCGCAATCGACCAGGCAGATAACGTTTTCCAGACTGAGGTCCGGCTCTGCCTTGGCGATGCTGTAGAGTTTGGCGGGCTCAGCCACACCGCTGGCTTCAATAATCAACCAGTCCGGCCGGTGTGGCGCATCCAGTACCGAGCACAATGTGGTGACTAAACTGCCCCCCAGGGTGCAGCAAATGCAACCGTTAGCCAGGGTAATGGTATCGGCAGACTGGCTCTCGATCAGGGCGTTGTCGATAGAAATTGAGCCAAAATCATTGACCAGGATAGTGATCGCAAGTTCATTGGGGTGGGTGAGCAGTTGGTTGATAAAGGTGGTCTTGCCGGCACCCAGGTAGCCGGTGATGATACTGACCGGTAGCGCTGCAGCGGTCATAGATCAGTAAACGCAGTACCGCTGACCATAGTACCTATAACGTTTATTTTATTGAGTTCCTCCGCGCCTACCTCGTAGGGGTCGGCATCCAGAATGGCAAAGTCGGCACGCTTGCCTGATTCAATTGAACCGATCTCATGGTCAAGGTGCAGGCTACGGGCTGGTCCCAGCGTTATTGCGCGCATGGCTTCATCCAAATTGATGCACTCCATGGGCCCCAGCACCTGGCCACTCCCCGTCAGCCGGTTGGCGGCACACCAGGCCACTGTCAAGGGTCCCATGGGGGTGACGGGTGCGTCGGAATGAATCGAAAGGTTGACGCCTTCATCGAGCGCGGTGCGACAGGCGTCCATCCGCGAGGCGCGCTCTGGACCCATAGTGATATCCCGATGCTGGTCTCCAAAGAAAAAGATGTGGTTGGCAAAAAGATTAACGCCAAGTCGGAGTGCCGCCATCTGATGAAACTGGCTGCGGTCGGCCATTTGGCAATGCTGCAGGGTGTGCCGGTGGTCTGGTCGTGGATGCCGAGTTAACGCCTTTTCAAAAGCTTTAATGGCGAGTTCTGAGGCGGCATCGCCGTTTACATGGACATGCACCTGCAGCCCTTCACGATTGAGCGTGTCCACCATCTCGAAAAGCGCCTCAGGTGCAATATTCCAGATACCGTGATTCGGCCCACGGTAGTAACCGGGCCATTTGAGTTGTGCAGTGAAACCCTGGATTGATCCGTCTGTCATTAATTTCACCAGGCCCAGGCGCAACTTATCGTTGCGGGTTGCTGCAATCTCCTTGGCTCGCTGGGCGATATCGTCGGGTGTCCCAGAATGGCCGCTGAGTGCCGGCACCAATCGCAGGGGGTATTCGTCGGAAAGAGTGGCTTCGTTCAGCTGCCTGATATCCTCATCCAGAAGATCATTAAACAGATCTGTTGCGGTTGTGACTCCGCAACGTCGCGCGACTCGGCCATAGGCTTCGATACTTTGTGCGCTGTTGCCGAATTCCCGAAGGTTAATCTTGAGTCGGCGCATCAGCGGGAACATGGCGGCCAGTTCCTGCAACTCACCATTGGGACTGCCGTCGTCGCCCAGCAACACCCCCTCGATGTCGGTGCCCGGGTCGTAACCGACCATGGCAAGCGCTACAGAGTTCACGGTCATTAGGTGGAAGTTGGAGTGCCAAACCACAATCGGCCGGGTTGATGACACCCGATCCAGATCCTGTCGATCCAATCGTTTTTCATTGAAGAAAATTGGATCAAATCCCCAGCAGATCAGCGGGTCATCAGCCCCAGTCAGCGCCTTCTCACTTTCTGTCAGTCGGATAGCGAGGTCTTTGATATTGTAGATTCCACGCCAATGTTTTCCGTTAGGGTCTTCACGATCGTGGAATCCCACATAGGCGTATCGCCAAATACCGCCTGCCATCATGTGGCTATGCCCCTCGACGAAGCCGGGCAGCAAAATACTGTCACCGAAGGTATCGTCTAGCGGAAAGTCGCCCCAACTACTGACTTCATCCAGGTTCCCGGTAGCGAGTATGCGGCCATCTCGGACTAAAACATGAGTGGCAAATGGCATGGAGGGATTCATCGTTACCACCCGTCTGGCAGATAGAATGCGCGCGTCATCTGTCAATATAAGTTACTCCCGATAAAGATAAAGCCAGTCATCGATCTGGCTGTCGGCTCGATGGTCTGCGCCCCGCAGTCTGGTTGGCTATTGGTGACCTAGTTTTAGGCTATGATATATATCCTTTTCCGCATTAGGGAAAGGGTATTCGAAACGACACTAATTATAGGAGGTTGGAGCATGAAGAGGATTATGCTGGTCGTGGTTGCGGCGACTATGATGTTGTCCGGAATCGCTGTTTCCAGTGCTGATGGCGGGACGCTGGTTATTGCCACTACCCAGAAACCGAGGCATCTGAACCCGGCTGTGCAGTCTGGAATTGCCACGGCCCTACCTGGCACACAAATTTTTGCGACACCAGTGCGGTTTGATGAGAACTGGAATCCTCAGCCTTATCTCGCTGAGTCCTGGGCTTTCTCTGACGATGGCATGGCATTGACGCTCAACTTGCGCAAGGGCGCCACTTTCCATGATGGTCATCCGATCACATCCAAGGATGTGGCTTTTTCCATAGAAACCATAAAAGCGAATCATCCGTTTAAGACCATGTTCGGTCCAGTAGAGGCGATTGACACACCTGATGATCACACAGCGGTGTTGCGCCTATCTGCCCCGCATCCGGCTTTGTTGCTGGCCTTATCGTCAGCGTTGGGTGTGATTATTCCAGAGCATATTTATGGCGATGGGCAGGACCCCAAAGTGCATCCGAGAAACAGCGATACGGTGGGTTCGGGACCATTTAAGTTGGCTGAGTTCAAACCCGGTGAGCACATCATCCTTGAGAAGAACGAGAACTTCTTCCTTGAGGGTTATCCCAAGTTGGATCGGATCATCATCAAGAATTACAAGGATGTGACCAGCATGGTGTTGGCAATGGACAGCGGCGAAGTGGATATGTTGCCGTTTCTTGCCGGTACCCGGGATATCGCCCGGCTACGCAAGAACGCTTCTATAGAGGTTACGGATCAGGGCTATGCTGCGGTTGGGCCGCTCAACTGGCTGGCGTTCAATACCAAGCATGAGATCTTCAAGGATGTGCGGGTACGCCGGGCGATTGCTTATGCTATTGATCGTGATTTTATTGTTAATGCCTTACACGGCGGGTTTTCTATCGCAGCGACAGGTCCGGTCCACCCGGGAAGCCCGTTCTTTGCGCCCGATGTAGAGTCTTACGACCTCGATCTGGCCAAAGCCGCGGCATTGCTTGATGAGGCCGGCTATCCTGCTGGATCTGATGGAGTGCGTTTTTCGGTTGAGCTTGATTACCTCCCCGCCTTTGCCGAACAACAGAAGAACGTCGCTGAGTACCTGCGGCCACAACTTAAAAAAGTGGGCATAGCGGTTAAACTCAGAGCCAGTCCAGATTTTCCGTCTTGGGCCAAACGTGTGTCTTCGCACGAGTTTGAACTCACTATGGATATCGTCTTTAACTGGGGTGACCCGGTAATCGGTGTGCATCGTACCTATGTCTGCAGCAACATTCGGCCGGGAGTTATCTGGTCTAACACGCAGAGTTACTGCAACGAGGAAGTTGACGCACTGCTTGACGCTGCAGGAAAAGAAATAGACCAGGCAAAACGACAAACCCTTTACCGACAGGCTCAGCAGATTATCGTTGATGAAGTGCCGCTGGCTTTTCTAAATACTCTGCCGTATCACACAGCATATAATAAGAACAAGATCGGAAACCCGCCGCTCAGTATCTGGGGTGCAATGGCTCCATTGGACAGAGTTACGGTCCAATAAATCTTTTTGAAAGCCGGGGCAGCCCAGTGCTGCCCCGGCTTTGTATTGTGGGAGCAAGTTATGGGTCTCATTTGGCTCATCGGCAAGAGATTGTTGTACGCTGTTGCGCTGATTACGGCGGTCCTGGTTCTTAATTTTTCGTTACTGCATCTCGCACCGGGCGACCCGGCCGATGTCATTGCAGGTGAGATGGGCGGTGCAACAGCAGAACTGCTGGCCGAGATACGCGCCCTTTATGGCCTGGATAAACCATTTCTGGTGCAGTTGGGTATGTACCTCCAACGCGCCTATCAGGGTGATCTGGGTATGTCGTTTTATTACAACCTACCCGTCGTCGATCTAATATTGGGGCGTTTGCCGGCTACCATTCTGCTGGTCTTTACAGCTCTTATTTTTGCCACCGTCGGTGGCACAATACTCGGTGTGCTGGCCGCTCGTAAGCCGGGCGGCTTTACCAGTTCAATGGTGACCCTGTTGTCTCTGGTTGGCTATGCAGCACCTATCTTCTGGACTGGCCTGATGTTGATTATTCTGTTCGGAGTGGTGATACCATTTTTCCCGATATCAGGGTTATACAACGTTGCCAAGATGGCGACTGGTCTATCACTGGCGGTTGATATTGCGCACCATCTGGTGTTGCCCAGTTTCACCCTGGGGGTGGTATATCTTGCACTGTATAGTCGCCTGACCCGTGCCAGCATGCTGGAAGTCATGCAGGCCGATTACGTCAGAACCGCCCGGGCCAAAGGTGCCCGCGAACGCACTGTTTACCTGCGCCATGCCTTGCGCAACGCCATCTTGCCGGTAGTCACGATGGCAGGCCTTCA
>JBBWVW010000059.1:0-9752 GCA_050256425.1 Arenicellales bacterium | reverse complement strand
TCTGGGAATTCCCATGGGCGTGTATTCGGGAATTCATCCCGAATCATGGCTAAGCCGGTCTTTTCTGGTCGGTTCCCTGGTCGGAGTTACGTTGCCGACCTTCGTTATTGGTATTTTGTTAATTTATATTTTTGCCGTCGGCCTGGGCGTCCTGCCGTCATTTGGCAGGGGCGACGCCGTACTGGTTGGCGGGTGGTCGACCGGCTTGCTGTCGGTGGCGGGATGGAAGGCGATCATCATGCCATCCGTTACACTGGCCCTCTTCCAGATGACAATAATTATGCGGCTGGTGCGCTCCGAAATGCTGGAAGTGATGCGCACGGATTACATCAAATTCGCCCGCGCACGTGGCCTGCCCAACAAAGTCATCGATTTCGGCCATGCCTTCAAAAACACCCTGGTGCCAGTGATCACCATTGTCGGGCTGAACCTGGGCTCGCTGATCGCCTTCTCGATCATCACCGAAACAGTGTTTCAATGGCCAGGTATGGGCTTCCTGTTTATCCAGGCGGTCGGATTTGCCGACATCCCGGTGATGGCCGCCTATCTGGTCCTGGTCGCCGTCATCTTTGTCTCCATCAACCTGTTTGTTGACATCCTGTACTTTGTCGTCGACCCCAGATTGCGCGTCGATAAAACCGTCGCTGCGGGCAACTAAGAGCATAAATTTTGGCTGAAAATCAACTCGGCATCACCCGCCCCCGTGATCTCTGGAGCAGGATTATTGATAGCGACTTGTTTTACAGTTTCACCCGAAATCCAGTGGTTGTTGTCTCGGCAATTGCCACACTTTTGTTTTTCATCGGCGCCGGGTTTGCCCCCTGGCTGGCGCCGCATAATCCGTTTGATCCGGCGTCTTTAGATCTGATGGAAGCTTCGACACCGCCGGTGTGGATCGAAGACGGAATGTCAAAATTCCTACTCGGCACGGACGATCAGGGGCGCGATATTCTCTCCACCATCATGTTTGGCAGCCGGGTCTCGCTGATTGTTGGATTTTCCGCTGTCACCTTCTCGGTGATTGTCGGCGTCACTGCCGGGTTGTTTGCTGGCTACATGGGCGGCTGGACAGACACCATAATCATGCGCCTGGCCGATGTGCAACTGGCGATCCCCGCCATTTTGATTGCCTTGATGATTAACGGCGTCGTCGCCATTTTGTTGCCCCGCAATATGCAGGTTGAAATGGCCATTTACGTGCTGATCCTGGCCATTGGCGTTTCTGAATGGCCGAAGTATGCGCGGGTCACCCGCGGGTCCGTCATGGTTGAACGCGGCAAGGAATATGTCGCCGCAGCGAGGGTCATTGGTGTCCACCCGGTTTTGATCATGGTCCGTCATGTGCTGCCCAATGTGATGGGGCCTATACTCGTGTTCGCGACCCTTGGGCTGGCATTGGCCGTCATTACCGAAGCCACGCTGTCATTTCTCGGCGTCGGCGTACCGCCAACAACACCATCGCTTGGCACGCTCATACGGATCGGCAATAACTATCTGTTTTCCGGAGAATGGTGGATCACCCTGTTCCCGTGCATTGCCCTGGTTATTCTGGTTCTGGCCGTCAATTTGTTGGGAGACTGGCTTCGTGATGCCCTTAACCCCAAACTTCGATAGGCCGATGGCATGAGCCTGCTTGAAGTCAGAAATCTTCGCGTTGAATTCCCGGGCAGGCACGGAACGCTGCTGGCCATTGATGACGTTTCATTTTCGATCGAGCCCGGCGAAGTGCTTGGTGTTGTCGGCGAATCCGGTGCCGGCAAATCGCTAACCGGTGCCTCGATCATCGGCCTGCTTGAGCCCCCCGGACGGGTTGCAGGGGGCGAAATCCTGCTCGAAGGCGAACGCATTGATAATCTTCCCTACGAGCAGATGCGGCGCATTCGCGGCAAAAAAATCGGCGCTATCTTTCAGGATCCCTTAACCAGCCTCAACCCCTTGTACACCATCTCCAAACAACTGACCGAGACCATTCTGGTGCATATGGATATGACCGAGAAGCAGGCCCGCAAACGGGCCATTGAACTGCTCGATGAGGTCGGCATCCCGGCGGCGGACAAGCGGATCGATTCCTACCCACATGAATTCTCCGGCGGCATGCGTCAGCGGGTTGTTATTGCGCTCGCCTTGTGCGCCAATCCGCAACTGATTGTTGCGGATGAGCCGACCACAGCACTTGATGTTTCCATACAGGCGCAAATTATTGCCTTGATCAAACGCCTGTGCAAAGATCACAAAACGGCGGTGATGCTGATTACCCATGACATGGGCGTTATTGCCGAAACGGCGGACCGGGTTGCAGTGATGTATGCCGGACGCATAGCCGAGATTGGCAAGGTCCGGGACGTTATCAAGGACGCCAAGCATCCCTATACAAAAGGGCTGATGGGCTCGATCCCCGTGGTTGGGCATGACGTCGATGTACTTCAGCAAATTGACGGGGCGATGCCGCGGCTGAACGAAATTCCAAAAGGCTGCGCCTTCAATCCCCGCTGTCCGGATGCAAGCGACAGGTGCTTCAGCGAGCGTCCTGATTTGATGGCCACCGGCGGGGCCAGCCGGGCGGCTTGCTGGTTGTATGATGGGATGGCGGCAAATGGCTGAGAACGCGCTACTCCAGGTCAACAATCTGGCCAAGCATTTTGATGTCTCGAAACCCTGGCTGGCCCGGGTTATCGAAAATCAGCCCAAACAGATATTGAAAGCCGTTGATGGCCTTTCATTTACGATCAACAAGGGCGAAACCTTCTCGCTGGTTGGTGAATCAGGGTGTGGGAAATCAACAGTCGCCAAACTGATTGTCGGCCTGCATAAGCCATCGGGTGGTGAAATTATATTTGATGGTATCAATCTTAACGACGCCATACAAAAAAAGGATGCCGATTTAGTTCGTCGGCGCTGGCAGATGATCTTTCAGGATCCATATGCCAGCCTCAATCCGCGCTGGCGGGTTCGTGATATCGTTTCTGAACCTATCCGTGTTTTCAAACTGGCCACATCAACACAGGAAATCAGCGACCGCGTTGGTCAACTGCTGACCCAGGTCGGCCTTTCGCCAGCCGATGGCGACAAATTCCCGCATGAGTTCTCAGGCGGTCAGCGCCAGAGAATTTCCATTGCCAGAGCGCTTTCAAGCGAACCGGAATTCCTTGTCTGTGATGAACCGACCTCGGCACTTGATGTGTCCGTGCAGGCGCAAATTCTCAACCTGATGGCGGACCTGCAACGCCGCTTAGGCCTGACGTACATGTTCATTAGCCACAATCTGGCTGTTGTCTATCATGTTTCAGATAAAATCGGCGTTATGTATCTCGGCCGGTTATGCGAAGTGGCGACAGCCGGCAGATTGTTCAAAGCTCCAAAACACCCCTACACCCGCCTGTTGCTCGATACCATTCCGGACATGGACATGACCGGGATCGAAAGAGCGCCTGTTCAGGGAGAAGTGCCCAATCCCATTGACCCGCCGAGCGGCTGCACGTTCCATCCCCGCTGCCCGCTCGCCAATAAACGTTGCCGCGCTGAATTGCCTGAATTACGCACCGATGGAAATAGCCTGATTGCCTGCCATGCGGTCGAGGAAAATCGGGATTCTTAATCCATAGTTCTAACGCAAAACCGTCGCCGCGAATTAGTTCAATTTGCTCGGGATTTGCTTAGTCCCAGGGGCGTTCTTCATTCGATCGCCACGGGTCGAGGTCTATCGGCCACACCGGGCGGGCAATTTTCTGGTGCGCGATTTCACTCATATCCCAGGTCAGGGTGCCGGGTGCCGCACAATAGATGATTCTCGATGCAAGCGGTGCGTAGCCGGTGTAGAAATGCTGCATGGATTTGACCACCAGAACTTTATATTGCGCCGGGTCGAGATCAAAACTTTCGAAAAAATGTGGCATGGTGTTCTGGCAGCGCGCCTCATGCACGATAATGTCGATGCCGTTGGTACGTATCCAGGCGGCATCTCCCATATAACGGATTGAGCCGCCGAGGCTGATGATCGTATGATCGCGCTTCACGTCGATAACTTCGACCTCAAGATCCAGTGGGTCGCCAGACGTCGGGCCGGTCTTGCCGCCGAGACGCAGGGGAAACCTTGCCCCACACCCGCACCGACGCAGATCGACGCCGCCACCGGGTCCCAGATACCGCCGACCGCAACATTTGTGACGCCGCGCTCCAGCAACTGAGCCAAGATGAAAGTACTGTCACCCGGACCGCCACCGCCGGGATTATCTGCCATATCAGCGATCACCACCGGTCCGTCTGGCTCCTCAATGGCCGCATCAACGGTGGCGTCGAGATCGAGGTAACGCGGCGTTATTTCATCGCGTATATCCCAAAGCTCGCGCCCCAGTTTTTCGGCTAAAGCATCGCCTTGCTCCTGGCGAGCATCGGTGACGACGATCATCCGCGTGCCTTCCGCCGGAACGTCACCCCAGGGGAAACCATGCCCAAGCGAAATCGACAAAACCCGGTCAGACTTCTCAAGCTCGGTCATGCGTTCAACGAATGAGCTCATCGGCTCACGGGTGGTGTGATAGAGACCAATCATCCGGCAATCGAAAGCGCTGATCTTCGGCTTTATCCGGCCTTCGATGGTGCCCTCCATAATCTGCCACAGCTCCTCAGCGCGGGCGATAAAGTCGGTATGCGGGTATTGCTTGTAAATCACCAGGGCGTTCAGGTCACTCAGGAACTGGCGGGTGATATGGCAATGCAGATCGTACTCAGCGCCTATTGGAATATCCCGGCCGGTGATCTCCCTGATTTTACGCAGGGTATCTTCCTCACAATCGTCGTAACCATCCGCCACCATGGCCCCGTGCAAGCTGAGAAACACCGCATCAACCGGCATGGCTGCACGCAGGCTTTCAAGAATTTCGTCGCGCAGGTCTTCGTAGACTTTTCGCACCACCAGTCCCGATGGGGTGGCGAACGCAGATAGTCCTTCAACAACTTCCCAGCCCTTGGCCTCTGCGCGTTCACGCCATAACACCAGAGGTGCTCCGAACATATGTGTTGTCTCACCGTGATCGCCGCCGCGCACCAGATGGCTGCTCTCAAAGCCGCTAAGATCGGTCGGTAACGGGGCTCCGGTATGGGTTTCCGTGCCAAGACAGGCGGTGAAAATTCTCATGCTGTCTTTATTAATTTAGCAAGATCGGGCACTGGACGGGCGGTTTCCGGATTGGCGGCGAGCACGATTTCAAGGGCGCGGGCAACCTCCAGCACATGGCGGTCAGCACCCGGTGGACCCAGCAGCTGTATACCGAACGGCATCCCTTGATCATCGACACCGCACGGCAACACGGCTCCACAGGCGGTGGCCATGGTCGGCATATAGGTGATCGCCAGCCAGCGCATGTAAGTGTCCATCTGCTGTCCGTCAATCTCACTTACTGACCAATTGGCATGGGCAAACGGTGACACAGATGCCGCCGGACAGATCACCACATCAACCTCATCAAAAAGTGCTAACCAGTCCCGTGCGATCCGGGTTTGGTCAAGATGTGCCTGCGCAACATCTTCGAGATTATATTTCAGCCCCCGGTCAACGTTATCTACAACATTGGGGCTGATGTCGTTGCGATGGTTGCGAACACGTTCACCGTGCGCCGCCACATAAGTGACGCCGCGCAGGACTTCGAAACACGTATGCACGTCAGTGAAATCCGGATCACGATCCTGAGCATCGGCAAATACGTTCCTGAACATACCGGATCGCGCCTTGAAAATATCCCGATAGGCGGCGGACATGGGCGCGTTACCCAGATCAGCAGAAATAGCTGCGCGCACAGACCCGAGATCAGCCGGTGCTAACGGGTCAAGTAGTGCGGGATCAAGGTCGACGGAAAACGGATCGCGGGGATCGATGGAAACCTGTGCCGACAGCAACAACGCCGCATCGCTGATGGTGCGGCCCATGGAACCGAGCACCCCGAATGGTGACAGTCCGACCGGGCGTTTTTCCGACGGCACGACACCCGGTGACGGCCTGAAACCGGCGACACCACAGAAACCTGCCGGAGTACGCAGACTGCCGCCGAAGTCCGAGCCACTGGCCAGCGGGGCCATTCCCGTCGCCAGAGCGACAGCCGAGCCGCCTGACGACCCACCGCATGTCTTGGTAGGATCAAACGGATTACCGGTCGCGCCAAACACCAGGTTGCGGGTATTTGCCCCCGTGCCAAACTCAGGTGTGTTGGTCTTGCCGATGACAATCGCCCCTTCTGCGCGGGTATTGGCGACCGACAACTGGTCCTCCGCCGGCACATGATCAGCCAAAAGCTTTGATCCGGAAGTGGTGCGCACACCCTCCGTCGCTTCCAGATCCTTAATGCCAACGGGTAACCCGTGCAAAACGCCGAGGTCCTCGCCCTGCAGAACACTGCGCTCGGCTATTTTGGCTTCGGCACGGGCGCGGTCATAGCACCGTGTGACCATAGCGTTGACAGCGCCGTCGACATCTTCGGTCCGCTGAATGCAGCTTTCCAGCAACTCCACCGGCGAAATTTCCTTGGTGCCGATACGCCGACGCAATTCAACGGCGTCGAAATCGCAAAGTTCAGTCATGATATTCTTCGCAGCGCAGGGGTACCCCCAGCGCCCAAATCCCACCAAAGCCCAGTCATAATTCTGAGTGCGTCACGGCAAACCGGCGCCAGAACGTGTTCGTTCGGCGCATGCTGGGAACATCCGGCATAAGAGTGCGGCACCCAGATGGTCGGCAGGCCGAGAACTTCGGCGAACACGTCGTTCGGCAGCGACCCACCAAGATTGGGTAATACTGCGACATCGCGCATCGCTGTCGCTTCGATGGATTTAACCGCCCAGCGGGCCCAGGGATGGTCCGGGTCGAGGCGGGTCGCATACATAATATCTTGCTCAATTTCCAACTCGATCATTTCGAAACCGCGCTCATCAAGATGGCTGCGTAAAGCCGGCAGGAAGTTTTTCGGATCAGATCCGGCGACGAAGCGAATATGGCCGTGGGCAACGGCGCGCGGCGGCACGGCGTTAACCGGATTACGCGGGTTGCCGGTCTCGAATGCAAGGATCTCAAAGGTGTTGGAACCGAACACCTTTTCCTCAGCTGTCAGCCCCGGCTCACCCCAGCTGGGATCGATTTCCGGGCCGCCGTCGCCACCATCAACGTTCAACTTGGCAAGCGCCTGGCGAACCGCATTTGTCATCGGTGCTGCCTTCCAGCCCTCTACCAGTATCTGCCCTTTGGCATCGACGATTGTCGCCAGAGCATGCGACAGGATCACTCCGGGATTGGCCAGAAGCCCGCCCCAGTTACCAGAATGGTGGCCGCCGTCGCGTAAATTGAGGGTCATGGTGAAATTGAAAAGCCCGCGCGATCCCATGAAGATCGTCGGCTGGTCCGGCTGCAGGCGCGGTCCGTCAGAGGCGATGAAAACATCTGCCCCGAACAGCTCCTTATGCGAAGAACAAAATTCATTGAGGCCGGGCGATCCGCATTCCTCACCGGTTTCGATCAGGGCCACGACATTAAAACCCAGCTGCCCGCGTTCTTTGAGAACGGCTTTCATCGCTGCCAGATTAATTGTGTGTTGGCCTTTATTATCAGCCGTGCCGCGCCCATACCAACGCTCGCCTTCTTCGGTGATCAACCAAGGATTAAGGCCGTCGCGCCACTGATCATCATAACCGCGGACCACATCACCATGACCATAGGTCATGACCGTCGGCAAACCGTCGCTTTCGTGGTGCCGCGCAACCAGAAACGGCCCGCCATCTTCACGGGGATTATCAAAAACCTCAGACGTGAAACCCATATCCTCAAGATAGGGCGACATTTCTTCCGTCAGATAGCGATACAATTCCGGGCGACGTTCGGGTATGGGACTTTCCGTGCGGATCGCTACACGGCGCGCCAAATCAGCCCTGAAGGCGCCGTCGTCAAAATAACTCTCGATGTCAGAAATAGCGTCACTGCGACTCACGTTATTCTCCATTTTTGGTGCGGCGCATCTGTGATTTTGATGCTCTTCATAACCACAAAGATGGCATTCACCATCGGCATTGTCAATATTGCTGCGTTGCGTAGATGCAACAGGGTATCGGTTCGCCTGGAGGCAGTGATGAGTAGATATTGGTCTAGGTTTTGGATTTCTTTCATCTTCTTTTTACCGATTTATGGGTACTCGTCCTTGGCGCAAGCTAGAGCAACGATTGCTGTTACCACCAGGCCGCCGCATTAACCTGTATATCTTCCATGGTGATCCCAGCGGCTTCGTCCCGGCACAAATACGCAACCAGTTCTCCGATCTCGTTGGGTTGTACCAGCCGCTGCTGGGGCGATTGACTGATGATCTTGGCGATTTCATCGTCCAGACCTGTGCCATTCTTCTGGGCCTTGGCTTTGAGGCTAGTGTTGAACATCGCTGTCTGTACCCAGGTAGGGCTAATCACGGTCGAAGTCACCCCGTGGGCGGCTCCTTCAAGAGCAACCGCACGGTTTAAGCCGAGCAAACCTGACTTGGATGCACAGTAGGCTGAGTGCCCAGGCACTGCGGTCCGTGCAGCGGTCGAGCCGATGCTCACGATGCGGCCCCAACCCCGTTCGATCATGCCTGGGAGGCAGGTGTGCATCATTCGAAAACACCCGATTAGATTGGTATCGATCACATCGATCCAGGTTTGTTCGTCGTGATCCGCAACACTCTGGGAAGTACTGATTCCGGCGGAATTGACCACAATATCGACCGGGCCAAGATTGGTTTCAGCCTCACTGATGAACCGCGTTACGCTGGCACTATCGCGCACATCCAGCGACCCTGCATAAACCGATGCGCCGATGTTGGCCAGTTGCTGCTGGGGTTCAGCAGTTATCGATCTTGCACCCAAGGCGATTTGAGCACCTTGGCGCGCAAGGCTCAACGCACTGGCAAGGCCAATACCGGAAAAACCGCCGGTGACAACCGCCACCCTTCCCTTGAGGTGCTGCAATTCGTCTGCCATGGCCTTATCCTCTGTCGTGATCCAATGTCTGCATGATATCCGCCGAGAGATCTTCGACGTTTTTCAGGCCCACGGAGACGCACACCAGCCCAAGACTGATGCCGCGGACTTCACGCTCCTCATCGGTGTAATGGTTATGGGTCATGATGGCATGAATGCTGTACCAGTGCTTTGGCATTCCCCAGGCTCAAGGCGCGCTGCGCCAGTTGTAGTGCATCCATAAAACGCACACCGGCGCATACCCCCGGCCGATGCCCGATGCCACTGCCAGTGCCGTCTCGGCCACCCTCCAGGCTTGCCAAGCGCTTCCCCAGCACCGACTGGGCAGGATTCGGCACGGGCACAGACATAGCCCCGGGACGTCACCGGGAAAACGCTGCTGACCTTGGGCTATGGAGTCAAACGAGTTGGTGGCATTCAGGTACACCGGTGGATTCAACGAGCCATGGTGACTTGCCGTGTCGTACCCTTGATGTATCGCCCGTGTGCTGAAGCCTGGCGGGCGGTCTGAATGGGGTTTTTCATCGACACGGATTGCTGCTCTAAAGGGCCAAACTATGGCATAAACCATTACCTAACTGCGGGCCGGTCTTCAGGGCAACTGTGACTCCAGAGAACATCGGCTGCCGGTCAGCTCAGCGAGATCCCAGTCGCTCACCGGCCCAGCGGTGAAATGCAGCGGTGGCACTATCCATCACCGGTGTCAGCACGCCGCCGTCGAACCCTGGCGAGGCCCGCCCGGCCTGCATTCCGGTCACTACGCCGAT
>JBBWVW010000058.1:0-6671 GCA_050256425.1 Arenicellales bacterium | reverse complement strand
CAACAGCGCAAGCCCCGAGCCAATACCCCCGATGGTTCGCGACAACACATTCACCACCATTACGACATTGGCAACGATTTTTATCGGCTGTGGCTCGATGCCGAGATGCAGTACACCTGCGCTTATTTCCCCCAGCAGGAGATGAGCCTCGAGGCGGCCCAGCAAGCCAAGATGGATCATGTCTGCCGAAAGCTGCAGTTGCGCCCGGGTGACCGGGTGGCGGAGGCCGGTAGCGGATGGGGTGGCCTGGCTCGCCATATGGCGTTGCATTACGGCGCCAAGGTTTGTTCCTGGAACGTATCGGCAGAACAGGTGCGCTACGCCTCGGACCGTGCCCGCACCGAGGGCTATGCCGACCAGGTAACCTATCTACTGGATGATTACCGCAACATCAGCGGTGAGTTTGATGCCTTTGTGTCTGTGGGCATGCTCGAGCATGTCGGGCAGGAGAACTACCCCGCGCTGGGCGAGGTGGTTGATCGGTGTCTTGCGACCGATGGCCGCGCCCTGGTGCACGCTATCGGCCGCAACCGGCCACGGCTGATGAATGCCTGGATAGAAAAACGCATTTTCCCGGGGGCTTATCCCCCGAGCCTGCGTGAAATGATGGATATCCTTGAGCCATACCGGTTCTCAGTGCTCGATGTCGAGAACCTGCGCCTGCACTACGCTCGCACGCTGCAGGAATGGCTCATACGCTACGATGGCGCCTATGACGAGGTGCTCAATCAGTTTGACGATGAGTTCGGCCAGGCCTGGCGGCTGTACCTCGCCGGCTCCCAGGCCGCTTTCCTTATTGGCGCCCTGCAGCTGTTCCAGGTGCTGTTCACGCGCGAGCGCAACAATACCCTGCCCTGGTCACGCCACCATCTGTATACCGACTGAACCGGCGCGATAACGGTGCAACGGGTTTTCACGGCGTCTGGTTTGGGTGAGGCCCGTCTGGTGGCGCAGATGCTTGAGGCGGCCGGAGTCCGGGCCCAGGTCTTTAATGATCACGCAGTCGGCGCACTGGGCGAATTACCGGCAACCGAGACCTGGCCCGAGGTGTGGGTCGAGCGCGACCACCAGCTGGCGATGGCTCGCTCACTGATCGCAGACTACGAATCGGCGCCGGACCAGGTTGTGCTGTGCCAGGACTGCGGCGAATCGAATCCTGTTACCTTTGAGATCTGCTGGCAGTGCCGCCAGCCATTACCGGACCGACTCTGAACGCTTTAACTGATTGCATCTGCTATCGTGGCGCGCTCTAAGAAGCGCCGGGCCCTGTTGGCCCTGGTAACGCTCGGCGCTGGGACAGTGTGGGTGGTGCGCCTGGATACCACAGTACGCCACCGGTTCGAGGGCACTCGCTGGTCGCTGCCGGCACATGTTTACTCGCGTCCACGGCAGTTGTACGAAGGATTGCCGCTGGATCCAGCGGTACTTGAGCGCGAACTCGCAGTACGCGGCTATCGCAAGGACGCCAGCGCCCGTTCCCCTGGCACCTTTCGCTTAGGCAAGAGTCAAGCCACGGTGTATCTGCGCGGTTTCAATGGCATGCAGGGGCGGGTTCTGCCGATACGGGTGCAGGTCGATTTTGCCCATGGCCGTATCAGTGCTCTGACCGCAGACAAGGGCCAAAAGCCCGACGAGGCACTGCTTGAGCCGCTGCGCCTGGGCAGCATTTTGCTACTGCGCCACGAGGACCGTGCGCCTGTGGCGCTGCACCAGGTACCCGGCCTGTTGCTGCAAGGCCTGTTGGTCATGGAAGACCGCCGTTTCATGGACCACCATGGCATCGATCCCCTGGGGGTGATGCGTGCGCTGCTGCAGAACCTGCGTTCCGGGCGCGTGGTGGCTGGAGGCAGCACCCTGACCCAGCAGCTGGTGAAGAATTTTTACCTTGAGCCAAGTCGCACGCTGCGGCGCAAGGCCACGGAAGCTGTGATGGCGCTATTGCTGGAATGGCATTACCGCAAATCGGAGATCCTCGAAGCCTATGTCAACGAGGTGTTTTTGGGCCAGTCTGGCAACCGGGCGATTCATGGCTTTGCGCTGGCGAGCGAGCATTACTTCGGCCGCCCTCTCGGCGAGTTGCCAGCACCGGCGCTGGCACTGCTGGCCGGCATGGTCAAGGCGCCGAGTGCTTATGATCCGCGTCGCCATCCGCAACGCGCGCGCCAGCGGCGCAACCTGGTGCTGGCCGAGCTTGCCCGGGCCGGGCAGATCGATCCTGCCAGGCTGAAAAGCCTGCAAGCCTCCCCCTTGGGGCTGGCGTCGGCGCTCGGGGGTACCCGCACCAGCGGCTCAGCCTTTTTTGATTACGTGCGTCGCCAGGTGCAGCGCCATTTTGATCCGGCCATTGTGCAAACGCAGGGGCTGCGGATTCATTCCACGCTGGACCCGCTGATACAGCACGCCGCCCAAGGCGCGCTCAAACACACGCTGGCTGACCTGGAAAGTACCCATAAGCTGCCAGCAGGCTCGCTGCAGGGAGCGATCGTGGCAGTGCAGGTTGATAACGGAGAAGTGCTGGCCGTGGTCGGCGGGCGCCAGAGCAGCCGCGGCGGGTTTAATCGGGCGCTGGATGCACGCCGCCCAGTCGGCTCCTTGCTCAAGCCCGCGGTATACCTTGCTGCTCTGTCCAGGCCTCACCGCTACCACCTGCAAAGTATCCTTGATGACAGCCCCTTTGAGTGGCGGGCCAATGGGGCCAAACCGTGGCGGCCGCGCAACTATGACCGCAAGGATCACGGCCAGGTTGAACTGATCGACGCACTGGCACAGTCCTATAACGTTGCTACGGCCCGCCTTGGCTTGACGGTGGGCCTGGAGCAGGTGATCAAGGTCTTGCAATCCGCCGGTATTGTTCGCCCCTTGTTGGCGTTTCCATCGATTACCCTGGGCGCGGTAGATCTTGCGCCAGTGGAGATCGCGCAGATGTACCAGAGCCTGGCTTCAGGCGGGCATCGCGCGCCGCTGCGCACCATCCGTTGGATTGCCGACAGCGATGATCGCCCGCTTGCCCGTTATCCTTTGCGCTCACAGCTGGCACTGGACCCCAGCGGCGTTTTTCTGGTGAACCGGGCTTTGCAGGAAGTGGTTCGCAGCGGTACCGCCCGCGCGCTGGCGCAGGAATTTCCTAAGTCGCTGGCACTCGCCGGCAAGACGGGCACCACCGATGGTTATCGGGACAGCTGGTTTGTCGGCTATGCCGGCAATATTCTGGCGGTGGTGTGGCTGGGGCTGGATAACAACGAGCCAACCGGCCTGACGGGCGCCAGCGGTGCGCTCAAGGTCTGGGCCCGGTTGATGCGCCAGTTGCCGCTGCGGCCCGTGCAGTTGTATCAGCCCAAGAACATTATCTGGGCGCGCACCGAGCTCTCATTGACTGAGGCACCGTGTACCATGGGTAACGCCATGCCCTTCGTGATGGGCACACAGCCCGCGGGTACACAATCGTGCTCCCCAGCCCAGGCCAGCGCAAAAGAACAACCCAGGTCGTCGCGCTGGTGGCAGGGCGTACCCACGCTGTTGTCCGATCTGGACAGCCGGCCGTGAACTATAGTTGGCGCACTAACCTCAACGAGGCCGCGGTTGCATGGCAGTCATGGGCAATGGTGTAAAATGCGCTCTCTTTTGGCCGGAACAAGAAACATGACCGGCATAGACCGATCCTGCCATGACCAGTGATATCTCCATCCGTATGCGCAGCGGCCAGACCTGGTTGCGTCTGGCGCTGATGATCATCTACTTTTTTATAGTCTATACCGTGGTACGCCTGTTGGTCGGCATCAGCATGTTGTTCCAGTTTGTTCATCAGCTGGTCAAAGGCACCCAGGCGGAGCGTCTGCATGATTTTACCGCTGACTTGAACGCGTTCAGTTACTCCGTCCTGCAGTACCTGACCTTCAATTCCGACGAGCGGCCGTTTCCTTTTTGTGACTGGCCTGCCCCGGACAATCAGGACGATTCGTCTATCCATTATTGATGCTTTAGTTTTGCCGCATCGTGTTGCGGCCCTATCAGGGATCTCCATGGAGCCGCGCTACTCACCGCAACAACTGGAATCGGCTGTCCAGGCCTGGTGGCTGGAACAGCACAGTTTCGAGGTCACAGAAGACCCGGATCGCGAGAAGTACTATTGCCTGTCCATGCTGCCCTACCCATCGGGTCAGTTGCACATGGGGCACGTGCGCAATTACACCATCGGCGATGTCATCAGCCGTTACCAGCGAATGCTGGGACGCAACGTTTTGCAGCCGATGGGCTGGGACGCCTTTGGCCTTCCGGCCGAGAATGCCGCGATCCAGCGCGCCGTTCCCCCGGCGCAGTGGACCTACCAGAACATTGAGCATATGCGCGGACAGTTGCAGCGCATGGGCTTTGCTTACGACTGGTCACGCGAGGTCACCACCTGCCGGCCCGATTACTACCGCTGGGAGCAGTGGTTCTTTACCCGGCTGATGGAAAAAGGCCTGGCCTACCGCAAGAACGCCGTGGTCAACTGGGACCCGGTCGACCAGACGGTGCTGGCCAACGAGCAGGTCATCGATGGCAAAGGCTGGCGCTCCGGCGCGGTGGTCGAAAAACGCGAAATCCCACAGTGGTTTATCCGCATTACGGCTTATGCCGACGAACTGCTAGAGGAACTGGACAAGTTGCCCGGCTGGCCGGACTCGGTCAAGACCATGCAGCGCAACTGGATCGGACGCTCCAGCGGCCTGGAAGTTGATTTTGCCTTGGCGGGGGGCGGTGAGCCGCTGCGGGTTTTTACCACCCGACCGGACACAATATTCGGCGCTACCTTTATGGCGGTTGCCGCGGATCACCCGCTTGCGATTGAGGCCGCTAAGACAGATCAGAGTGTGGCCACGTTTATTGCGCAATGCGCCAGCGGTGGTGTCAGCGAGGTGGAACTTGAGTCCATCGAGAAAAAAGGCGTAGCGCTTGGTATCGACGCGATTAACCCTTTAAGCGGTGAGAAGATCCCGGTCTGGGTCGCCAACTTCGTGCTGATGGGATACGGTACCGGGGCGATCATGGCGGTGCCGGCACACGATGAGCGCGACCACGCTTTTGCCACCCGCTACGGCTTACCCATTATTCAGGTAGTGGCCCCGGCCGATGGCGAAGTGATAGATGTTTCTGCGGCGGCGTGGCCAGCCAAGGACGACACCATCACTGTGAACTCCGGGGAATTCAGCGGCCTGGATTTTCAAAGTGCTTTTGAGCGCATCGCCGGATATACAAAAGATCAGGGCATCGGCGAGCGCCAGGTGAACTATCGCCTGCGTGATTGGGGCGTTTCGCGCCAGCGATACTGGGGCTGCCCGGTGCCGGTCATCTACTGCGATAGTTGCGGCGCCGTGCCGGTGCCGGATGCTGATCTGCCGGTGCTGTTGCCCGAAGATGTCACCTTCATGGGGGTGCAGTCACCGATCAAGGCCGACCCCGATTGGCGCGCGACATCGTGTCCAACGTGTGGCGCCGACGCAGAACGCGAGACCGATACTTTCGATACCTTCGTTGAATCAAGCTGGTACTACGCTCGTTACTGCACTCCGGGCGCACAGGCTATGCTGGATAAGCGCGCGGATTACTGGCTGCCGGTTGATCATTACATCGGTGGCATTGAACATGCCGTGCTGCATCTTTTGTATTTTCGTTTCTGGCACAAACTGATGCGCGACCTGGGGCTGGTCAGCAGTGACGAGCCAGTGACCAAACTGCTATGCCAGGGAATGGTGCTGGCTGAAGCTTACTATCATGATAGTACCGAGCAGGGCCGCGTCTGGGTACGTCCCGATGAGGTTGAGATCCAAAAAGACGCCAAGGGCAAAACCACAGATGCGAAACGCACAACCGATGGCGCTGCGCTGACGCCGACTGGCTGGACGACCATGTCCAAGTCCAAAAACAACGGCGTCGACCCACAGGGCCTGATCGATCGTTACGGGGCCGATACGGTGCGGTTGTTCACCATGTTTGCCTCGCCCCCCGAGCAATCGCTCGAATGGAACGACGATGCGGTCGCCGGGTCGCAGCGCTTTCTGCGCCGGATCTGGACACTGGTTTATAACCACCGGGAGAGGTTGTGCGGTGATAGCACCACCGCTGAGGCTCTCGATGAGGAGAGCCAGTCTCTTCGCCGGATCTTTCATGGCGCGCTGCAGAAAATCAACCGCGGCATGGAGCGCCATCAGTTCAATACCGTAGTTGCCGCGTGTATGGAAAGTTTTAACGCCCTGGAGCGTTATGACCCGGGCTCAGATCCTGTGCGCGTAGCCGTGATGCGTGAGGTGCTGGGTATTCTGGTGCGGGTACTGGCGCCGATGACACCGCATCTTAGCCATGTGCTGTGGCAGGAGCTGAAGATGCCCGGTGAACTGCTGGATGCTCCCTGGCCCAAGGTCGATGAAGGCGCACTGGCATCGGCAACACAGGTGCTGGTAGTACAGGTCAACGGCAAACTGCGCAGCCAGGTAGAGGTTGCCCCGGATGCTGACGAGGCAGTTATCCGTGAGGCGGTGTTGGCTGATGACAAAGTTGTGCGCCACGTCGGGGATAAGCCGGTGCGCAAAATCATTGTGGTGCCGGGCAAGCTGGTCAATATTGTTATCTGAGTTATCACGCTGTCATAACCACAAAACAGCACACGATATAAGCCCGTTGATCAAAGGCACGCC
>JBBWVW010000057.1:0-15869 GCA_050256425.1 Arenicellales bacterium | reverse complement strand
TCGACGTGGGCGTAGTGCCGGGCATCAGTTTCGTATTCGACGTGGGCCGTGGCAATCGTGATGCCGCGCTCGCGCTCCTCAGGAGCGTTGTCGATCTCATCAAAGGCTTTGACGTCACCGCCATGCTTGGCCGCCAGGACCTTGGTCAGGGCCGCAGTCAGGGTGGTCTTGCCATGGTCGACATGGCCAATGGTGCCGACGTTAACGTGCGGCTTGCTGCGTTCGAATTTTTCTTTCGCCACTTTCTGATTTCCTCAACAGTGCGTGGTTAACTGGCCTTTTTCATCACCACCTCGGTGACGCTGCTTGGTGCTGGAAGGTACTGACTGAATTCCATCGAATAGGTAGCACGGCCTTGTGACGCGGAACGCAACGATGTCGCATAACCGAACATTTCCGCCAGCGGAACCTCGGCCCG
Source organism: Arenicellales bacterium (assembly GCA_050256425.1). GTDB lineage: Bacteria > Pseudomonadota > Gammaproteobacteria > Arenicellales > UBA868 > UBA868. Next base: position 15,451 of record JBBWVW010000057.1, on the reverse strand, counting down.
AACAATCTTGCCGGCAGGAACGTCTTCCATGTCAGAAATCATGCCGCGGCGCGAGTTCAGATCACCCGTAACACCGCCCATATATTCCTCCGGAGTGACGACCTCGACCCGCATAATCGGCTCGAGCAATGTGGGCTTTGCCTTTCGGCTGGCCTCACGAAAGGCCTGAATAGCGGCTGCCTTGAAGGCGTGCTCCGATGAATCGACCTCGTGGTAGGAGCCATCGTACAGCGTGACCTTAACGTCGATCACCGGATACCCGGCAACTATTCCGGACCCCATGGCCTCGACCACACCCTTTTGAACCGCCGGAATATACTCACGGGGCACGACGCCACCTTTGATCTTATCGACAAATTCGAAACCATCGCCGCGCCGCTGCGGCTCTACCCTGAGATAAACATGGCCATACTGGCCGCGGCCGCCGGTCTGCTTGGCGTACTTATGTTCCTGCTCGACTGACGCGTTCAGGGTTTCACGATAGGCTACTTGTGGCTTACCGATATTGGCATCAACACTGAACTCGCGACGCAATCGATCGATAATAATCTCCAGGTGCAATTCACCCATGCCTGAGATAATCGTCTGCCCGGACTCTTCGTCAGTCCGCACCCGGAAGGAAGGGTCTTCCTGGGCAAGTTTGCCCAGCGCAACGCCGAGTTTTTCCTGATCGCTCTTGGTCTTAGGTTCCACAGCCTGCGAGATAACCGGCTCAGGAAATTCCATGCGCTCCAACGTAATAACGTTGCTAGGGTCGCACAGTGTGTCCCCAGTCGTGATGGTCTTAAGGCCAACGGCTGCGGCGATGTCGCCAGCCCGAACTTCCTTTATTTCTTCGCGGGAGTTGGCATGCATCTGCAGAAGCCGGCCAATACGTTCCTTCTTCCGTTTGACTGGGTTGTAGATGCTGTCGCCTGAATTAACGACTCCCGAATACACACGGAAAAAAACCAACTGGCCAACAAATGGATCAGTCATGATCTTAAAGCCCAGGGCTGCAAAGGGCGCCTCATCGGATGCCAGTCGCTCACCCTCGGTTTCTTCATCTTCAAGAATCCCACGAATGGCGGGGACCTCAGTTGGGTTGGGCATGAAATCGATAACAGCATCGAGCATGGCCTGAACACCCTTGTTCTTGAACGCCGAGCCACAAGTTGCGAGAACTACCTCGTTAGCAATGGTCCGCTGTCGCAGGGCGCCCTTGATTTCGGCCGCGGAAAGGTCGCCTTCCTCAAGGTACTTTTCCATCAGTTCCTCGTTGACTTCGGCAACCGCTTCAAGCATTTGCTCACGCAGCGCAGTGCACTGCTCTAGCATGTCATCGGGGATATCGCGTTCTTCAAACTTGGCGCCCCGAGTTTCCTCGTCCCAGTAAATCGCCTTCATCTTGATCAGATCAACAACACCCTGGAAAGCATCCTCGGCTCCGATAGGTAGCTGGATCGGGATGACATTCGAGCCGAGACGGTCTCGGATCTGGTCAATCACACGCAAGAAATCGGCGCCAGTTCGATCCATCTTGTTGACGAATGCCAGACGGGGCACGTTGTATTTATCCGCCTGGCGCCATACTGTTTCGGACTGTGGCTCAACGCCACCGACCGCACAGAAAACTCCGACTGCTCCGTCGAGTACTCTCAATGAACGCTCTACTTCGATAGTGAAATCAACATGGCCGGGAGTATCGATAATGTTGATGCGGTGTTCTGGATAATTCTGGTCCATACCGCTCCAGAAACAGGTAGTTGCGGCAGAGGTAATCGTGATTCCGCGCTCTTGCTCCTGCTCCATCCAGTCCATGATGGCGTTACCTTCGTGAACTTCACCGATCTTATGAGAGATACCGGTATAGAAAAGGATTCGCTCCGTAGTCGTCGTCTTTCCCGCATCGATGTGGGCCATGATGCCGATGTTGCGATAACGCTCAAGAGGGGTTCTTCGTGCCACTGTCAGGGATCCGTATTCAGAGTTTCAGGGAGTTGATCTTCAAGTCAGAAACGGAAATGAGAGAACGCTTTGTTGGCTTCGGCCATTCGATGTACTTCATCTTTTTTCTTCGCAGCGCCACCGCGTTTGTCTGCGGCATCCATCAATTCGCCCGCCAGACGGTCGGTCATCGATTTCTCGTTCCGTTTGCGGGCGGCTTCAACCAACCAGCGCATGGCCAGCGCATTGCGGCGGCTAGGGCGAACCTCGACGGGTACCTGGTAGGTTGCACCACCCACGCGACGGCTTTTTACCTCAACCACTGGTCGGATATTCTCGAGCGCTTGATAGAACACGTCGAGCGGTTCAGATGAACCCCGGCCATGAATAGTGTCTAAAGCGCCGTACAGAACGCGTTCAGCAATCGACTTCTTGCCGTCCCGCATCATGACATTGATGAATTTGGCAATGGTCTCATCGCCGAATTTCGGATCCGGCAGTATTGTCCGTTTAGGGACTTCGCGACGTCTGGGCATCTATATTCAGTTCCACTATCAGAGAACCGTTGCCACTGCGGGGCAGACAGTTCAGTTTCTGAGCCGGCGCACCGGCTTTTTACCAATCCATGTAGCAACTGTCTTGATCGCCCATCGAACAGGCGCGGCAGACAGTTCGCACCAGCGACTTTTGCCACCGGAGCGCAATCATACGGTGAGACAGCTTTTTGTCGCTAACAGCTTGACGCTGCCTTCGCGACTTCTGTGGCGGCCTTTATTTATTCTGGCAAGGTCGCCTTTATCACCGTGGCCGGTCAGCTATGCCGGCCTATTTACGGTTTGTTTACTGCCAGCTGCCCTAGGGCAACCAGTCCAAAACCTGTGTATTTACTTGCGTTACGACTTCGGTCGTTTCGCGCCGTATTTGGATCGACCCTGTCGCCGATCACCTACGCCTGATGTATCTAGCGTCCCCCGTACGGTGTGATAGCGCACACCCGGCAGATCCTTTACCCTGCCGCCCCGGATAAGCACAACCGAGTGCTCCTGGAGGTTGTGCCCTTCACCACCGATGTAACTGGTTACTTCAAAGCCATTGGTTAAACGTACACGGGCCACCTTGCGCAAAGCCGAGTTCGGCTTTTTGGGTGTGGTGGTATATACCCGCGTACATACACCGCGCTTTTGTGGGCAAGCCGCCAGCGCTGGTACATTCGACTTTTGAGTCTGGCGTACCCGAGGCTTTCTGACCAGTTGATTAGTCGTTGGCATCTTCTTTTTCTCGCTCTTGGAACCCGCTTTCAACCCACAATCGCCAAACCCAGCAAAGGGCGGCGATTCTAGGCAGAACTCGGTTTTTTGTCAACATTTCCGGGAAATTTGCTGGGTTCCGGCCTTAAACGGGACCTCAACCCTGCACCGCTTCAGCCGGCACGGCCTTGTCTTCCGCCTCGGCGCTATTGGCAAAAGTCAGCTCAGCGACTTCTGCTTTCCCACTGAGCCGCTCCTCGCGACGGCGGCGGCGCTCCTCATGGTATGCCAGTCCCGTACCCGCAGGAATCAGACGGCCGACGATCACGTTCTCCTTGAGCCCACGCAATCTGTCGACCTTACCCTGCATGGAGGCCTCGGTCAGCACCCGAGTTGTCTCCTGGAACGAAGCCGCTGAAATAAATGAATCGGTACTCAGGGAAGCCTTGGTGATCCCCAGAAGTATGTGGGCAAAGGTTGCCGGCGTTTTGCCCTCAGCTACCAACGCATCGTTCGCCTCCAGCAGTGCAGAACGTTCAGCCTGGTCACCTGCAAGGTGACGGCTGTCGCCTGGATCAACTATCCGGACACGGCGTAACATCTGGCGAATAATCACTTCGATATGCTTGTCGTTGATCTTGACGCCCTGCAGCCGGTACACCTCCTGAACCTCGTTGACGATATAGTCAGTAAGCTCTTCCCGGCCCCTGAGCTCCAGGATATCGCTGGCAGTCAACCCACCCTCGACAATGATGTCACCCTTCTCGATATGTTCACCGTCGAAGACACTGATAGATCGGCCTTTGGAAATAGCCATCTCATGTGGTTCACCCAACTCATCAGTGATCACCAGACGCACCTTGGTTTTGACTTCCTTGCCAAACGAGATCACCCCGCTGTGGGTTGCCAGGATAGCCGGGTCCTTGGCCTTACGCGCTTCGAATAGCTCGGCCACACGGGGCAGGCCTCCGGTAATGTCGCGGGTCTTGGAACTTTCCTGAGGAATTCGGGCTAACACCTCACCAACACCCACCTGCGTCCCATCTACAACCACGATAGAGGCGCCGGGCGGCATCTGGTATCTTGCCGGTGACTCGCTTCCTGGCAAAACCTTTGGCTTGCCTTTCCCATCGACCAATTCAATGGTCGGTTTTAAATCAGTACTGGTGCCACGTCGACTCTTGGGGTCTATGACGAGGTGAGTACTCGACCCAGTGAGCTCATCGACCTGCTCCGCTACCGATACGCCCTCGACCATGCTCTCGAAGCGGATCTTGCCGCCCACTTCGTTGATAATCGGATGGGTGTGCGGGTCCCAAGAGGCGATAATACTTCCCCCAGTCACGGCATCGCCGTCATTGACCGTCAGTTCCGCGCCATAGGGGATGCGATAACGTTCGCGATCGACACCATGCTGATCGTGAATGACCAACTCGGCGGAACGAGAAACTACGATATTACGGCCGTCGGCGCGCTTAACCCGCCTGACGCGCGTAAAAGTAACAGTCCCGTCGTTCCTGACCTCAACACCGCTAACCGCTGCCGTCCTTGAAGCAGCACCACCAATATGAAAGGTACGCATGGTTAACTGGGTTCCGGGCTCACCGATACTCTGTGCCGCCATGACGCCAACTGCTTCGCCACGGTTGACCAGGTGACCCCGGGCCAGATCCCGACCGTAACAGGTCGAACAAAGGCCATAGCGGGTCTCGCAGGTCACTGCAGAGCGAACCTTGACGTGGTTAATATTGTGCTCTTCCAGCGAGAGAACTACCGCCTCATCAATCATCTCGCCCGCGCTGATCAAAACCTTTTTGCCTACCGGGCTGATTACGTCTACGGCAACAGATCGACCCAGAATCCGATCTCTGAGCGGAATAACCACCTCACCACCCTCAACCCTCGCTTCACGCAGGATGCCGTCGGTGGTGCCGCAATCGGCCTCGATAACGACAAGATCCTGACAGACATCCACCAGTCTACGGGTGAGATAGCCGGAGTTGGCGGTTTTCAACGCTGTATCTGCAAGACCCTTACGAGCGCCATGGGTTGAAATAAAGTACTGCAGAACATTGAGCCCCTCGCGGAAGTTAGCGGTAATTGGCGCCTCGATGATCGAGCCATCAGGCTTGGCCATCAGACCCCGCATGCCAGCCAGCTGGCGAATCTGTGCGTGACTGCCGCGAGCGCCGGAGTCAGCCATCATGTAGATCGAGTTGAATGATTCCTGCTCGACGCGTTCACCCTGGGCGTTGGTAACCGTTTCGACACTGAGTTCAGCCATCATCTCGCCCGCCACCTTGTCACTGGCATGGGTCCAGATATCGACCACCTTGTTATAGCGCTCACCGTCTGTCAGTAGACCCTGGCGGTGCTGATCCTGAATCGCCTTCACTTCGTTTTCGGCGACGTTGAGGATTTCTGTCTTGCCGTCGGGAACCACCATGTCATCGATACCAATTGAGACGCCTGACTTGGCGGCCATGGAAAATCCGGTATACATCAAACGGTCACAGAGGATCACGGTTTCCTTGAGCCCTACCCGACGATAACACTCGTTGATAACGTTGGATATCGCGCGCTTTTTCATTGACTGGTTGACCAGTTCAAACGGTAATCCATCCGGGAGAATCTCCGATAGTAAAGCCCGACCCGTGGTGGTCTCTATCAAAGTCAGGGTTTCATGCATCTCGCCTTCCTCATCGGCAAGCACTTGCCGGACACGCGTCTTGATCTTGGCATGCATTGACAGCACCCCACTATCCAGCGCCCTGCGAACCTCAGAAATATCTGCAAATATCTTGCCTTCGCCACGCGCGTTTACCATCTCGCGGGTCATGTAATACAGGCCCAGCACGATATCCTGGGAAGGGACAATAATTGGCTCACCGTTCGAAGGCGAAAGGACATTGTTGGAGGACATCATCAAGGTCCGGGCCTCGAGCTGTGCCTCGATAGAAAGCGGGACATGTACCGCCATCTGATCGCCGTCAAAGTCAGCGTTATACGGAGTGCACACCAGCGGATGCAGCTGGATTGCCTTGCCCTCAACCAACACCGGCTCAAAGGCCTGGATGCCGAGTCGATGCAGCGTCGGCGCCCGATTGAGGAGCACGGGATGTTCGCGAATCACATCTTCAAGAATGTCCCAGACCTCCGGCTCCTCGGATTCCACCAGCTTCTTTGCCTGCTTGATGGTGGTTGCCAGGCCCCGCAGTTCGAGCTTGCTGTAGATGAAAGGCCGAAACAACTCCAGCGCCATCTTCTTGGGCAAACCACACTGGTGTAATTTAAGGGTGGGTCCGACTACGATCACCGAGCGACCGGAGTAATCAACTCGCTTACCCAGCAGGTTTTGACGAAAGCGCCCCTGCTTGCCCTTGATCATATCGGCTAAAGACTTCAGCTGGCGCCGATTGGGACCGGTGACCGCCTTACCGCGACGACCGTTATCCAGCAGGGCATCGACCGATTCCTGAAGCATGCGTTTTTCATTGCGCACGATAATGTCCGGCGCATTGAGATCGAGCAGTCGGCGCAAGCGATTGTTACGATTGATCACTCTGCGATACAAGTCATTGAGATCTGATGTTGCAAAACGCCCACCCTCCAGCGGCACCAACGGGCGCAAATCCGGCGGTAGTACGGGCAGGGCCTCCATGATCATCCATTCCGGCTTGTTCCCGGAGTGCAGGAACGCCTCGACGACCCTCAGCCGCTTGGTCAATTTCTTGGTCTTGGTCTCAGATGAAGATTCTGCGAGCTCTTCGCGCAACTGTGCCGACAGAGACTTTAGTTCCATGGCTTTAAGCAGCGCTTTGACTGATTCTGCACCCATCCCGGCGTCGAAATCGGCGCCGTACATCTCGATGGCCTCGTAGTATTGATCTTCTGTCATTAGCGAGCCGGCTTCAAGATCAGTGAGTCCAGGGTCGGTAATGACATAAGCCTCGAAGTAGAGAATCCGCTCGATTTCCCGTACCGTCATATCTAAAAGCACGCCGAGCCGTGATGGCAGAGACTTCAGAAACCAGATGTGTGCCACTGGACTGGCCAGTTCGATATGGCCCATACGCTCGCGGCGAACTGTGGAAAGGGTCACCTCTACACCACATTTCTCGCAGACAACGCCTCGGTGCTTGAGACGCTTGTACTTGCCGCACAGACATTCGTAATCGCTCATCGGCCCAAACAACTTAGCGCAGAACAGGCCGTCGCGCTCCGGCTTGAAAGTCCGGTAATTAATGGTTTCGGGCTTCTTCACTTCGCCCCATGACCACGAGCGGATCTTGTCTGGCGATGCCAGACCAATCCGGATATTGTCGAACTCCTCGTCTGTGGAGTCGCGTCTTGTGAACTGGCTGAAAAGATCTTTCATTACTTTCCTCGGGGTGTCTGGATCGATTGCTTTGAACGGGGTCGCTATAGGTTCGACTACTTATCTTGTCGTCGTTCTATGTTAAGACCCAGGGCCCTGATTTCCTTTTCCAAAACGTTAAATGACTCGGGTACCGAAGCTTCCATCGTGTGATCACCTCTCACAATATTCTCGTACATCTTAGTCCTACCCCCGACATCATCCGATTTAACCGTTAACATTTCCTGCAGTGTGTGGGCTGCGCCGTAAGCCTCGAGCGCCCAGACTTCCATCTCGCCAAAACGCTGGCCTCCAAACTGCGCTTTACCGCCGAGCGGCTGCTGAGTGATCAGGCTATACGGACCAGTCGAGCGTGCATGCATCTTGTCATCGACCAGGTGATTAAGCTTAAGCATATACATGTAGCCTACAGTCACCTTGCGATCAAAGACTTCGCCGGTACGGCCATCCACCAGGGTCGCTTGACCGCTTGCGGGCAAGCCGGCAAGTTCCAGCCATTTTTTGATGTCCTTTTCACTAGCGCCATCAAACACTGGGGTAGCAATCGGGACTCCGCCACGCAAGTTGCCAGCCAGTTCCATAATCTCTGGATCGGAAAGATCGCTGAGATCCTCGTGGTAACGACCAGTGCCGTATATCTTGCCCAGTTGCTGGCGTACCTTGTTGGCACTTGCCTGGGCATCAAGCATCTGGCCGATCTGGCGTCCCAGATGACTGGCCGCCCAACCCAGGTGGCACTCCAGCACCTGGCCAACGTTCATTCGCGATGGCACGCCAAGAGGATTGAGAACAATATCGACGGTAGTGCCGTCTTCCATATAAGGCATATCCTCGATAGGGACAATCTTAGAGATCACTCCCTTGTTGCCGTGACGGCCAGCCATCTTGTCACCTGGCTGCAAACGTCGTTTGACCGCAACAAATACCTTGACCATCTTCAGCACGCCTGGCGGCAAATCATCACCTGCCTCAAGCTTTCCGCGCTTTTCGTCATACAGGTCATCAAATCTCTTTGACTGAACCGCTAACTGGCGACGAATCTGCTCCAGCGTGGTATTAGTTGCTTCGTCGCGCAAGCGAACCTCAAACCACTTGTCGCGAGGCATAGCCTGAAGGTAACCGCGGGTTACTTTCTCGCCCACTTTCAGCTCGCCAGGTCCGCCTTCGGCGACCTTGCCGGACAGTAAGCGCTCTATCCGATCGAAGGTATCGTCTTCGACGATGCTGTACTGATCCTTCAAGTCCTTCTTGATACCATCAAGTTCATCGGCTTCAATCGATAAGGAACGAGGGTCTTTCTCAACGCCATCCCGGGTAAAGACCTGAACATCGATGACCGTTCCAGACGTTCCCGAAGGCATGCGCAAAGATGTGTCCTTTACCTCGGACGCTTTCTCGCCAAAAATCGCTCGCAGCAGTTTTTCCTCTGGCGTAAGTTGGGTTTCACCTTTCGGGGTAACCTTTCCTACGAGGATATCCCCCGGGTTGACCTCAGCACCAATGTAGACAATGCCGGACTCATCAAGACGGGACAGGGCCGATTCACTTACATTCGGGATATCCCGGGACACGTCATCCGATCCGAGTTTGGTATCACGGGCAGTACAGGTGAGTTCCTCTATATGTATAGAGGTATAAACATCATCCTGGACCAATCGCTCAGAAATGAGGATGGAATCCTCAAAGTTGTAGCCGTTCCAAGGCATAAAAGCGACAAGGATATTACGCCCCAAGGCCAGTTCGCCCAGGTCCGTCGATGGCCCGTCCGCGAGCACATCACCTCTTTCAATCTTGTCGCCGACCGACACCAGTGGGCGCTGGTTGATCGTCGTGTTCTGGTTGGAGCGGGTGTACTTTACAAGGTTGTAGATATCTACACCGGCATCGCCTGAGTCGACTTCTTTATCGTTAACCTTTACAACAATGCGCGAGGCATCGACCACATTCACAACCCCGCCCCGTTTAGCAACGACCACAACGCCGGAATCAGTAGCGACTTTGCGCTCGATACCTGTGCCTACCAGGGGTTTTTCGCTTTGTATCGTCGGCACAGCTTGGCGCTGCATGTTAGAGCCCATCAATGCCCGGTTCGCATCATCGTGTTCGAGAAATGGAATGAGAGCTGCCGCGACGGAAACAATCTGCGAGGGAGCAATGTCTATGAACTGGACACTCTCAGAGCTCGAAAGCGTAAATTCATTCTGATGCCGACATGAAATCAAATCGTCAGCAAGTTCTCCGTTGTTGTTGAGTCGCGCATTTGCCTGGGCAATCACATATTTACCTTCTTCAATCGCCGACAGGTACATCACTTCATCAGTCAATTTCCGATCAACCACTTTACGATACGGAGTCTCAAGAAAGCCGTATTCGTTGGTACGCGCAAAAATAGCCAGAGAGTTAATCAGCCCGATATTGGGCCCTTCCGGTGTCTCGATCGGGCAAACTCGGCCATAGTGGGTTGGATGCACATCTCGCACCTCAAACCCGGCACGCTCGCGGGTTAATCCACCCGGTCCAAGCGCCGAAACACGTCGTTTGTGTGTGACTTCTGAAAGCGGGTTGGTCTGGTCCATAAATTGTGACAACTGACTCGACCCAAAAAACTCCTTGATTACCGCTGATACCGGCTTGGCGTTGATCAGATCCTGTGGTGTCAGGTTCTCGGATTCGGCCATAGAAAGGCGTTCCTTGACTGCCCTCTCAACTCGCACCAGACCGATCCGGAACTGATTCTCGACCAGTTCGCCCACTGACCGAACCCGTCGATTGCCCAGGTTATCAATATCATCAGTCTCGCCGTTCCCATTCTTCAGCTCGACCAGGGTGCGCATCACATCAACAATATCGTGCTGGCTGAGAATCCCAGGGCCTTCATCGGTTGCGCGGCCCAGGCGTCGGTTTAGTTTCATTCGACCTACTGCAGACAGGTCGTAGCGATCAATGTTGAAGAATAGGTTGCGGAACAGTTGTTCAGCTGCATCTTTGGTCGGCGGCTCACCTGGGCGCATCATGCGATAAATCTCGACCTGCGCTTCCAACATGGTGTTAGTCGGATCAGACCGAAGGGTGTCTGCGATATACGGTCCACGATCAAGATCATTGGTATAGATGGTCTCGAATGATGTGACCTCGGCTTCACGAAGTTTCACTAGCAGCTCTTCTGTCACCTCGTCGTTGGCTGCAGCCAGAACCTCGCCTGTTTCAGTATCCACCAGATCTGTCGCTAACACCCGGCTTATAAGGTAGGAATCAGGCACGTCCAGAGCAGTCAGGCTGGTTTTTTCGAGCTCGCGGATATGCCGAGCAGTAATGCGCTTCTCTGCCGCGACCACAACCGTTCCACTGGGCGTCTTGATGTCAAAATCCATCTCCTGACCACGCAGGCGTTCCGCGATCAGCTCAACTTCGGCCGATTCGGGCAACAACGTAATGCGGTCAGTCTCAAAAAACAGGCTCAGGATCTCCTCGTTAGAGTAGTCCAGTGCCTTGAGAATGACGGTTCCGGGAAGTTTGCGCCGCCGATCAATCCGGACAAATAAAAGATCTTTTTGATCGAATTCAAAATCAAGCCACGACCCACGGTAGGGGATAACCCGGGCGTTTAAAAGCAACTTGCCAGACGAGTGGGTCTTGCCTTTATCATGGTCAAAAAAGACACCAGGCGAACGGTGCAGCTGCGAAACAATGACCCGCTCTGTGCCGTTGATCACGAAGGTGCCGTTGTCAGTCATCAGGGGCATCTCGCCCATGTAGACCTCCTGCTCCTTGATATCGCGCAGAACCTTGGCGCCGCCAGATTCGCTCTTATCGAAGATAATCAGTCGCAGCGTCGCATGTAGTGGCGCCGAATACACCATTCCCCGTTGCTGGCATTCGCGAACATCAAAAACCGGCGTGCCCAGGCGATAGCTGACAAAGTCGAGGGAGGCGGCACCGCTATAACTCTCAATCGGGAAAACCGACTTGAACGCGGCTTGCAGACCCTGATCAATTCGCTGGAGAGGCTCAACGCCAACTTGCAGCAGCTTGCGATAGGAGGCTTTTTGGATCTCCAGAAGATTGGGTATCTGATCGGAAGCCGACCGGGTACTGAAACTCTTACGAATCCGCTTTTTCTCGGTAAAGGTATAAGCCATGAAGACCTCGTAGCGTTAGGGCGTGATCAACCATCGGGTAACCCGATAGATCGCTTTACATAAGGCGCGCGCCAAGGAACTGCTAAGCCGCCCGGGCGCGCCTTCAAGACCAGTCCACACCTGCCAGTTACAGCAGGTGTACAACCGGTTACTACTTAATCTCAACAGATCCGCCGGCTTCTTCGATCTGCTTCTTGATCTCCTCAGCTTCATCCTTGGTGACGCCTTCCTTGACAGCGGTGGGTGCCGACTCGACGAGATCCTTGGCTTCCTTCAAGCCCAAGCCGGTAAGAGCCCGAACCGCCTTGATGACAGGGACCTTTTTCTCACCAAAAGAGCTCAGCATGACATCAAACTCGGTTTGTTCTTCGGCAGCACCTGCATCACCACCTGCCTCGCCAGCTGCCGGGGCAGCTACTGCCACTGCGGCACTAGCGGAAACGTCAAACTTTTCTTCCATGTCCTTGATTAATTGCGACAACTCGATGACGGACATTTCTGCTACTGCATTTAACACTTCTTCGCGATTCATTTGACTCTCCTTAACTTGAGATTTTTCCTGTCTTAAGCGCTCGACCGTTTCTCACGCTACCTGTTCTTCAGGCCGACTATCCCTGACAGCCGCCAGCGTGCGCACAAACTTCGAAGGCACTTCATTTAAAGTCCGGACCAGTTTGCTCATCGGCGCCGCCATCGTACCCACCAACATGGCGAGTAATTCGTCACGGTTGGGCAAGCTGGCTAATGCCTGGATGGCCGCCAAATCAAGTAAGTCGCCGTTCATGGCACCTACCGTGATCTTCAGGTCATCATTCTTCTTGGCAAACTTGGCAACCACCTTAGCTACAGCCACCGGATCTTCCGACGAGGAGATCAACACCGGTCCCGTAAAGTGGTCCGCCAGACACTCAAAATCAGAGCCAGCAACACTGCGCTTGGCCAGCGTATTTTTTACAACACGCACGTCCACACCCTGGCTGCGGGCTTCGCCTCTCAGTTCGGTAATTTGTGCGACGGTAAGCCCGCGATACTCAGCCAGAACGGCAGCCTGCGCCACAGAAAATGTCTGTGTCACTTCGCTGACGACGGCCTTTTTCTGATCGATATTAAGGCTCATTTAGCACTACTCCCTACTGGTTACACTCTGGTGTCCTGACCCTGGAAAAATCTTCGGATCTGGGGCACCGCCTGCGCAGGCTGGTGGAGCACCATTAAGCAAACCCGGTAACGTCACCGGCTTCACACCTACGGTCTTCGACGAACCCACCCGACTGTTGTTGCCTAAAAAGGCAGCAAAGCCATGGTCGAGCCCCTCAAAATAAATCTATTCAACTTACTGAGGCACGGTCGACTTTAACGCCCGGCCCCATCGTCGTGGACAAGGTCAGTCGCCTTAGGTATTGGCCCTTGGCGGCGGACGGCTTGGCCTTGTTCAGCGCATCCAACAGCGCCATCAGGTTTTCTTTCAGGGCATCGGCATCAAAAGATGCCTTGCCAATGGGGCAATGGATGACCCCAGCTTTGTCGTTGCGGAACTGCACCTGACCGGCCTTGGCGTTGCCGACTGCCTTGGCGACATCCTGTGTCACCGTACCCACTTTGGGATTGGGCATCAGCCCTCGCGGCCCAAGCACCTGTCCCAGTTTTCCGACCACGCGCATCGTCGCGGGTGTAGCGATACAGATATCGAAGTCAATCTTGCCGCCTTTGATGGTCTCCGCAAGATCATCCAATCCGACCACATCAGCACCTGCCCCTTTGGCGGCCTCGGCATCGGCACCGTCGGCAAAGACTGCAACGCGCACGGTCTTGCCAGTTCCCTTGGGCAACACAGTCGCGCCCCGGACATTCTGATCAGACTTTTTCGCATTAACACCCAGATTAATACTGACGTCGACTGTCTCATCAAATTTTGCCGATGCGGTTTCCTTGATAACCTTCAGCGCATCATCGATGGGGTAGTAGTTATCTGCTGTGCGATGCTCGGCAGCCTGGCGGTATCTTTTACTGTGCGCTGCCATCAGACGCCCTCCGTTTCAATACCCATACTGCGGGCGCTACCGGCAATGATCTTTACTGCCTGGTCCACATCGTAAGCACTAAGATCTGGCATCTTTATCTTGGCGATCTCTTCAAGTTCGGCCCGGCCGACCTTGCCTACCTTGTTCTTATTAGGCTCTCCGCTACCCTTTTCCAGTCCGGCTGCCTTTTGCAGCAGAAACGACGCGGGTGGCGTCTTTTTTATGTAGGTGAAACTCTTGTCCGAGTACACCGTAATGACAATCGGTATGGGCAGACCGGGCTCAACATCCTGGGTATCTGCGTTAAATGCCTTGCAGAACTCCATGATGTTCAGGCCATGCTGGCCCAGGGCCGGGCCTACTGGTGGGCTGGGTTTAGCGCCCCCGGCCGGTACCTGCAACTTGATATACGCATTAATCTTCTTCGCCATTTCTTACTCCGTCGGGTCCAAACGCCGCAAAGCTCCCCTTTAATTAACGACTCGTTTTCGCTGCAGGCGCAGCGCGTCAGGCCTTCTCGACCTGGCTGAAACTCAATTCCACCGGAGTAGACCGGCCGAATATAGATACCGAAACCTTCAATTTGCTTTTCTCAAAGTTGACATCTTCTACTGTCCCGCTGAACTCTTTGAACGGCCCATCAACAACCCGGACCACTTCTCCCGGGGCAAAGGTGTATTTGGGTCGAGGGTGCTCCGCGCCTTCCTGAACTTGCTGAAGAATAGCCTCCGCTTCCTTGTCCGAGATCGCCACAGGCTTGGAGCCACTGCCCCCGACGAAGCCAGACACTTTAGGAACCGACTTCACCAGATGCCATGCCTCATCGCTCATCTTCATGTGGACCAGTACATATCCGGGGAAAAACTTGCGTTCGCTGGTGCGTTTTTGCCCGTTTCTAAGTTCCACTACCTGCTCGGTCGGGACTTCGATCTCACCAAATTGGTCTTCCATCCCACCCCGGCGGATATATTCGCGCAATGACTCCTTTACATGTTTTTCGTATCCAGAAAAGGCCTGGATCACAAACCACTTCATGTCCGAATTGGCAACTGTCCCCGGGGTATCTTCACTCATAGGTGTATCCGTTGTTACAGCATCAGTCATCATGTCTTATCCCAACCCCAAGGTAAGATCGTAGATTGCCCAAAACGACAAGGCATCCAACACCCATAGGTAAATTCCCACAACCAGCACCATCAGTATTACGACTATGGTCGACTGCGCTGTCTCACGACGAGTCGGCCAAATCACCTTGCGAACCTCAGTGCGAGTTGCCAAAGCAAACTGCCACGCTGCCCTGCCAGAGTCCGAAGTCAGTGCGATGCCCGCAGCAATCACTACACCCGCAACTACAATGAGCGCACGAATAAGAGACGAGCTGTCGCCCAGCACGTAGAACAGTGCCAATGCTGCGACGATAACAAGCCCTGCTGCTGCCAGTTTCAGTTTATCTGCCACTGTTCCGGTGCCCTGATCAATTCCCTGTTCTGGCAGGCCAGGAGGGAATCGAACCCCCAACCTGCGGTTTTGGAGACCGCCGCTCTGCCAATTGAGCTACTGGCCTAACTTCTTTTACCGCTCGCAGCGGCACAATCTCATTATTCGATGATCTTCGACACCACACCGGCACCGACCGTCCGACCGCCTTCACGAATGGCAAAGCGCAGGCCATCTTCCATTGCGATCGGGTTGATCAATTGGGCAGACAACTTAACGTTGTCGCCGGGCATGACCATCTCG
>JBBWVW010000056.1:0-14825 GCA_050256425.1 Arenicellales bacterium | reverse complement strand
CCCGGGACATGACCTATCGCGACAGGGCGCTGGTGACCCACCCGTTCAATCCTCCGCATTTGCTGCCCGTCGTTGAAGTCGTACCGGGTGAGGACACCTCAGCGGCCACTGTGTCTGCGGCAATGACCCTGCTTGAATACACGGGCAAACGGCCGGTCCGACTGAACCGCGAAATGCCAGGATTTCTGATCACCCGTATCCAGATGTCCATGTTGCGCGAGATCTGGGACCTGCTGGATCAAAGTTTGGCCTCGCCGGAAGACATCGATGCAGCGGTTCGTGGCAGCCTGGGCTTGCGACTGGTGGCCATCGGGCCACTGGGCGTCTGCGATTTCGCTGGCCTGGATATCTGGGCCCGGATATTCGATAGCCTGGCAACCGAGATCAGCACGGATACCCAGATCCCTCAGGGCATACGCGACCTGGTTGAAAACGGCCACTATGGAACTAAGAGCGGCCGGGGGTTTTTGATTACTCTGAAGCCGGGCATCTCAAGGCTTGGACCGACGCACGAGACCGCGGCTTCCTGGAGATCCTCAAACTGTTTCACTCCGGGTGAGTCCAGCGGAAACAAACCGGCCAGCAGAGGGCCTTACAGCCGGCCGCGTGCGAGCCGCGCGCCCTCGACCATCACTTTGAGCTTGTGCCGCGCGACCGCCGGGTCGAGCGGCACAAGACCACAGTCCGGTGCCACCTGGATCTGATCGGGCGCCATGTGCTCTGCGGCCGCCAGCAGACGGTCCGCAACCTGCTCCGCAGTTTCGATACGTTCAAATCCCAGCGCACCGTTGTCGATGCAGCCAAAAAGAACAGTTTTGGATGGACATAGTGTGAGCAGGTCAGGATCGAGCCCGGAGGCTTCGAACTCCAGGGCCAACTGGTCGACCTTCGAGCGTTCCAGCTCACCGAGTATGCTGGGATAAGCATCGACGATCGGCCGTGGCACCCCGGGCATGGGGTAGCTGTAGCAAACGTGCACGCAGGTTTTAGCATTGAGCCCTTCAATACACCGGTCAAGCACCTCGATACCCCACTCTGCGACTTTGTCCGGATAGCGGCTGAAAACTGGCTCGTCAAACTGGATGACAGCCGGGCCTAGTGCATCGAGAGCGCGGGCCTCCTCGTTCAGAGCGTCGGCCACCGCCAGAGCCAGCAAACGCTCATCCCCGTAGAACTCATCCAGGGTCGAGTCGACGACTGTCATCGGGCCAGGCAGGGTCACTTTGACCGGCCGGCTACTGTGCTCAAGTGCAAACTGTAGGTCATCTACCAAAATCGGCGCCTTGCGCAGCACCTCCCCCGTACACCGACCGACCTCGGCCAGCCGCCGGTTGTTTCGGACCCATTTTTTGGCCGGCGTACCGTAGTCGAACCCCCCAAGCCGGGCCACAACGTGGGCCATGTAAGAGGTACGACGCTGCTCGCCGTCGCTGATCACATCGATTCCGGCCTCGGTCTGGTCATGGATCGCAACACGGACAGCATCATCCTGCGCCCGCTGCAGCAACTCACCATCGAAAAGCCACGCCGCGCCCTTGCCATGGACCTGTTTGCCAGCGGCATTCAGCGGGAGCTTCTCCTGCAGCCACGGCGGCTTGGGCAGGCTACCCACGACCGTGGTCACGAAGGGTCCGCTCGGCATTTGCACTGGCGCTATATTCTCTGGGCTTTACAGAAGCTGTTCATGGCGAATCCGGCAATTTGTCAGCGCACCTGGCGATCACGGTTGACGGAGTGATCTCTTGGCCTGGCGATGGCGCTCTATTACGCCACACTGTAGCCCGAATCAGCGGGGCGTGCAAAGAACGTCAGATACCGGCACACTTACCGAACAGGTTCACCGGCAAATACGCTTTAGCGGTCGCACCGATGCGGCGTTGATTCAAATACCGGCACAGATTCCTGAACAAAGGGTTGGACGCTATGGACCGCTATGAATCTATCTGCCGATCCCATCACCCATCCCTACCAGAGACATTCAATTTCGGTCGCGACGTTGTCGACCAATTTGCTCGGGATAAACAGAAAATTGCGCTGATCTGGTGCAACTCTGAAAACACCGAACGCTTGCTCACCTTCCACGACGTTTCGTGCCGGTCAGCCCAGGTTGCCAACTGGCTATCGGCACAGGGGATTTGTGCGGGTCAGCGCGTCATCGTCATGCTGCCCCGGATCCCCGAGTGGCAGATCTGTCTGATCGCATGCCTCAAACTGGGTGCAGTTCCTATTCCATGCATTACGATGCTGACGGAAAAAGACGTCGCCTACCGAATGGATCATTCAGGTGCTGTAGCGGTCATCACCACCACTGCCGAGTCCGGCAAATTCGAACCGTACCTGCCGACACTCAAAGCGGCGCTGGCCGTTGGTGAACCAGTGCCGGGGTGGTCGGACTATGAATTGACCCGGAACGAGGATACGGCATTCGAGTGCTACGACTTGGGGCTGGAAGCGCCGGCAGTGATGTACTACACGTCTGGCTCGACCGGCCACCCGAAAGGCGTGTGCCATCCATCGCGAAGTTTGTACGCCTGGCGCTTCTCGGCTATTCATTGGCTTTCGCTGGGACCTGCGGACGTCATGTGGTGTACTGCGGATACCGGTTGGTCAAAGGCAGGAACCAGTATTCTGTTCGGCCCCTGGAGCCAGGGCAGTGCGGTGCTGTTCTATGACGGTCCGTTTGAGCCCCACAGGCGTTTCGAGTTGATTGAGCGCTATGCTGTCACGGTGTTCTGTGCAGCAGCAACTGAACTCAGACGACTGATTCGTGAAGATATCAGCGGGATAGATTTCTCACAGCTAAGGCTGACAGTATCTGCCGGTGAATCGGTCAATCCCGAAATCGTCGAGGGATGGAAGGCCCTGACTGGGGTGCCGCTGCTTGATGGCTACGGCCAGACAGAGGTCCTGATGACAGTGCTCAATTATCCCTGGATGCCGATAAAACCCGGCTCGATGGGTCGCCCTTTACCGGGCATCGAAACGGGCGTTTTCCTCGCCGACGGTACGCTGGGCGGACGTGGTGACGAAGGTGAACTCCTTATCCGCCTGCCCAGCCCGCAGATGATGCTGGGTTACTGGAACGATCCGCAACGCACTCGTGATGCATTGATAGAAGTCGATGGATCGGATTGGTTTAAAACAGGTGACAACGTATACCAGGATGAAGGCGGCTATTTTTTCTATATCGGCAGAACCGATGACATCATCAGTTCCGCGGGCTATCGGATTGGACCCCAGGAAGTGGAAAACGCCCTGATCACACACCCAGCGGTGCATGAAAGCGCTGTCGTGGGCCTGCCGGATGCCGAACGGGGCGAAATCGTCAAAGCTTTTGTTGTACTGACAGATCCCGAATCTCAACAAGCGGGCGCCGAGCTGATCGCCGAGCTGCAGGCGCACGTCAAACAGACCACCGCGCCATATAAATACCCCCGCGCTATCGAGTTTGTCCCGGAACTACCCAAAACAGTGAGCGGAAAGATCCAACGTAATCTTCTGCGACGATTCGCAGCACACAACTGACGGTGCAGGTTCGGCTCCACACAAGGCGCGTCACGCCGACCCCGTAAACGATATCTGCACCCCCGGACGACTCGCCGTCCGCGCCAAACCCGATGGCATGTATCGCGGCAATGTCATAACTTGCCGGGCTGCGGATGAAGCGGTAACCATCGTTCTCCAGGTCAGCGTAGCTGTAGCGTGGAAACCTGCCCGACCTCAATTCTGAACGAGGTTTCTTAGCGGTGCCCGCTGGAGTACGCGGCGAAGCGCTGCGGTTCCGGCCAGGCCAATACCCAAGGCCCCGCCTGCACACCCGAGTCCCCATACCGACCAACCCGGCGAAAGTACAAACCCGAACACTTCCCTTGCCAGGATTGAGGACGTAATCACCGCGCACGCGGCGGCCAGCAGTCCGGCAATCCCACCGAGCAGAGCAAATTCACAGAACTGTGCTAACCACAGGCGCCGCCTGCTTGAGCCCAGCGCTCTCAGCACCGCTGCATCCCTGCTCCGTTCGATGGCACTACCCTGAACCGCCGCGATCAGGACAGCGACCCCGGCGAACAGGGTGAAGAGAAATACATACTGTACAGCGACGCTGACCTGCTGGATGATTTCCCGAACCTGATCTATCAGGCTATCCACATCGAACAGTGTGACCGAGGGAAACTGCCTGACCAGCCTGGCTGCTTTATCAGATTTCTCAGGAGACATGAAAAAGCTGGTGATAAATGTTCTCGGCTGGCCATCGAGCAGCCCGGGTGTTGCGATGACAAAAAAGTTCACCCGAAAACTGTCCCAGGCGACCGTCCTCAAGCTGCTCACTCGGCCGGTTAGATCGACTCCGGAAATTCGGAAAGTCATCTCGTCGCCAATGCTTATACCGAGTGACTCTGCAAATTCCGTCTCAAGCGACAACAGCCTGTCGCCGAGTTGATCGGTCCTCCACCACGATCCGCTTACGACGCGATTGCTATCGGGCAGATCTATTGAGGACGTCAGGTTGAACTCTCGGGCGGCAAACCGCTGTGCCTGAAGAGTGGGGTAGGCCTGTGGGTCGACCGGTACGCCGTTGTGCCGGACCCAGCGCCCGCGGATCATCGGAAACAAACCGGGACTGGAAATTTGTTCTGCGACAAAGAATTCCTGCAGTGCTTTGTGCTGGTCCGGCTGAACATTGATCAGAAACCTGTTGGGCGTACCACTGGGTATGGTATCCATCCAGCCGTCCAGCAGGTCGGTCCGCATAACCGTCACCATCAGCAACGCGGCGATGCCCAGCCCGAAGGCGAGCACCTGCATGCTGCCCATACCGAGGCGGCGGCCCAGACTCGAGATCACGTAGCGATGGCTCGGGCGTGAAACCCTGATCCGCCCAACCAGCCACAGCATCACCCATCCCCCTGCAGCGAGGCTCACAACCAGACACAGCGTCAGCCCCATAACCCACAGTGTCAACACCGTCTGTTGGGCCTGCCAGAAGATCAACCCGCCGCTGGTCAGCAGCACCAGGCCTAGGGTCACCCACATGGATGGCGGTGCCACACCTTTTTCACCGCGCAGGATGCCCAGTACCGACACCTTCGGCAACTTCAGCAGCGGTGCAAGCCCAAAGCCGACCGCTGCAACCAGTCCGACAGCGATCCCCGATAGCAGCGGCCAGATTGCCGGTGGAGGAAGTGTCAAACCGAGTTTTTCTTCAGCAAGCGAGGACAGAAACGCCTGGCCGCCATAGCCTAACAACCCGCCGACAAACGACGATACCAGTGCCACCACAAGAAGTCTGAGAATAAACGTCTGTAGAATCCGGCGCTGGCTTGCGCCGAGGCAACGCATGATAGCCACCGTTGCCGACTGCCCCCGGGCATAAAAAAGGGCCGCGATAAATATACCGGCCCCAGCCACGATCACCACCGACAGGCTGGCCAACCCGAGGTAACTCGAGGCCCGATCGAGCGCGCTCCGGATGCTCGGCTGCGCGTCCTTGACCGTACGGCGCTCTAACCCGGCGCGTTCATACGTGTCCAGCCACTGTGAGAAGGATGTCAGCCCCTGCCGTGCGCCGGCCACCTGGGTCCGGTAGTGTGCGCGACTTGACGGCGTGATCAGCCCCGTCGCCGGTAAATCCGATAATCGGATCATGACCCGGGGGGCCGCCATGTGAAAGAAAGACGTAAAGCCATCGGGCTCCAGAATCAGTGCCCGCGAGACCCGGAAGGCCTGTTCGCCGAGTTGGACGGTCGCACCAACATCTATTTCGACTTCACTAAACAGTCGGGAATGCGCCCAGATCTCTCCCCGACCCGGGATCGTGCCTGCCACCTCCCCATCACCATAGGGTCGCTCTGCAGTCCGAGCGGATCCACGCAGGGGATAGTGCTGATCCACCGCCTTGACAGACACCAGTCGCGTCGCCCCGGCCCGGGTCAGGATCATGCTGGGAAACTCGACCTGCTGACTGACCTCAAGCCCCAAAGACAGGGCTTTCTGCGCCACCTCAGGCGGAATTGTATTGTGGGACTGTATAACGAGATCGGCGCCAAGGGTCTGGGCCGCCCGGCTTTGCATGGCCTGCTGAACACGCTCGTTGAAAACCCCCACCGACGTGACTGCGGAGACCGCAACGCAGAGTGCGAGCGCAATGACCGGCAGACCGCCTGCACGCCAGTCACGACGTATACCGCGCAAGGTCATGACAATACCAGTCACGACTGCAGTCGCCCCCCGGCACCTAAAGTCAGAATGCGGTCGCAGCGCGCAGCAAGCGTGGTATCGTGGGTCACCAGCAACAAGGCGCTTCCATACTGAAGGCGAAGATCGAAGAAGAGGTCCGCGACGAGCTCGCTGCTCGCGGTATCGAGATTGCCGGTGGGTTCATCAGCAAACAATACCCTCGGGTTTACGGCAAAAGCCCTCGCCAGCGCGACACGCTGCTGCTCTCCTCCGGAAAGTTGCGGCGGATAATGGTTCATCCGCTCAGCCAGTCCGACTCGCTCCAGCAGCTCACCCGCGGCTTCCCGCTGGTGATCGCGGCCTGCGAGTTCCAAGGCGATCTCAACGTTCTCTATCGCGGTCAGCCCGTTCAGCAGGTAAAAGGTCTGGAAGACGAAACCCACGTTGCCCGCCCGAAGTGCCGCCTTTTCATCCTGGTTCAATTCGCTGAGCTCCTGACCCAACAGCCGGATAGAACCGCGGCTCGGATCCTCAAGGCCGGCGAGCAGCCCCAGCAGGGTGGATTTGCCGGAACCCGATGGCCCCGTGATTGCCACTGCATCACCCGGCATGACGCTCAGCTCAATATCATCGAGTATGGTCAGTTCTCCGTCGGCTGTTTTCACTTGCCGGGACAGATTGTTGGCTGTAACAATTGGCTCCATGATCCGATTGGTCCTAGTGTTGTTCGTCGTACTGCTGCCCACGAAAGTCGTCGCAGGGAACATTCTAATTCTTGGTGACAGTCTCAGTGCCGGTTACGGAATCGCGCTGGCAGATAGCTGGCCTGAGCTGCTGAAGGCCCGATTATCGCAAATGGGCTATCCACAACAAGTGATTAATGCCAGCATCAGCGGAGAGACCGTCGCCGGCGGCCGGAACCGACTGGAAGACCTGCTCGCTACCTGGCAACCGGACATCTTGATCATCGAGCTCGGTGCCAATGACGGCCTGCGGGGATCGCCCATCGCCACGATCCACGATAACCTCGATTACATCATCCGCAGGACCCTCGGGACTGGTGCCCGGGTGGTTGTGGCCGGCGTGCTGCTTCCCCCGAACTATGGGGCTCTTTACACTCGCCAGTTCCAGGATGTTTACACCAATCTGACCGAGCGCTACGACCTGCGCTTTTTACCGTTTATCCTGGAGGGCGTCCACGATAAACCCGAGCTGATGCTGAATGATGGCCTCCACCCGTCTGCACTCGCCCAGCCATTGATCCTGGATAACATCTGGCGGGTTCTGCAGCCCTTATTGGGCCGGGACGCGGCATAAAGCCGTACGCTCCGTACCGGCCAGAGCGGCACCTGCAAGGCCCATTTGCTTGCGGGCATCCGATGCTGCCTGTCTGGCTGATCATCAACGGGAGCGCTAAACTCGTGAGACCCTGTTGCTGCGTGGCAAACGGTCATTAACGTGGCATTAGGAGAACGTTGAATGTTTCAACTATACGGTGCACTGGGCGCCGCGAGCCTCGCACCCCAGTGTGTACTCGAAGAAGCCGGACTGCCCTACGAACTGGTCGAAGTCGATATCGCGGAGAATTCCGAACGCGATCCGGAGTATCTGAAACTCAACCCCCATGGCCGGATTCCAACGCTGGCCTCCGGCAATCAAGCGCTCATCGAGTCAGTCGCTATCTTCTGCATTTACCTGGCGGACAAACATCCCGGGGTCGGGCCCAGTCCGCCATTGGATCATCCTGACCGGCCACACTATCTGCAATGGATGGTATACCTCACCAACACCCTCCAGGAGACCCTGCTGCTGAAACTGTATAGCGTCGAATACGCCGACGATAGCCAGGGTCAGCCCGGCGTCATATCCCGCGTCGCAGCGAAACTCGACATGATCATGGCATTTATCAACCGATCTCTTGGCGAAGCAGACGGGCCCTTTTCCCTCGGTAGCCAGCTCAGTACCGCCGACATCCACCTGAACATACTGGTCGGTTGGGGCCCGGCGATTTACGTTCGGGTGCTTGCGGTGTCCGCACAGCCAGCGGAAATTTCAGGTCAACAATATTCCAAACTTGAAAGCAACAGCGTGGCAATGCTCCAGCACCCCGCCATCGCCAGGACGTTCGCCGCCAACCATTACTAGTACCCCCGGGGGACAGAACGTCGGCGCAGACATCGTGGGCACCACGATCGCATACAACCTCTCTCAGGTCGGCATCCAGGATGTACCCGTGCTGGAGAAAAATACCGTGTGCTCTAGCGACACCGCGTACAGCTGCGCCATCGTACGCACCCACTACTCGACTCCGCTGACCTGCAAGAGGGCAACCATCAGTCGCAACGTGCTCGCCGAATTTCCGCACCGGGTCGGGGGCGAGTCCGGATTCAGGCGTTACGGCTACCTGATCAGCTCGGAATCTGCAGTGTCTGGATCACAGGCGAGCTGCCCGGTTGCATCAGTTTCAATCTCATCCGTGGTGCGGCATGACCCTTTGCGATCCCCCCGACTGCTGTAGCAGCCATAGTAGCGCACCAGATGTTCACCCCGGTCCAGGACATGTTGCAAAAGAAGTTTTAGCCCCCCTGCCCTGGCATGATCTGGAAATTACGTTTCAAGGTGGCATGGTACCGGGTGCGATAAACAACCATGCCCTGACCCGCCTTGTACTCCATCTTCTTTTAAGTAAAAACGGATTGCGGATCATATAGCGGGCGATCTGGCGGCGGCCTTGTGGGTCGCTCGCACCAGCACATACTGTGTTATCAACAGAAAAATGTGTAGATGAACCCTACGAGGCACTTTGTTCAAGTATGCCGGCTTCGGATACTGGTTCCCCGGTATGCAGAAGAAAATCACCTCTTTGCACCAAGGACTGATTACGTTGTCCGATCACAATGCCCTTCTCCTCGCATTGAATCTGGATTATGGGCTCGGAAAATGTTTCCAAAGGGTAAACCCGTCCAACCCTTTCCCCTGCCATTACTGTTTGGCCAATCTCTATTAATGGTTCGAAAGCACCCACGATGGGACTCATGACAAAAGATGAAGAAAAACCACTTAGCAAGAATTCAGTCGACGTTTTTGTAGGTTCACTATTTAATACACTCCATCCGGCAAGCGTATTGAGGGTACCGTGATAGCCTAGTTCAATGTTCTTTTTGCGAATTGCCCCACCACCGAGTTCAGCAGATAACATCACTACCCCTTGACGTTCACACGCAGCGGATAAAGAGCCCGAAGTACCCACTACCACAACTGTATATTTGGCTCCGAAACAGCGTGCCGCTGATATTTTTTCTTGTACAAACTGTTGATCACCACCACTATATATGTAACTACACGGATGGAATTCACACATCGTTCCACCCGAGTGAAGATCGATAGCATAGCGAGCTTGTGAAATAAGCTCATTTTCAACGAATCGAGCAATCTCTCTGGTAGGTCCCGGAGAGTCAGTTGAACCAAAGATACGATTCATATTGTTATTATCAAGCGGAGAGACTCTCTTGAACTCTCGGACGGCCGGAAAATTCAAGGTCGGCATGATAATGAGCCGCCCATTGATCTGTTCGCTAGCAATTGCCTCATAGAGGCGCTTTAAGATGATAACTCCTTCGTACTCATCTCCATGGTTTCCTGCTGTAAGTAGCACGGTAGGTTCGAGACCATTGGCGATTACCGCTATGGGGATGGGAATTACCCCATATGCATGCCTATCATTAGAGTGATTTAACTGAATGAAACCCTCTCTTTTGCCATTTTGATTAATGTCTATTGTGCATCTCATTTTTTAGAGCGAATTAAGTAGGTGAAATTAATGTTTCAATATTTGTGACAAGAACAGCTTTGTCCGATCGCTGACAGGTTGTGAAAAAAACTGTTCGGTCGGGGCCGCTTCGACGACCTCACCTTGATCCATAAAGATTACTTTGGTGGCAGCTTTCTTCGCAAAACCCATCTCGTGAGTGACCACAATCATGGTCATCCCGTCTTCAGTAAGTTCAGTACCGTTGACCCAGATTTGCCTTCGTCATGCTCCTCAAGTCGATTAATGCAGCGAATCATAGTCGATTTTCCAGATCCCGAGGGCCACAGACACATCGCTCAACGCGCAGAAGCTGTCAAAGTATTTAGACACATTCTCTAAAGAGATCATTTTTTCCACAGGGTACTCCTGCTAAGGTCCGGATGATAGAAATTAGTGTCGCGCTATGATTGTTTGGCCTGTCTATTTAGTTTTAGTAAATACGCTGCGCACGCCGCTCTAGCCTGCCGAAGAAGAGTGCGAGGGAATAACAGATACAGAAATAAACTCCCGCAACAAACAACCAGATCTCAAACACATATTGTGTCGAATAGGCGACCTCTTGGGCTAAAAAGGTAAGCTCCTGAATTGAGATCAATGACACTATTGAGGTGTCCTTTATAAGAGTAATGAACTGTCCTGCGAGTGGGGGAATCACTCGTTGGACTGCCTGAGGAAAGACTACCCATCGCAACGTCTGGAATCGTGTAAGCCCGATTGACTGGCCGGCCTCTGTTTGCCCTTTGTTTATAGACTGGATTCCTGCTCGGATTATCTCTGTAATGTAAGCACCTTCAAAAAGGCCCAGGCAGATTACCCCGGATATAACGTTCGCGAATAATTCCGGTGGCCCAATGAGTACCTCAAGGACAGCAATAGTTTGTGGCGATGCACGGACCGATATCTCGTCAATTCCAAGAAGGGGGACAAATTGTGAACTTATGAAAAAGAAAAACACAAAAATAAAGACTACTGGCGGCATATTACGAATGAATTCAACATACAACCTGCTTACAGTTCTAAATAGTAGCCGCGAGCTCGTACGCATGATACCCATACAAACACCGATCATGCTCGCTAGAAGCATTGACCAGATAACCAATCGAAACGTGGTGGCTAATCCTTTGAGTAAAAGATTAGGGGCGTATGCCTGCTGTTCTTCGTCCCAGCGTAGAATATATTCCCACAAAAAGCCCCAGTGCCAATCGTAAATCATGACAGTGTCGACTTTGTGGATTACAAACGCTACAAGAAGAATCGCACTCCCTATCACAACTGCATCAATGATGCGAGTTAATCGACTTTTTGATTTAACGCGCATCAAAAGGGATCAAAGATGATTAAGTTTTACATCGAATTTTGGTTATGGATTTCGAGACCGATGGCAAGCCCAAGCAAATGGGCTTGCCATTAGTTTTCAAGCTCTGGAATTATTTCTTCAGATTAACCTGATCCGCCCAATCCATGGTCGTAAACCAATAGGTCCAACGTTCCTGCAGCCAACCATTACTGGTGTTGACCATGATCCAATTTGAGAAAACGTTCAGCGCATCAGGATCACCCTTTCGTAAGCCAAAAGCCTCATTACCCTCTGTTAGCTTGTCGAGTGTCGGGTTGAACAAGACGTCGGCATTTTGAGCCTGCCACAGAGTTGGCTTAGGGAAGCTCGTTAGTACTGCATGGGCGTTACCGTTCACCACTTCCTGAAGGACCAGCGAGCTGTCATCGAATTGTCGTAGTTTAGCTTTGGGGAAAAGTTTTTTAGTGTCGGTGCATGATGTTGCCCCACGGCGACAGGTAAAGGTTACTTTCGAGCTGTTGTAGCCATCCGGCCAGGTCAAGTCGCCCGCTAACTTTTTGTTAGCCACAACACCCATGCCAGAGTGCGCATAAGGCGCTGTGAAGTTGATCGTTAGGTTACGCTTTGGAGTAACACTCATTCCACCAATAATCGCATCAAAATTGCCGGCGATGAGTGCGGGAATTATCCCTGACCATGCAGTGGGGACAAATTCGATCTCAACACCAAGATCCGTAGCCACTTTTTTGGCAACATCGATCTCGAAGCCGATTAGTTCACCCTTTTTATCTCGCATTGCCCAGGGAACGAATGTTGCCATTCCGATCTTCATTTTACCGCGCTTCATAATGGTCTGAATGACACTCTCAGACGTTAATTGTTGTTGCAGCTCGCCTGCAAAAGCAGAGACAGGGGTCAACAGGATGGCTAGTACAGCCATAGTGCCGATAAACGTTTTTTTTGTGATTTGCATACTTCCTCCTAGGTTGAAAAATGCTCGAGGACCAATTCCTTGAGCAAATCGAAGTTAGAAAGTTATCGCCCCATTCAGCTCGTCGAAGTAGACCGCCTCATGTAAAGCTCAAACCGACTAATCATTATCGAAAGAGATACAGTAATCAAAAGATAGATTGCTGCCACTGTGAGCCAGATCTCAAATGCCATAAATGTTTCAGAAATAATATCCAGGCCAGACGTTGTCAGATCAAATACTGCTATTACACTTACGATGGCCGAATGTTTGATTAGATTTACGATGATCCCGGCCAACGGGGGCAGAATGATAGGCAGCGCCAGCGGTAATATAATATAGCGATAGCTAGTTGCCTGTGTTAGTCCTAGACTAAAGCTCGCTTCCTTTTGCCCCTTTGGAACTGAAAGGATTCCGCCACGAATAATTTCCGATGCAAATGATCCTTCGAAAAATGAGATACATAACACCGCGACCCAGAACCGATCTAATTCGAATATTGGCCCCAAAACGAAGTAAAAAATAAACAGTTGAATAAGAAGCGGAGTGTTTCGAACTATTTCGAGATAAATAGTAGCCAACAGCCGTCCTGAAAATGAATCAGATAAACGCAGGAATGCCGTGATCAGTCCAATAAACAGACCCAAGACAATACTATATGCGCCAATCTCAAGAGTCACCATTAACCCGTCAATCAGAGGTCCGAAAATAAGTTCTCCATCTACAATTCGATAAAGATATTGAGGAATTCTATGCCACTGCCAAACGTAGTGCATCTCGGCCGCGCCTCGGAGGAGTAGCCAGATTACTCCTCCAGCCAATATGATTAACTGGAAGATATCTGATATTCCTGAAGTCTTCCGCCGCCTAATCGATGAAACGTTGATCCGTTTTGATTGTTGGCGCATCTGTCCTTTCGACATTCTCTGGGATAAAAAGTGATCTTAGGCTATCAGTAAAGCAAAGGCTACGCTTTAGCGATTTCTAGTCGCTTGACTAACCAATCTTGAAAATACCGAACGTTTGATTCCCAGGTGCGAGAGAATCGCACATCGTCAGCAACTGGCGAGTTTCGCGCTTTTTGCTGGAGTTCCATGCAGCGATGATCCTGAGCGCGAATTCCGCGACGGCCCGTAATGGACCGATCAGGTCCAAGCCAGCGCTCGAGGATTTTATCGACCTCAGGCTGATATTTCTCGAAGCCCAGAATTCCTTGAGGAACAAACCAGGCCATCTTGGCAAGAGTCTTATCTGGCGCAATAGGGGTATACACCGCGGGTGCAAATTCCACTATTCCCATGCTGGCAGTAACATTTGGCAATATTGCGTTTGCAATACTCGAACGTTTATTGATGTCTTTCGCGTCCTTTTTGTGAGGCATTGACGGAAGCAGGCCAGAAGACGGTCGTGCAGAGGTCTTGCGGAATTCATTAGGCCGGAGCATCAGGCAATTATTACTGGCAATCATGTCCGTGCATGGACTGCCTGTCTGCATGTCTACTTCTTCTGACATCTGATCGAAGACTCCTTGATGGACCCATACATGGTGATACACCTCCCAGTTTTCCATCACCAATTTCCAGTTAGCGTCGAATTCCCAGGACTCTGTGTGAGCCAGTTCCATTGACTCCAGATCAAAATGGCCCAATTCATTTTGCATATCCGCTAAGTATGTTTCGAGGCTCGATGCCATGCCGCTAAGGTTCACGAAGACAATATGATTCCACACTCCACTGCGGACTGGCACGAGACTTGCTGAGTCGGCGGGAACGGGACATCGTTTCGCGCTAGAAGTGCCGTCCCAGAACGGTGTGGCAAGCAAGCGGCCATCTAAGTCATACACCCAGCCATGATAAGGGCACTGGAAATTTTTTAGACCAGATTTTCCGGACTCAAGTACAAGAGTTGCGCGATGCCTACACACGTTATGGAGAACTTGAATACGATCTTCGTGATCTCTACATAAGATTAAAGGCGAGCCCCCTACCTCAAGTGGGACTGCATCACCAGCGAGTGGCACATCAGTATCAAAACCGATGCCGGCCCAGACATCTGGAAAAAGATGCTTCTGCTCTAGAGCAAAAAAATCGTAGTCTGTATAGATTGATGCCGGGAGCCCCCGCGCAGCATTAAGATCTGGATCGCGGAGCCTGGCTATTTCATTTGAGTGAAGAAACGCGCTAAGCGGTTTTGGTTGGAGTGGCGCGTTCATTCGATCTAAATTCTGTTGATTCCGATAGATGATTTGTAGAACAACCAGTAATATTGCACGCCAATATATCATACGAATTTATAAAAAAAGTTATACTTGTTTCCTTGTCATTTACCGGCGCGTGAACTGCCTAATGTTTCTGGGAATAGGAAATGAATCTAGAAAAGCAATATGTGCACTTTAACCATTCGCCGATCAGTGGAGCCCTTGGAGCTGTTGTTACCGGTATTGACCTGTCCGAAGATCTCGGACCCTTGGTAGTAGCAGAAATTAGATCTGCAATAAATGAATATCTTGTTCTGCTTTTTCGAGATCAGAATCTTACGCTAAGTGCTCATCGTAAATTCGCCGAACATTT
>JBBWVW010000055.1:0-9928 GCA_050256425.1 Arenicellales bacterium | reverse complement strand
CCACCAGATACCGATCTGGGAGATGCCGGTGATGCCGGAGGTGGTAGGGAGGGGGACGGAGGCGGGAAGGGCGCCCCTTGTAATTGGGGCGATTTACGCACCGCCGTGCTAGGCGAAAGAAATGTAAAGCCCAATAGTTACAAGCTTTTTAGTGGTCACTTTACGAGCACGGGAATCCCCGATGGTGGGGTGGCAGCGTATGCGCTGCCTGATGCTGAGTACAGTGACGAAGCATTATGCGGGGTTGGCGCAGCAACGCAAAAACTTCCCGCACATACACGCACGTGCTCTGATGGCACCTGGAGTCCTCCGCCAACCCTGACCTGCCCGCCGGCGGTTTGTGGAGACGGAAGTGTTAAAGGCAAGGAGCTGTGTGATGAGATAGATCGCAAATGCGTTGACGGATTACGGGCCGCTCACGCCAAAGCTTGGCGCGCTTGCACAAATACTTCAAGCAGCTGTCAAAGCGCATGCTACAACATAACAGGAGGCTCTTATCTTGATTTGGGCTTGTCAGTTAGAGAGTGGATGAAGTTGTCGACATATCCCGCATACCTGGCGTGCAGTAGAGACTGTACGAGTTGGTGGGTGGTATGCATCGACACCCTTAAGTACAACTATAGAGCAGGGTACAATTGGGTAAATTTCAATGAAACCGCAGCAACGGCGGCATGTAGTCGTGACTAACGGCATGCGGTCCTGTCACTATTAATAAATTGAGACCACCCCCCCCTATCCCCCGGTCATCAACCGGCGGGTGGGGGGTTTAAGGGATGCCCAATCGCCTTAAGATGTAAATGTAATAACGTCTTATTCCTCCTTTGCGTGTGACTGATCCCTTAAGTCCTCCGTTCAGCTATCTGTGCCAGTGGTTCACGTACTCGAAGAGGCGGTCTTTATCGCCTCTTTGGCTTTACTTTGCTATACAGCAGCGTACCTATGGTCGCAGCTCTTTGTGCACTATAGATATCGTCCTGACCCTTTAGAGGGCGCGTTTTTCTTCTACTTTCTTTGGCTCTCCCGAGGTGAGTACGGAGCAGCTTGCTCCTAGACTAAAACCTAGCGTGATCCGTGGGCGCTGAAAGTTTTTGCTCATGCTAACGGATATAATTATGCTAGTTAATAGTGCTAAGACTTCTAAATTTAGGTAAAAAACCTAGCCCGTTCTTGGTATTCACAAAGTAGAAACCCATTAACTAACTGATTAATAAAAATAAACAGACCTTCTAAGGCAACGATCAATTGTTATTATCGTAAACTTGGGAGCCGAAGGTTTGCCAACTAGGATATACAGTAATTGGATACCGCCGACTACAACATCTGGGCGCTGGTTCCGTGTGCCGGGCGTGGCCGGCGATTTGGACAAACCCAGCCTAAACAGTACGAGCAATTGAACGGGGTTCCACTCGTGTTTCATTGTTTGCAGCGTCTGTCAGAGATAGATGCCATCTGTGGGATCAGTGTTGGCCTTGCTGAGGAGGATAGCCAATGGGTTACCTTGAAGGGCGAAATACCGGGATCGCCGCAGACTTACGTCGGAGGCGAAACACGTTCGCGAACCGTACGCCTTGGGCTTGATGAGTTGGTGAGCTGCGGGGAAGCTCAATCGTGGGTATTAGTTCATGATGCAGCGAGGCCCTGTGTGGCAGGCGTGGACATAGAACGATTGATTCGGGAAGTTAACTTTCATCCAGCAGGAGGATTGCTTGCAACGCCGGCTGTTGATACTCTGAAATCAGGGGACTCGGAGAGTCGCGTTTCTGGCACGGTTTCGCGGAGTGGGTTGTGGCGTGCCCAAACGCCCCAGCTTTTCCCGGTAAGAACCCTTATCGAGGCAATTGACCACTGTCACGACCGCGGCGAGGCTTGCACTGACGAAGCCCAGGCTATCGAAGCTTTAGGGTTGAGGCCGAAACTGGTTATTTGCGGGGACTATAATATTAAGGTGACACACCAGTCAGACATGGTCGTTGCCAGCGCGATTCTCAAGGAACAAGAAGCAGCATCATGTACCGAATAGGTCAGGGCTATGATGCCCATCGCTTGGTTGTCGGGCGACCTCTTTGGATAGGGGGTGTGGAGATCCCGTTTTCACGTGGACTCGCAGGCCATAGTGATGCCGATGTTCTAATTCACGCGCTGGCTGACGCACTGCTAGGGGCGGCCGGTAAGGGGGATCTTGGCGTGCATTTTCCTGATAGCGATGTGGCCCACGCCGGGCGCGCGAGCAGAGAGTTTCTGATTGAAATCCGCCAATTGCTCGACGCTTCAGAATTTGGGGTAGTCAACGTCGACGCCACGGTCATCGCCCAAAAACCTAAATTGGCCGACTACATTCCCCAGATGCGAGAAAATCTGGCCTGCGACCTTCAGATCCAAGCAGGGAATGTCAATATCAAGGCCACGACAACTGACGGCCTTGGGTTTACCGGCGCACAAGAGGGGATTGCTGCACAGGCCATTGTGTTGCTCACCGACTTGGCGGGCCAGTAAGTACATAAAAGGCGCCGCTGCCGCCATCATCGGCCTGAGCGCAGGTGTAGGCTCGAACCGCCGACAATTGTCGTAATAAGGCCAGAGCTTCTTCACGAACTGGGGAGTGCCCATCGGGCGAATGGGATCCACGCCCGGTAATAACGAGAAGGCACCGCTCGTATAAGTCTCCACTTCGCTCCACAAAGTGGGTCAATTCCCGCTTGGCTTCGGCCCTTGTACGACCGTGCAGGTCGATTACCGACCCCGGACGTATACGCCCCTTACGTAAATCATTAAGTAATCGACGGGAAACCCCGGGTCGGTAAAAAAGATCTCCATCCAGTTTTTCAATGCCCTCAGGGGTGTGGATCGGCGGTGCTGTTGTGCGGCGTTGTTTTTGCGGCCGAGCGTCCCCTACACGCTCCTCGAAGCTCAGGGGTTCCACCTGCGAGACCGAGTTACGAAAAAGCTGTGCCTCGGCAGATGATACTGAAGCGTGGGTATTTGGGGGTTTTTTTGCCATAGTTGGCAATTATCCAGAGTCCAGGTACCGCTTCGCATCCAGGGCAGCCATACAGCCGGTCCCAGCGGAGGTTACTGCTTGGCGGTATACGTGATCCATGACATCTCCTGCGCCAAAAACGCCAGGTATGCTGGTTGCAGTTGCGTTGCCGTCGATCCCGGAGTTTACCCGGATATAACCATTGGAAATATCCAGCTGGCCCTCGAAGAGGCTGGTATTGGGGGTGTGGCCAATTGCGATAAGGACTCCGTGGACCGACAGGTCTTTCGCGCCCCCGTCACTCGCCGATTTCAGCCGGACCCCAGTAACACCAGAATCATCACCCAACACTTCATCGAGATTGTGGTTCCACTCAATCTCAATATTGCCCGATGTGCCAGTTCGTGCCAGCAGCTGATCTTGCAGGATTGCCTCTGCCCGAAGTTGATCGCGCCGGTGGACCAGTGTTACCTGAGAACAGATATCAGACAGATACAACGCCTCCTCAACGGCAGTATTGCCTCCTCCGATAACAGCCACTGGCTTGTCTTTGTAGAAAAAACCGTCGCAGGTTGCACACGCAGACACGCCCTTGCCCTTAAACGCATCCTCAGAAGGGAGGCCGAGGTATCGCGCCGACGCACCAGTTGCGATGATCAGCGCGTCACAGGTATATGAATTGCTATCGCCATCCAGTCGAAAAGGCGAACTGCCTAATGTCGCCGTATGAATATGGTCAAAAACGACTTCGGTACGAAACCGTTCGGCATGGGCGAGCATTCTTGACATGAGGGCCGGACCGGTCAGGCCGTGAGGGTCTCCGGGCCAGTTATCGACATCAGTGGTCGTCGCCAGTTGCCCACCTTGCTCGATTCCAGTGACAAGCACCGGGTTAAGGTTTGCGCGAGCCGCATAAATTGCCGCGGTGTAGCCGGCGGGCCCAGAGCCTAGAATCAATAGTCGGCTATGGCGGGTGGCTGTCATTAAAAACTCCGTCTTGAATTAGTCAACGGTATTTTCCCAAGAAATCGGCTTTAAATCTATCGAAGAAGGCCAGATTAATACATCCATTGCGGGTGAAAAGCCATGTTTCGATATAATCCGGGGCCGATTGGGCAAAATATTACGCAAAGGCGATTGTCACTTGGCGCAGGCACGAAAAAAGAATACGCGTAACGCGAATAATACCGGTATATCACCGCGCCTGGCTCGGCTAGGTCGAGAGGTTTTGGTGATCGGGCTGGTTGCTCTAACAGGCTATCTGCTGGCTTGTCTCGTGTCTTTCTCTGCCTTTGATCCGGGATGGACCTCTACCGGCGCGGGAGGGCCGATCCGGAACCTGGGAGGGCGCTTCGGGGCCTGGTTCGCGGACGTTTTTCTTCATGCCTTTGGTTATTCGGCCTATCTTTTCCCCCTGATTTTCGCTCTATTGAGCGCCCGCATCTTGAGGCGTTCAAAGGAGGTTAACCCTCGCCATGTACGCATAATGCACGGACTTGGCTTCACCCTAACGGTGGTCTCAGCTTGCGGCATCGGATTTCTCCATTTTGGCTCTGGACTAGACCATGACCCGGGCGCCGGCGGCGGGTGGCTTGGAATTGTCGTCGGAAGCTGGTTGGCCGATGTTTTCGGTTCGGTTGGGGCGACCGTCGCACTGGTTGTTTCTCTAGTGGCCGGACTGTCCTGGGCGCTTGACGTGTCGTGGTTTACCATCATGGACCGGGTCGGGGCATGGTCCTGCCAGCTGGCGGATAAAGGTTGGTCGCTAGTCGCCGGCTGGGCGGACAGAGTTCAGGGCGCCCGTTCCCGGCGCCAACGTCAGGAGAGTGTTGCGGAATTACGCCGCGAGATGGATCAGAAGGAGCCCCCTCGGATAGAGCCAAAAATTGCGCCAAGCAGGGAAGGCACCCGGATCCACAAAGAAAAACAAGCTTCGATTCCCTTATTGATCGAAGGCAAAGGGCCTCAGGGCGATCTCCCAGCACTGAAGTTACTTGATCGGCCGGGTGAACAGGTCGGAGGGTACAGTAAAGAAGCGTTGGAAATGATGTCACGCCTGGTAGAGAAAAAACTGCGCGATTTCAACGTCGAGGTTAGAGTAGTTTCCGTACAGCCGGGCCCTGTAATTACCCGCTTCGAGATCGACCCGGCAGCAGGTATTAAAGCGAGTCAGATTGTAGGTTTGGCCAGGGATCTCGCCCGCGCATTGTCAGTAGTGAGCGTTCGTGTGGTGGAAAACATTCCGGGCAAAACCTACATTGGCCTGGAGATTCCCAATGAGAGTCGAGAGACTGTTTTTCTGCTGGAAGGGTTGGCCTCAGAAGTTTACGAGGGCAGCAAGAGCGCGCTGACCCTTATCCTTGGTAAGGATATCGCAGGTGGGACCATCGTCTCGGATTTATGCAAGATGCCGCACTTACTTATCGCTGGCACTACTGGCGCGGGAAAATCAGTTTGTATCAACGCAATAATTTTGAGCATCGTCTACAAATCTACCCCTGAAGATGTCCGTATGATTATGATCGATCCAAAAATGCTTGAGCTTTCGGTATACGAAGGAATTCCACATCTGCTGACGCCGGTGGTTACGGATATGCAAAAGGCGGCCAATGCGCTGCGCTGGTGCATTGTGGAAATGGATCGGCGATTTCGTCTTATGGCGGCCCTTGGGGTTCGAAATATTGTTGGCTACAACCGTAAGGTGAAAGCTGCAATTGATGCGGGCAAACCCTTGGATGATCCGTTGTTTATCCCGCTGCCGGGAAATGATACTGATCCACCTCAACTCGGGAAGATTCCCTATGTGGTGGTGATCGTCGATGAGTTTGCCGATCTACTGATGGTGGTCGGCAAAAAGATTGAGGAACTCATCACCCGAATTGCTCAGCGAGCTCGAGCGGCCGGCATCCACCTGGTTCTGGCAACTCAGAGACCTTCAGTCGATGTGGTCACAGGATTGATCAAGGCAAATATTCCGACCAGAGTAGCGTTTCAGGTTTCGTCGCGTGCCGATTCGCGCACGGTGCTCGATCAAATGGGGGCTGAGCAACTACTGGGACACGGAGACATGTTGTTTTTGCCGCCTGGCACGGGGTTTCCCATTCGTGTTCACGGCTCATTTGTTTCAGATCAGGAAGTTCACCGAGTGGCAGACCAGCTGCGAAGCAGTGGGGAGCCGGCATATCTTGAAGCGGTAGTAGATAACGTGGCACTCGGTGGCTCTGTGTCAATCGAGGGCTTGGGGGGCGCCGAAAGCGGGGAAGACGACCCACTTTATGACAAGGCTTTGTCTTTTGTCACCGAGAACCGGCGGGCGTCAATATCATCGGTTCAACGCCACCTGCGAGTCGGTTACAACCGCGCGGCCAGAATGATAGAAACAATGGAGGCGGCCGGTGCTGTAGGCCCCCTCGAAAACGGCAGGCGGGAGGTACTGGCTCCGCCTCCACCACAATGAAACTGAATTTGAAGTCAACAATCAATCGGGGCTGGCAGCGGTTTCTGATGTTTGGACTGGCCGGGGCGGTTCTGGTTTTTATCCCAACGTCAGCAGCCTTTGCTGATGAGGATTTACTGGAAGACTTTTTTGTTAAGGTTCGTACTCTGCAAGCGGATTTTCATCAAGTTGTCCTCGACGAAGATCTTGTGCCATTGCAGGAGACTTCCGGGCGAATGTGGCTTGCCCGACCAGGCCGATTCCGTTGGAGTTATGGGCAACCGGTGGAGCAAGAGGTGTTGGCAGATGGCTTGCGTCTTTGGGTCTATGACGTTGGACTTGAACAGGTGATCGTTCGAAATCAGTCAAAAACCCTGGGCAATACCCCAGCGGCGCTACTCGCCGGTGAGGATAAACCCGGTGATTCCTATTTGATTGAGTACCTCGGCGAACAGGGTGAAATCTCGTGGGTCACTCTTTTTCCTAAAGATTCCTCCGCACCCTTTTCTCAGATTCAACTCGGGTTTGAAAATGGCGGCTTGCGTCTGGTGCAGATGCTGGATCAGTTGGATCAGATTACCCGACTCCAGTTTGATAACGTCATCGTCAACGATCAATTGCCGCAAGACATTTTTAGGCTGGACCTGCCCGCCGGGGTTGACGTGATCCGAGAGGAGCTTTGACAGCGTGCTTCATTATCTTGTGATTGGTACCGGCGGCGCATTAGGCGCGATGCTGCGCTTTTTCGCGCACACGCGGATTTCGGCCTTGACAGGGCCTGGATTCCCCTGGAGCACCTTGCTGGTTAATATCAGTGGGTCGTTTTTTCTGGGCGTCCTCGTGGTTATTCTTAGCGCGCGAGGGCCGGCCATAGATCTTCTACGCAGCGGGTTGTGTATCGGACTGTTGGGGGGGTTTACTACGTTTTCTGCCTTTTCGTTAGAAACCTTGGCCCTGCTTGAGGACGAGCAATGGCAAAGAGCCCTGGTGAATATCGTATCCAGTGTATTGCTGTGCCTGCTCGGTGCCGCCGCTGGCCTTGCGGCCGCTCGTCAATTTTAGACAGCAAACAATAAGGAAGAGAATGCTCGACCCACAACTTTTGCGCAGTGATCCCGAAGGGGTAGCTAACTCTCTGGCACCGAGAGGTTACGCTCTCGACGTGCAGGAATTTACCGAACTCGAAAACCGAAGAAAGTCTCTTCAGACGCGCCAACAGGAGTTCCAAGCTGAGCGCAATCGTTCGGCTAAGGAGGTTGGGCAGGCGAAAGCCTCTGGCGGTGATGCCGCCCAACTTATCGCACAGACGGCCGGACTGGGAGAGGCGATCTCCAAGGTTGAGTCGAGCCTTGAGGAGGTACGCCGTTCGCTGGATCATATTGTTCGAGAGATTCCGAATATCCCACATGACAGCGTTCCGGCTGGCGACAGCGAAGAGGATAACGTTGAGCAAAGGCGTTGGGGCGTGCCGACCGCTTTGGCCTTTGAGCCGCTGGACCACGTCAGTTTGGGCACCGGCCTTGGGATGATGGACTTTGAATCTGCGACGCGCTTGACCGGAAGTCGATTCGTGGTCCTAACAAATGGTATCGCTCGAATGCACCGCGCACTTATTCAGTTCATGTTTGATGTGCACACCCTTGAACACGGGTATGAGGAGACCTACGTTCCTTACCTGGTCAATGCAGAATCGCTTTTCGGCACAGGACAACTGCCCAAATTTGCCGACGATCAATTTATGATCGCGGGAGATCCGCCTTACTACTTGATCCCTACCGCCGAAGTACCGGTCACTAACCTTTTTGCCGGTGGCATCCTCAATCCAGAAGAATTGCCAGTCAGGCGCGTCTGTCATACGCCCTGTTTTCGGCGTGAAGCCGGGTCTTATGGTAAGGACACCCGGGGAATGATCCGCCAGCACCAGTTCGAGAAAGTGGAACTGGTGCAGGTAGTGGAGCCGGACAAATCCTGGGATGCACTGGAGGAGTTGACCGGACATGCCGAAGTCATTCTTCAAAAGCTCGAATTACCGTATCGCGTCGTAACTTTGTGCAGTGGCGATTTGGGGTTTTCGGCGGCCAAGACCTACGACCTGGAGGTGTGGCTCCCAGGGCAACAGTGCTACCGTGAGATATCGTCGTGTAGCAACTATGAAGCTTTTCAGGCTCGGCGAATGCAGGCGCGCTGGCGTAATGCCGCTACCGGTAAGCCGGAATTGGTGCACACCCTAAATGGCTCGGCCTTAGCGGTGGGGCGGACACTGGTAGCGATTATTGAAAACTACCAGGATGAATCGGGGGCGGTCCGAATTCCCAGTGTCCTCCGGCCTTACATGGGTGGAGTCGAGAGCATCACGCCTTAACAAAAAGCCCCGGCAGGGGTCGGGGCTTAAATGCAGTACTTTCGGCTGGAATCAGTCGTCGCCGCCAAATATCCCAAGAATATGCAGCAGGCTCAGGAACAGGTTGTAGATTGCTACGTACAGCGTGATCGTAGCCATGATGTAGTTGGTCTCCCCGCCATGGATGATTGCGCTGGTCTGATAGAGAATCAGACCGCTCATCAGCAGAATGAACATCGCCGAGACGGCTAGCGAGAGCGCCGGAATACTGAAAATCACAGCCCCAAGGCCAGCCAGAAAGGCAACCAGAATGCCGGCGAATAGCATTCCACCTAAAAAGCTGAAATCCTTTCGGGAGGTCAGTGCATAGGCGGACAACCCCACGAATATCAGGCCGGTGCCGGCAAGGGCTGTCATCACCAACTGGTCGCCGTTGGGCAGTGAATTAACGTACAGGCTGATGATCGGGCCGAGGGTCAGGCCCATGAAGCCGGTCAAGGCGAAGACAAAGACCAGGCCCAGAGCAGAGTTACGAAAACGCCTTGCCGCATACATCAGTCCAAAGTAGCCGATGAGCGTGACAACCAGTCCGGGGTGCGGCCATTGCATCATCATGGATAGGCCGGCCGTTGCCCCACTGAAGAGCAACGTTGCTGACAGTAGAGCATAGGTGTTCCTGAGGACTTTGTTGAATCCCACGCCTTGTACGGCAGGGCGGGTCGCGCTAAGGGTTTGACGGTTGATCATCGTGCGAAGGCTCTCCATAAGTTCGGTTGGAATAAAAAGCACAACTTTTATCTGGGGTAATTATGCCAGATTTCAAGACCCACTGCCGTGTCAAAGCTTGGGGTTAGTGCGTTCAAAACTTTATATTTCAGCGCAATATCGGTTTCGGCCTGTCTTGGACCGGCCCCACGGAGAGGTGGCAGAGTGGTCGAACCGCAACTACTGGATCGAATTGGATAGTCCAGTTTTATGATACGAAACGAATTGCCAATAGTGAATACAAACATTTGGATTACTGGTTGGATTATCAAAAG
This sequence comes from Arenicellales bacterium, assembly GCA_050256425.1. Classification (GTDB taxonomy): domain Bacteria; phylum Pseudomonadota; class Gammaproteobacteria; order Arenicellales; family UBA868; genus UBA868. The sequence continues at coordinate 134 of JBBWVW010000055.1, read as the reverse complement.
ACCAAACGCAACAATAAGAACAAATTGACCCTTGATAAGAAGTCAATAGATGAACTGCGAAGTCAGGGTTATATAAAACAACGACACATTACAGCCATAGAACAGACAGATGGTCGTGGAAACATCACACACCG
>JBBWVW010000054.1:0-26875 GCA_050256425.1 Arenicellales bacterium | reverse complement strand
AGGCCTTTCATTACCTCTACCTGGCGCAATCCGAGCTCGATGCTGGCAATCGCATCGGCGCCCTGATCACACACTGCTTGGCCATACTTGGTCAGGCTTGCCGGGCGGGGCGTTCGATCGACCAGGTCGACGCCGAGGTGGCGCTCCAGGGCCTGGACGATTTTTGTTAAACCCGGCGCAGAGATACTGAGCGATTGGGCCGCCTGGCGAAACGACCCATGCTCCTTAATTGCCGCCAGGGCGCGGATGTGCTTAAGGTCTGGTTGCACTGTCACCCCCCCCTGCAATTAAGGCGCTGGAAGAAAGATTACGGGTTAACTCTTGTAATGATTAGTCTTCGGATATTCAACAGATTTAGATAAAGCACCCTCCTGTGGCGCGCTTATGAAGCCCAGAATCGGCCCCGAAGACCACCCACTAGCCCTCATCAACAACGAACTCTTCCCTCACAGCCGTTAACCCCCATCCCGGGCAAAAGTTGACTCATGGTGAACCGTCTTTCAACCCAGCAGCAAAGTAAGTTTCTTTTATTAGCAATAGGTTACCAAAGTGTTCACTTTGTCACAACCTGGTCGAAATACTGCCAGAAAACAGGAAAACCTCAGAATCAACGACTACAGACGGCGAGCACCTGCGTGAGATCGGTTAACCCCTGTAAACATTTCACTATTCCGTCTTGCAGGAGTGTGCGCATCCCGTGGTTTTGGGCAAGTGACCGCAATTCTCCCGTCGTAGCCCTTCTTTGTATCGCCTCACGGGTTTCATCATTATTAACCAATAGTTCATGCAGGGCGACGCGACCCCGGTAACCGGTGCTATCGCATTCCGTACACCCTTGGGCCCTGAACAATCTCATTGGGCCAGGCCCAGAAAGCCTCGACAGCACTTCCTCCCCAAGATAGCTGGAAAATTCGGCGAACTCAGAATCACTGGCATCGTATTCCTCTTTGCACCTATCACAGAGCCGCCTGGTCAGGCGTTGCGCCAGCACCCCCAGCAAAGCATCAGCAAACGAGAATGGCTCCATCCCCATGTCGATCAGTCGGGTGATCGTCTCCGGGGCATTATTCGTATGCAGTGTGGAGAACACCAGATGACCAGTTAAAGAAGCCTCGATTGCCATGTGCGCTGTTTCCGCGTCACGCATCTCACCTACCATGATGACATCTGGGTCCGCCCGCAAGAAAGAGCGCATCGCCGATGCAAAAGTCAGACCGATCTGGGGGTTCACCTGCATCTGACGAAGCCCGACCTGGGTAATCTCTACAGGATCCTCAGCGGTCCAGACCTTCTTTTGTACTGTATCCACCTTGCCCAACATGGCGTGCAAGGTGGTTGTCTTTCCTGAACCGGTCGGGCCAACCGCCAGAATCATGCCATAGGGGCTTGCCACCAGGTTCTGGATGGCGCGTAGATAATCAGGGCTGAGGCTCATGCTACCGAGGGACTGTACTCCTGAACCTGCCAGAATGCGGAGCACCACATCTTCATTTTCACCGGCTGTCGGCAGCGTGACCATCCGAAGTTCCGCCTCATTTTCGCCTAGCTTGAAGCGGATCTTGCCATCCTGAGGTATCCGCCTTTCTGCGATATTCAGCCTTGCCATGATCTTCAAGCGCGCCACCAGTTGCTCCCGATACTCTGACGGAATCTGCCGATATTCGCGACATTCACCATCTACACGGAAACGGATCAGGAGTTCACGCCGATCCCCATTTGGCTCGATATGAATATCAGAAGCACGGTCCCGAATAGCATCAAGGATGATTTTATTCGCCAAGCGCACGGCTACCGCATCTTCACCTATCTTTCCACTTTGATCGGCGTCTCTCGCCAACGACTGTAAAAAGACTTGAAACTCCTCTTTACTTTCGCTGATCGAGACAGAGCGATTGATAAAACGTTTTATCTGGGACGGGGCAGATACGACCTCCAGAAGCCGCTTCTGGCAGGAAAAGCGTACGGCTTCGACGGCATCGATCGCCAGAGGGTCGCCAAAAGCCACGGTTACCGAATCAAGATCACAGGCGATGGGTAACACGTTGTGCTCACGCATCACTCTCGACGGGACCTCTTTAAGCGCCGCTTCGGGGATCTGAATCTGGTTGAGATCTACAAATTTGAGATCAAGCCTCCTAGCCAACGTCTGAACGATCGTAATCTCATCCACAATTCCCATATCAACGAGGACCTCACCGAGGCGCTTGCCCTTGCTCTGCTTCTGGACCGCCAGGGCAGACTCCACCTGCGCCTCACTGATGGCCCCCTCTTTAACCAGGACCTCACCGAGGCGCAGGCGGCGGCGAGCCTCAGGACGGTCCTGACTCGAAGTATTGGTATCCGTATCTACCGGCGCTTCATGTGAATTCATGCGCTAATCTCTGGTCAGTGACACTGGTTCACGATCAAAAGAGTCTATCGACCTGGTTAAGTGATCTGTCAGCTTAAGTTGCCAGTCACGAGTCGCTCCCGCTTCCAGTTCACGGTGGTAAATGCCACACTGAACCAGATCCAACTCTGGAAGACCGTATTCTTTCGGGTCCAGCAGGCAGATCTGGCGATCTTTAAAGAGGGTGTCTTCAGCGATCGAAGACATCGGCAGGGCCGTGATCCCAATTCCTGATGCCAGCGCGTCGACAATACCGGCCAACGCTGGCGATTGATACACCGTCCGCCATTGCCGATCGATCAGCTTCAGTCCCTCGATCATTCGCATTCGGAACGGGGACCCCTCCGGGTGCATAAGCAAGGGCAAGGGATCATTCACACTCAGCGTGGTGCCAGTGCGTCCGATCCATAGCGGTCTGTCCTGCCAGGCCAATGCCGGATTAAGGTCAAGCCGGCCCAGACTTACGCCGATCACAATATCCAACTCTCCCAGCGCAAGTGCTTCTATCAGCCGATCACTGACATCACATTGAATTTCCATGTCCAGATCTGGATGCGCTTGCTGAAACTCCAAGCTAGACCGTTGCAATTGATCTATTGCCGCAAAAGTGGGCAACCCAACGCGTATCCTGTCTTTTCGCCTGTTCTCATGCCTCCAGGAAGGCGGTGCCTTTTGCTCGTTTAGATAATCTTTAAACAGGCTCTTGGGCAAAGGTTTGCTGTAAAAATACCCTTGGGCAAGTGGGCACCCGATCGAAGCCAGTACCTCTGCCTGCTCTGACGTCTCTACACCTTCGGCCACCACAACAAGGCCAAGTGAGCGCGCCAGTTGTGTAATGGCGCGCACAATGGCCCAGTTGTGCCTCTCTGCTCCGCGTATAAAGGCCTGATCAATCTTCAGCGTATTAAATGGAAGATTCGTCAGGTACGCCAGGCTTGAATATCCGGTACCAAAATCATCAATCGCCAACCTGACTCCGAGTTCGTTCAGATTATTTAGAATTTTGCGAGTTAATTCGAGATCATCGGCAACAATAGACTCGGTTAACTCGAGCTCCAGGTTCTCGGCCTGGAAATCCGTTTCCTGCAGTATCGTACGGACCGTCTCGATGAAATCTTCGTGGCGAAACTGAACCACCGACACATTGACCGAGATCATCATGGGGGGATGCCGCTCCTCCTGCCACTTCCTTGCTTGCTTGCATGCGGTACGCAACACCCATTCACCGATGGGCATTATCAGTCCGGTCTCTTCCGCAAGCGGAATAAAGTCCGGGGGAGAAATAAACCCCTGCGTCGGGTGTTTCCATCGTATTAGCGCCTCGCACCCATGCAGGCGTCCCGACTGCAATGCGATCTGGGGTTGATAATGCAGAGAGAATTGCTCCTGCTCAATCGCGGTTCGCAGATCGTTTTCAAGGCTTATCCGGTCGCTGGTAAATCTCCGACGGGTTGCCTGCCAATCAAAGAAGCGAAATGTATTGCCGCCCTGGGTTGCGGCAAACTGTGCGGCCAGGCGTGACTTGTGCATTAGTTCGCTCAGGTCCTTGCCGTTGTCTGGGAACAATACGATTCCCCCGCTAAGAGTGAACGCCATCTTTTGATTCTTGCCATCATCTGACTGGAACTGAAAGAGCGGCCCCATTGCTTCTTTCAGAACTTTGACAACCGCATTGGCCGTCACACTGGCATCGTCGGCCTCGTCGATCAACACGAACTCATTACCGCCGGCTCTCCCAATAAGTGCACGGGCACCCGCAACACCCCGCAAACGCTGCGCTATCTGCTTAAGGAGTCGATCACCGACTGCTGGTCCGAAAATCTCATTAATTATCCCGAAGCGATCTACCTGAATACGCATCCCAATCGCCTGGCGGCCCGACTGTATGAGTTCGGGGATTCGCTTCTTCGCGACCTCAATCACGAACTGCGAACTGGGCAGGCCCGTTACCTGATCCTGATTCTGCAGCTTTTCTCTAAGCTTGCGATCCTGGGTTACATCAGAGTGCACAAAAGCCACTCCCCCCGACCCCAAGGGCTTCCCCTTGACTTCAATGATCCGGCCATCCTGAAGCACATTGTCATACTCAAATGCCTCGCCACACCGCGCGAGGTTCAGGCGTTGCTGGATGATCTGCTCTAACTCCTCTTTACTGGCCGAGATAACGGCACTCGAGGCGCTTCGCAAAATCCGCTCGAGAGGCATTCCCGTTGATTGCGCAGCTTCGGGAAGCTCGTAGAAATCGAGCAGCCTCTGGTTTTTGAATACCAGATTCAGATCATTGTCGTATGCGGAAATGCCGATATCGAGCTGATCCAGCGTCTCCAGGCCCAGTATCGCACTAAGCTCAGAAATCTTATCTGCCTGCGATTGAGAAGTTTGGTGCTTTAAGGTGACATCTTCGTGGAGAACGGCCACGCCGCCGTCCCTGAGATGGGTAGTCCTCATCTGAATAACTCGTCCATCAGAGAATAGAACCTCGGTCTCAAAGTCCTTACTTTTTCGTATGTGCTCTGCCAGACGGGATTCGTGCTCTTGAATATCGAAATTCTCAGATAACCCTTTTCCTTTACCGATCTTGATGATAGAGGCTAACGAGGTGCCGGGTTGACACTCCTCTGGCGTATACTGGTAGATATCCCGGAAGGCTTTGTTGTTAAGAACGATGTTCAGTTCTGCATCGTATATATTGATGCCGGTGGCTACCTGATCTAAGGCATCGATCGCCAGAGCCACCGTCAACTGATCGATCTTTTTTGCGGAGAAATTCGACGAACGCTTCTCTGCCGTAATATCTTTATAGATAGTGACGAATCCGCCAGAATCATCATCGAGTGGCATCCTCTGAACCCTGAGGGCAGTCCCATTTTTTGTAACCCGCTCAAAAGAATGTGGCTGACTATTCCTCGCCAGATCTAGGCGCTCGCGCACCAACGCTTCTTCGTCGCTATCGCCATATTCGCCCCGCTCAGCATTTAACCAAAACATATCTTCCAGTGAAGCGCCGGGCTCCTTGAACTCCGGAGGAAAATCCAGAAGGTCGATAAACGCCTGGTTGGCATAGGACAGCTTAAGGTCACGATCAAACATCGAGATACCCTCCGAAAGAAGATTCAGCGCTCGATGCAATTTCGTGTCTTGAAGAAGAGCGAGACCCTCGCTGGCGGAGGATTTTCTTTTGTGGTCAGGCTTCATGATCAAGTCACACTGTGTCACCGGGATGGCGGGCTGGGTCAATTCCCTAGCCCCAGTAGGTAAAACCTTAGCGCCTTAACTCTTAATAAGTCAAATTAGTCACTTTAGGTGATCTCTTGGTAGGCATCTCCAACCAATCTGGCCTGGTCGCATCCTGGGTTTGCAGATGCCAAAACAATGGCATTTTTTTACTTAATAAATTCAGTTATTTATATACGATCGAGGAAAATCCATTTTGCCTGCATATTTCGCGGCGGATAGACCCGGGGCTCGGTGACAAACTCAAAGATAGGGAAAATACAGCGGCACCGGCTAAGCCGGCCAGATCAGCAGGCGACGCAATTACGACCCGCCGCCTTGGCACGGTAGAGACAGGCATCTGCCACTCGCACCAGATCCCCAGGCGTGCTCTTTTCGTTGGCAACCACGCTTGCCACGCCAATGCTTACGGTCACCTGGGTTGAGCCATCAGGAGCCCCCGCGTGTTCAAGACCCTCACTCTCAATAGCCTCGCGCAATCGCTCCCCCTGTGCCTGTGCCTCCTCCAGGCTCAAATCCGGCAACAGCAATACAAACTCTTCGCCACCATACCGCGCTACGAAATCTTCGTATCCTTTCGCATTACTGCGAAGAATAGATGCCACGCGTTTGAGGCAGGCATCCCCTGCAAGATGTCCGTAGGTGTCATTGTATGCTTTAAAAAAGTCAATATCGATAAGCAGAAGCGCACAAGTTCCATCCTTCTTTTCTACAAGCTGGCGCCACTCCTGCTCGGATCGAATCTGAAATTCACGCCGATTCGCAATCTGGGTCAGGCCATCCAATTTCGCATGGTGCTCCATCGATATGGACTTGCGTCGATCTGTGACCAACTTGTCGAAACGCGCCGTGAGGACACCGACGCTACGATCCAGTGGAAGGTACTCTGCTGCGCCGCTTTGCAGGGCTCGCATCTCAGCCTCATCAGATCCTTTCCTGGAGGCTACGATCCGGGTTACACCCTTTGCCACAGCTATGCCTGACAGCAGCGTAAAGTCCGATTCACTCACGAGCTCGTGCTCTATCAACAGAAAATCTACAGACTCATTTTCTGTCAAGAGCTTGTGGCATTGCGCTGAATCCGAGACATGCAGCACCTCACAAGAGTTGCGAATGATCTTTATCAGAGGCCAGAGGTTCTCGATAGAGCCAAACACCAGAACGATCGGTCTGGGCTGAAAAACACATACATCATCGCTGACAAAAAAACTACGAGAACCGCTTAGAAAATGATACAGGCCTTCCTCGGTTGGCAGGCCTAACAACAAGCTGTCGTTCGAGCGATGCTTAATAATCGGGATGCGTCGGTTAAGTTCCTCACTCGTTTCCCACTCTTTTTGCCACTCGTCAAATTTCTCGCCCCGCGGTCCCAGTGTCTGCCAGAACTGCCACACGGGCAGGGTCGAATTGGCGTTTTCGTCGTTCCCCCTCTTTCCAGGAGGATTCTCGCCATTCTCTGATTCAAGCGATTTTCGGATATCAGACAAACCCGCCCTATCAATCACGGCCTGAAGCGCTTCAGCATCAGCAATATTCTCGCCCTCCACCCACAAAGCTCGGTAAAGCGCAACCCGGACCAGCACCTGTTGCTCAATGGGTAATCCGTCAAGCACATGCATAAATTGGGTGGCCATTTCGCTACCCGGGCGGGTTTGCGGCAGATTGACGGGAACATCAGGAGCCCGGTGATGAATTGAGAATACTTCGTTGGCCAGCAAGCTTTGATCCTCCATTGAAAACGTGGATGACGATAGCTCAGGCGCATGAACGATCAAGCGCCATTCGATTCGATCAAGCAGATTCCAGGCTAGGAGGCGCTCATGGAGCGCAAAACAAAAGGGGCAATTCAGATCGCCGTAGGCAATGAACTCTCCCGCGCTCATCGCCTGAAGATCCTGAATCGAATTTTTCACTGAATCATTCACGACATTATTGCCTGCCAGCCGTTCTGCTGCGGTGAGGCGAATTACCCTTTTTCACGGCCCTGCCGCCGCCGCTCCAGGCCAGCTGCGGCCGGGGGTAATTGTTTGGCATCCTCAGGCAGGCTGTCGACAATCGATGCCATAACGACCCATGATCGGATGGGCTCACGGTAGTGACGAGGAAGGGCGGCCCAGGCACGGGCAAGCGCTATCGCCTCTGCCGGCAGATCATCAACAGAGTCCCACTGCTCTGTCTTGTGTCGAGGCCCAGTGCCGCTGGCAAGCCAATCCGGATTGACGTTAAGCCAGTCGGCAACACGTTCAAGGCGGTGGCGCCTGGGGAAAGCTTCGCCCTCAAGATACTTACGCGCCGTAGTCAGACTCTTGGCCTGCGCCTCGCGACGCAGGGGCTCAATCTCTACCGGCAGTCGTGACCAGCTGCCCTCGCGTGAGCCATGGCCTGCATCACGCATCACTTCAATCAGTCTTTGTGCAAACTCCTGATAGGGTGCCTCAGTTCTTTGATTCATAACATGACACCATCATCTCGCCACACTACTCGGGCGCACTACCGGGGTAGTCAGACTACTTATCCTGCTGTTGATCAACCCGCGCGATCAGCGTGGTCTCGCGTTTTTCGAACAGATCTGCTGAGTATGGAATCACGCACGAGTGTCCGTTTGCCTTGGCGAAATACAGAGTGCGGTCTGCGTTCTTGAGTAATTCATCGAGCATTTTCCCGTCAAGACCAAACTCCGCAATTCCAGTGCTGAAGGTAATGTTAACCGATTCGGTCTTGGGAGTTTGAAGTTGCATATCCCGCACCAAATCCAGCGCTCCCTGGAGCCCATCTGTCGCCGTTTCCGCGCTCCCGAAATAAGCAACAATACAGAATTCTTCGCCCCCTATGCGGGCAAATATGGTTTTCTCAGAGAGTCGATCACGACTCTGCTGTGAAAATGCTTTTAGAACAAAATCACCAAAATCATGGCCATATCCATCGTTATACTTTTTGAAATGATCAATATCCAAAATACTGACTGCGCAGTGGAAGCGGTTGCCTCGTTCCACCAGTTCGGAGAAACGATGATGGCCCAGACATAGCCGACGCAAAAAAACGACTCTGATGGTCTATAAGCCTGGCCATATCAACACCATCAAAATATGGAGATAACACCTCGTGGTCTAAAACCCCGTCATAAAAACTCTGGACCACCTGGTGGATAGTGGAAAACCCACCATATTTCTCAAACAAGGTCTTTCGGATCCTTGACCTAAGGCTTACCTTTGCTGGCTGGTACAAAACGGTACGCCTATGCTGGGGACATGCAAACTGTTCGTCATTCGGGTATCACTATGATAGAGCGCTATACCCCTCTGGCACCCGATCACCCTTTGGTTAATCACAATGCATGCCTTGGCGCTGGATAACTCACATTGCTACGGCCACTTGGTAGCGATCGAGGTTTTCCTCAAACTCATTCAATCGCTTCCAGATCGAACGCAGTTCAGTGATGGTTGTCCAGTTATGCAAGAACAGTGAAAAACTCCCGTGCACCTTCGCGAAGGCATTGGATACCTGAACCATTACACCCAGCGTCAACATCCCGGTAAAAAGGCCAGGACCCATCACGATATAAGGCAATATCGACATAAATTGATCGTAGGAAGTTGCCCAGGCATCAAAGTAGGTGTAATGAAAGTAGAGCCGGTGGTAATTGCGCCGGATATCTACAAAGAATCCTTGCAGTTTCCCCATATCGGCATGGTTCACCTTATCGTCTTCGCCCAGAACCAGGTCTTTGCGAAATGCCGCTTCGACTTTCTGGTTGTTGTATTCCAGCCCTGGCAGTTTCCAGCCGACCAACCAGGAAACAAACAACCCACCGAGCGAGATTACCAAAGCCGCCCACACCAGTGAGCCTTCGATATCGCGAAGTATCGGAGTATCAACCTTCTCCGATAATTTATGCAGTAACGGTATAAATGCGATCAAAGTCATAACAGCGCGTACGATTTGCAGGCCCAGGGACTCCACAATCCGGGCAAAACGATTGCAGTCTTCCTGAATACGCTGCGAGGCACCTTCGATCTCGTACTCAACTGCACGCCAGCGGGGAACATAGTTAAAGGTAATGGCTTCGCGCCAGCGCAGACCATAGATCCGGGTGAACCACCCTGTGAAGATGGCAAGAATCACGTACGGAAACGCAATAACAACAAACGATGGCGTCCCTTCAAAACCCGAACTCACGTAACCGATCGAAATCAGTTCCCGGAAGAATTGATCAATGCCTTTTTGTGGCTCGTCAGAGAAACTGGCCGCATTTTGCAATAAATCATAGAAACGGCCATACCACTCGTTAAGCGCGACTGTCATTTGTACCTGCAGCCAAAGCGACGATATCAGTAGTGCCCCGCCACCATAGGCCCATAGCGCCCACTGCCGGGCCTTGTAAAACGCCTTGATCATTTATTCAGTTCTCCAGGCCAGTTTTTCTTTAGATGCCAGTTATTATGGGAACTACAGCACCCCTGCTCTTTGTTCATGTGACGAGAGATCGAATCTCGCGGGTGTTCGGGATGCCGAGCCACTACCTTTTTACCATACAGGACTGGTTTTTATGATTAAATTTAATTTAGACTTTTCCCCCGAAGTTTTGTCGGGTCGTCACCGGGTATGCGGGACACCCCAGCAAAGAGGCTTTGCACCATGAAAACACGGGTTGCGGTTTTCATGGTGTCATGATCATCAACTAAACACTGTGTCGGAATACGATTACATCATCATCGGCGCCGGATCGGCCGGCTGTGTCCTGGCCAACCGGCTAAGCGAAGATCCGGGTAACCAGGTGCTGATCCTCGAAGCCGGGCCCATGGATCGCAAACTGATGGTGCATATCCCTATTGGGGTCTATCACGCATACAAGGATCCCAGCATTAACTGGAACTACAAGAGCGAACCCGAGCCCGAGTGCGATGGCCGGCGGATCGAGTTGCCGCGCGGCAAAGTGATCGGCGGCTCATCTTCGATCAACTCGATGGTCTACATGCGCGGCCACCCGATGGATTATGACCGCTGGGCGAATAAATTCGGACTGGCCGAATGGACCTTTGCGCAATGCCTGCCCTACTTCAGGCGCTGTGAATCCTCAGATCGCGGTGAAAACACCTGGCGCGGTGGCAATGGCCCGCTCGGGGTAACCCGGGGCACCTTGGAGAACCCGCTTTTTGATGCACTCTATCTGGCCGGAGAGCAATCCGGTCAAGGCAACTCAGACGACCTGAACGGGTTTAAACCCGAAGGCATCGCCCGTCTTGACAGTACTACCCGCAACGGCCGGCGCTGTAGTGCCGCGGTTGCCCACCTAAAACCTGCATTAAAAAGAGCCAACCTGACATTAACGACCAGGGCTCTTACTCGGCGGATCATTATCGAAGGCAACCGCGCGAGCGGCATTGAGTATGAAAAAGACGGCCAGGTGAGCCAAGCCCATGCATCGCGTGCCGTCCTCGTCTGCTGCGGCGCCATCAAGAGTCCGCAACTGCTGATGCTCTCAGGGATTGGTCCAGCCGATTATCTAAAATCAATGAACATCACGCCGCTTGTGAATCTCAGTGGTGTCGGACAGAACCTGCAGGACCACCTCAGTATCATCAGCGCCTTTTACTGCAAGAAAGCAGTGACCCTGCATACCCTGGCCCGGCCCCTGACCAAACTCAGTACCGGGCTCAAGTGGCTGACTTCACGCTCAGGTCTCGGTGCATCGAATATCTGGGAGATGGGCGGCTTTGTCTATGGCAACATGGATGCAGCCCATCCCAATCTGCAATACCATTTCGCGCCGGTATACAGCCAGTGGCAGGGACGACGCATTCAACTCAAACAAGGCTACGTACTGGATTGTGATCAGTTGCGTCCTAAGAGCCGTGGCGAAATCAAACTGCGCTCCACGGATCCCCATGACCGTCCAGCGGCGTACTTTAATTATCTGAGCCATCCCGATGACACGCGGGAGTTAGTAGAGGCTCTGCGAGTCATGCAGGACCTACTGACACAGCCCGCGTTTGATGAATTTCGGGGCGATCGCATCGAGCCTGCGCCGAACCTCAGCTCAGACAATGAGCTTCAAGCCTGGGTACGCGCCTACGCCACAACAGACTTTCACCCCTGTGGCACCTGCCGCATGGGCAACGATAACATGGCAGTCGTCGATGCGCAGATGCAAGTGCGCGGAATAGATAACCTACGGGTAATCGATGCCTCAGTAATGCCGGATATTGTGAGCGGCAATCTCAATGCCCCAACCCAGATGATCGGCGAACGTGCGGCAGACTTTATACTGGGTAACCCACAATTACCGGCAGAACAGGCCCCGTTTCATTTCCAGAAGTAGTGCCAGGTGTCGTCACCCCGGGGAACAGTCACTTATACGGCTCGTTTGCGAAATTGTGAATCCAGCCAGACCACCATGCCGCCCAGAGCAATCAGCAATATTCCGATCAGCGCCATGGTGTTGGGGAACTCATTGAATACCAGGTAACCCCAGAGCAATACCAGTGGCAAATTGCTGTATTCAAAGGGCGCAAGAAGGGAAGCCGGCGCGCTGCGATAAGCTGCCGAAATTGACAAAGCCGTAATCGCCGATAGTACCCCAATCGCGCCAAAATAAATCATGTCAGATGATTCCGGCCACTGCCAGGCACGCAATATAAACTCAATGCCCGGATCGGCATGACCCGCAAACTGTCCACTACCGACGACGAGCCCCATTAACGTGCTCACCAGAAGAAACGAGCCCTGGGCTGTAACCGCGAGCAGCGAGGCGCTCTCGGTTTTACCAATATAGCGTGTCATCGTGGTAAACCCCGCGTAACAAAAGGCGGCGGCCAACGGCCACAGGTACGCCATCTCGATTCGCCCTGAAAATGGCTGCGCTACAAGAACCATACCTACCAGCCCCATCAATACCGCTACCCAGCGAAACGACCCGAACCGTTCTTTCAGAATCCAAAAAGACAATATCGTGATGATGACGGGGGCAAAAAACACCACAGCAGAAGCCTGAGCCAACGGCAAACTGGCAAGGCCTGTGAAAAACGTCATGTTGGCCATGACCAGCAACAATCCACGCAAGATATGCGCGCCAGGGCGGCGGGTATGCATCGCCATGATCCCATGGCGAAACAAGACAGGAAGCAAGATCACCAGGCTAATGGCGGCGCGGATGAATACCAATTGGTGCAGCGCATAACCGCCGCTCAGCATCTTGATCATGGTATCCATGATCGAGATGCAAAACATGGCAAGCAGCAGATTAGTGATTGCTTTTAAATGCATAAACCCTCATTTTTGCGATCATCGTAACAAGTAATGCTGGTTCAGCCCCCAAAGGTATACAAGGATCGCATGGTACAGCAGAAGTTTCCCACCAAAGGCGTGAGCATGGCCCCGATACTTGCTTAAAACCGGAGATGCCGTGTTAACACCATAGGCTTACAATCTATGGCTGTACGATCCCGAAGGGATTCAACAAAAACCCAAGCGCCCATGAATATTCTTTTTATCATGTGTGACCAATTGCGGGCAGATTACCTGTCGTGCTTTGGTCACCCGTACCTGGATACCCCTCACATCGATGCCCTGGCAAGCCGTGGGGTGCGATTTTCTAATGCCTTTTGCCAGGCGCCGCTATGCGGGCCATCGCGGGCGAGTTTCTACACCGGTCGTTATGTAGCCTCCCACGGCGTCATGTCCAACGAAGATCCTCTGAAACTTGGTGAATGGACCTTGGGCGACTACCTGGGCGATGCCGGCATGGAGGCCGTCGTGGTCGGCAAATCCGAGGGGCATTTTAATGCGCGGGCCACATCGCGCTTCAATGTGTCCCCTGGCTCAGCTCAGGAGCAACGCCTTAGCAACAACGGGTTTTTGCCATACGAGCTTTTTGCCGGACTCTACCCCGATCCGATTCTGCCGGCCGATCTTGGCTACAGCGATTACCTGCGCAGTCATGGCTTTGGTGGAGACAACCCCTGGGAGGCATGGGCGAATAGTGCAATCGATAACAGTGGCAAGATCGTCAGCGGCTGGCAGATGCGCAACGCCGCCCTGGCGGCCCGGGTACCTGAAGAACACTCAGAAACCGCTTTCACCACGGATCGGGCACTTGATTTCATCGATGGCCTCTCAGTCGCTGACAACTGGTGTCTGCACCTTAGCTACATTAAACCGCACTGGCCTTACCTGGCCCCGGCGCCTTACCACGATTGCTTTGGCCCTGAGCAGGTGATGAGCGCCGTTCGCTGTGATTCAGAAAAACACAACCCCCACCCGGTCTACCAGGCCTTCATGGCGCAGGATTACAGCAAGAACTTCTCGCGCGACGAAGTCCGCCAGACTGTGATCCCCACTTACATGGGCCTCATCCAGCAACTTGATGACCATATCGGCCGGGTGCTGGCCAAACTGGACGAAAAAGGCTTGAGGGAAAATACCCTGGTGGTGCTGACCAGCGACCATGGCGATTACCTGGGGGACCACTGGCTGGGAGAAAAAGACCTGCACCATGATCCTTCCATTCGCATCCCGCTGATCATCAGTGACCCATCAGATGCTGCCGATAGCACACGAGGTAGTTGCAGTGACGCTCTGGTAGAAGCCATTGACCTGGTGCCCACCTTGACTGAGTACGCAGGAGCTGAAGTCTGCAGCGAACGTATGGAGGGCCGCTCTCTGGCACCTTTGATGCAAGGCGGGTTGCCCAGCGGGTCCTGGCGCGATTACATTATCAGTGAGATTGATTACAGTGATCGTGGCCCACGCACATTGTTGAATCTGCACCCCTATGACTGCCGGGCCCGGGTGATCCGAACACGCCAATGGAAATACGTGCTGCACGAGAGATTCCACCCACAACTTTACAACCTGGTGGATGACCCCAATGAATTTGAGGACCTTGGTGATGACCCGACCTTTGCTGAGGTTCGCGCCGACCTGCATGAGGCTCTTTTTGCCTGGCACCGCAAACTTAAAAGCCGCACCGAAGCGCAGGCCGACCAGTTATTAACCATGGGGCCTGAACGGGACGAGGCTGACTTTGGCATCCTGATCGGACACTGGTAAGCGCCAGAGTGAAACCCGGGTTCAGATGCCCGGGTTCAATAAACGTTTGTTTCTTGCCCTGATAAGGGCGGTGCAGTGTGCGATCAAAGCGATGATGATGATCGCAAAAATCGTTCCGGAAACCGGCCGGTTGATGAAATCCAGCGGGGTTTCGATACGCGCCAGACTGGCCCGGAAGCGCTGTTCCATGATTCCGCCGAGAACCATGCCCAGTATGATCGGGACCAACGGTAATTTGAGGCGCTTAAGGATATAACCAATCAACCCGAACACTGCGCATACCGCGCAGTCGATAATCGAGTTGCGCAATGAATACACCCCAACAAAAGATAACACCAGGATACACGCTCCGAGGAAGCGGCCTGGCACGTTGATCACCTTAAGCAGAGTATTGGTGGTCATCATCAGGACAACCAAGACCAGAATATTGACAAGAAAAAGACACAGATAAAGCGTTACCAGAAAATCCGGCTGGGTCTGAAAGAGCGCGGGGCCGGGAATAATACTGTGCACATAAAACACCGACAGCATCATTGCGGTTAAGGCCTCACCGGGGATGCCCAGCGCCAGCAACGGAATCATCGCGGCGGCTGGCACCGCGTTGTTGGCTGATTCTGAGGCTATCAGCCCTTCGGGCGAGCCGTGACCAAAGCGCTGCGGCTCTTTCGACAGGTTTTGGGCAAGCGTGTAAGAAAAAAACTGGGCAAGAAATTCACCTACTCCAGGGATAATCCCCATGATGACCCCAAAGCCCGACGAACACACCGCTACCCGCTTGTAACGGAAAAGTTCCGCCATGCCGGAAAACAGCTTTCCCGATACCGGGGCGACCTGGGTTTTACGGTCGCGACCAACCAGTAACACAAAGGCCTGCGACAAGGCGAACAGCCCGAGCAGCACCACGATCAGATCAAAGCCCGATAACAGCCACGATTGGTCAAAAGTAAAACGCTTGGTATAGCGTACGCTTTCCATACCCACGGTATCTAAAAACATGCCGAAAAACACCAGCATGCCCGCGGCAAAAGTTCTTCCCCGATGCGCAATGATGACCAGGATCACACCCAGAAGAGCTGCCATCAGGATGTCGCGGGAACCAAACAGCGGAGCCACCTTGGCTATATAAGGTGACAAAATGACCAGGCAGATCACCGAGAAAATACCGCCAAAAAACGATGCGCTGTAAGCCAGTGACAGTGCACGGCCCGCCTGCCCCTGTCGGGTCATGGCATGGCCATCATAAGTGGTCAACGCATTAACCGGCGTGCCTGGGGTATTGATCAGGATGGCCGGAATCGCCCCACCGTACATTGAGGCCCCATAGATTCCAAGCAACATGGTCAGACCGACAATGGGCTCCATGCTGAAAGTCGCGGGCAACAGAATTGCGATCGCAACCGCAGGCCCCACACCTGGAATCGCGCCGATGATGACGCCGCCCACAGCGCCCACCAACAGCGCAAGGATCACATCCAGTCGCCACAGGGTCTCAAGGGCCGACAGGAAAATCTCCATACCCGCGTTTCCTACAAATACAAAATCAGGAAATTGCGCAACCCGTCCGGCAACAATTCATAAAAATGCCCACCGGGAATTCTGACCTGCAAAAAACTCTTGAAAACCAGCACTGTACACAAGCCCACGGCAGCTGCTGCCAATAGCACACGCCCTTTGCGGTAGCCCGAACGCAGGGTCAGCGCGGGCAATACCAGAAGCGTGGTTGGTAGATAACCCAATTGCGGAACCAGGAAAACATATCCCATAAAATACAATGCGTATTCCATCGGCTGCGCCCAGTTGGCAAGCTCAGCCCACGGAAAAAAGCCATACTTGCCCGACCGGGCCTGGCGAGCAACTGAGCTTACCAGGTGACACAAAGCAAAAATCGAGAACCCCGCAAGGCACAGGCTCGGCCAAAAGCGGGGCTGCACCAGTAACGACGAGCCCTCAAGCCACTTGGTCTGATCGTCTATCTGCAACACAAGAACAGCCGCCGCCACGCATACTGCCAGGGCGAAAATTGCCTCGCCTGGCTGTTCTTCTACTGCCAAAATTCCCGAAGCGTTGCCCTGCTTCTCCACCATGATCGCCCCTCTATACACCGGCGCCAGGAGGAGCGCCGATAAGTTATTCGATCATCCGATGTTATCGCAAACGCCTCTAACCCCGGGTGGGTCCCGAGGTTAGAGCAATTCTCAGAACCGACTAACCCCCTAACAGGGAGCCAATCGTCGCCATGGTTGCGATGTCTTTGTTGATCTGCTCGGCAGATTCGCTTGCATCCATCCAGTAGACCTGAGCGCCAGTGTCTTTCGCCACCTGCTGCGCTTTATCACTCAGCATGGATTTTTTTGCGACTGCAGTGATCTTGTCGCGCACATCCTGAGGTGTCCCCTTGGTCACGAACAATCCGTTCCACAAGAAGATATTCAACTCCGGTGAAATCTCGCCCATGGTGGGCGCATCCGGTGCCTTGGAAATCCGCGATGCGGTAACTGATGCCAGAATCTTGACCTTGTCCAGGCAAGGAAGGATCAACTGAATGGTGGTATTGATCACGTCCGCGTCACCCGAGGACAGAGTATTGCAATCCAGCATATCAAAGGCTGCGTCCGAACCCCACTCAAAACCGAGCGCTTTCGCCGCTGCTTTGGTCACCTGGGTTGGTGTCAGGGGGTCTCCAAAATGGCCCAAGGCGACCTTGTTGCTCTTGGCATAGACGGCTAACTCCTGCATCGAACTGTAGGGGGCATCACCAGAGGTCGCAATCACGAAGGGGTAGGTCAGAAAAATACCCAGTGGCTCGAAGGTCTCTGCCGTGAGTCCGTCAATGCCCAGATTCGGACCCACCACCGGCACCCCGATTACAAAAGAGCCCACCATCGAACCATCCGCAGGGGCATTAGCAACCTCCATGGCACCAGGGAAGGGGCCGCCGCCTTTGCCAGGCTTGTTGACTACCGCCGCTGCCACGCCATAGGTCGCCTGGAAATCGTCTGCGATCATCCGGGTTAACACATCTTCAAGATCACCGGGAGGCCAGGGCACCACAAACGATACCGGCTTGTCCGGGTACTCTGCACTGGCCGCACCGGTGAAACACATTAAGAAACCTACCAAGAACATGCTCATCCACTTTTTCATTATCTTGTCCTCACTTATTTACCTCTGGTTGAAACCAAACTGGCGATGCCTCGCCAGACTCCAAGCTCCCCATTTAACCAGGCGCGACTTCATACCGCCAGAGTCCCGTCGGGAATATGAGAAAAGCATATCAAATCCAGCCTGCCACAGGCTGATCGAACCACATGTGCACCTGCCCAGTGCCAATCGCGTTTTCGTATTCACTAAAACGCCGACCGGCTGCCGTACATTGAGCACCACCGATCGCTGCAATCATCATCAGGTAGTGACCAAAAAGTCCTTCCGGACGATGGCGCATGAAGTCATCCATGGAATGGACTACCGCAGCGTGATCGCCGTGCTCCCACCACCCAATACGCTGTTCATCTGCCGCCCGTGCTTCAGGCGTGATCACATGATCCGGATCAGACGATTCATGCTGATCCAGTTCTTTCATTCGGTAAAAACGATGGCTGAGCGATCCGCTTGCAATCAGCACAACCCGCGAATCAGATGCGCGGATCGCTTCACCGAACCCCCGACCCGCCGCAAGAAAATCCTCGTGTGCCGCAGTCTGGCAAATGCTCACCGACAGCCATTTCTCGCCGCGGTTCAGGTAGCTTGCAATATTGACAGTGCCGTAATTGACCGGCAACTGTGGGTCTGCATTGGCGGTGCAACGCGTTCCAGCGTCAGTTGCACGCGATGCAAGAGACTGGGCAAGCTGCGGATCGCCGAGCATATCGTAGTGCACCTGGTTCAGACCCCGTGGCACTTCCTCCGAGGTGTATATCCCTTTGCGGCGCTTATGCGCGGTGACAATAAATTCAAACAGTGAGAACCAGTGGGTATCAAACACAATAACAACGTCTGGACACAGATCATCCAGCACCTCGTCCCGCAACCGTTTCAGGCCTGGAACCAGGCTGATCTCATTACCGTTGTTCATTTCCCGACGCTGTGCTTCGGGCAGCATGATGGTGGGTACGTGCGACAGGAACCCTGCCCCAACCACTTCTCCCATCGCTATCTCCTCTTAGACCGTGTCACTTGTAAATCAGTGACTCCTTATAGACAAATCGTTCGGGTCTAAACTAACATGGGTCAAGAAACTCTGCAACAACGAACAACATGGTCGATTTAAACGTAACAATACCGGGTGATGCGAATGCCGACATCACCTCCCACGACGCTTATGCCCAAGGCGTGCCACACGCAACCTTCGAGCGGTTACGTCAAAAGAGTCCGATCTGCTGGGTCGACCGCAGTGATGGGCCTGGCTTTTGGGCAATTACCCGACACGAAGACATTCTCACGATTAATCGCGACCATGCCCGGTTCAGCTCGGCACATGGTATCCGTATGGAGGATCAGACTCCCGATGAAGTCGAAGCCCGGCGCACATTCCAGGAAACCGATCCCCCGGCACATACCCGCGCGCGCATACATCTTAACCGGGCCTTCAGCAAGAAAATGATCGCAGCCTATGAGGTCCAGGTCCGCGAACTGGCTGTAGAAATTCTGGACAACGCCCTGCTAGAGCCACAGTTTGATGCGGTTACGATGATCGCTCGCAAATTGCCGATGCGTATGCTGGGTCGGGTGGTCGGCCTGCCCGATCAGGACCTCGACTGGCTGGTGGATAAGGGCGATTCACTGATCGCCAACACCGACCCGGATTTCACCGATCATGTCATCGACCAGGTCAATACGGATGAATACCGGTTCTACCCCTTTCGCTCCCCTGCGGGCAAAGACCTTTATGATTACGCTGAGAAGCAGGCCGCTCTTCGCCGAGGCGCCAACAAAGATGATCTGCTGTCTCTTTTTCTCGCGCCGATGAAAAACGGTGAAACATTCACCGATCTTGAATTCAAGAACGCATTTGCGCTACTGGTCTCAGCCGGCAATGACACGACCCGTTACAGTATCAGCGCATCGATCAAGGCGCTGATCGACAACCCTGACTTGCTGAGCCAGCTTCGCACACTCGACGAGGCGCAGTGGCTGCTTGCCGTTGAAGAAATGCTGCGCTGGGCCTCGCCCACCATGCACTTTCGGCGTACCGCGATTGAAGATGTAGAATTTAAGGGCCATCACATTAACGCAGGGGACAAGGTCATCCTCTGGTTTATCTCCGCCAACCGAGACGAAACCGTATTCGAGCAGCCGTTCACGATTAACATCAACCGTACGCCCAACCCACACCTGGCATTTGGTCAGGGCAGCGTGCATGCCTGCCTGGGCATGTGGCTGGCTCGACTTGAGCTTCGAGTCGTGCTGCAGGAACTGGTCAAACGGGTTCACTCTATAGAGCAATCCGGACCTGAGGCCTACCTGCGATCAAATTTTATTGGCGGTATAAAATCACTTCCTGTTTCCATTCAGTGTGTTCAATAACTCCTGGACCACAGCACCAGGAGGAGATTGGTATGTTTAATGCCAAGGTGAATCTTAGTCTTATAACCTAAAAAATAAGTTTGTAGATGGAGGAGAATATGAGCGCCTATAAACGCATGCGGATCCTTTTCTGTGATCACCTGAACCTGCCCCGCGGCAAGTACCTGCCGGCATCGGTCGCCGAATCCGGCAAGGCCCGTTTTTGCATCAGCCTGTTTGGGCTAACCCATGACCGTGAACTTTCGCCCGTCAGCGGATCCATGATGCTTGAGGGTCTGCCTGATCTGGAGGCAGTGTTTGACCCAAACGACGCCCGGCCAAGCTGGGAAGACGATACCGGCATACTCCTTGCCGACCTGGAACGACACGGCACCACTTTGCCAACCTGCGGGCGCAGTCTGCTCAAACGAACGATTGGGCAATTCAAGGAAAAAGACCTCGATGCTCAGATCGGTATCGAACTGGAAGCCTTTATCTTTCAGCGCCAAGACGACGGGCAATGGGTGCCTTATGACACGCCGGGGGCATTTGTTTATGGGTCGGGACAATCGGTAGACCCCGCAGGATTAATCGATGATATCTGGCGCCAGGCCGAGCTTTGTAATCTTCCAATCGAATCACTGAACTCAGAATTCGATTGGCCACAGTTCGAGCTGACCCTGAAATACTCTGATGCGCTCTCAGCGATCGACAATACCTTTTTGTTCAAGGTCATGGCTAAAGAGACGCTGGCCAAGCGCGGTTACCTGTTGAGCTTCATGCCCAAACCGCTATCGGATCGCGGTGGCAGCGGGCTGCATGTCAACTTCAGTTTCACAGATACCAACGGCAATAACACTCTGGCAGACCCTGACGCATCAGAGGGTATTTCTGATCTTACCCGTCAGTGCATTGCCGGACTCATGCAGCATCATGAGGGCATGGCCGCCCTACTGGCACCAACCGTTAATTCCTACCGGCGGCTGCGCCCCGCCAGCCTGTCGGGGTACTGGGCCAACTGGGGTCTGGATCACCGCGGAACAACGGTTCGCATCCCCGGAGAACGCGGCAGTGCGACCCGCATAGAGCATCGTATGGCCGACTGTGCTGCAAACCCCTATGTGGCAGCAGCCACTGTATTGCAGGCTGCACGGCTCGGCATAGAGCATCAATACGACCTGCCCCCGGCAGAGACCGGTGACTGTTTCGAAAATATCAATACCGAACGCTGCGTACCGGAAAATCTGGGCGCTGCTCTGAGCGCATTACGCGCCGATGAGGCATTGGTTGAAGCTGTAGGAGAGGGACTGGTTGCCAATTTCTGTGAGATCAAGGAAATCGAGTGGGGCAAATATCTCAGCCATACCAGCGACTGGGAACTCGAGTACTACCAGAACTTCATCTGATGAATATCTTTGTCTTTCGACACTCGGGGCATGCTCTTAAGACTGGATCAGTATTTTCGTCATGACCGGTTCCTCGGCACGTTTTGAGCTTGAAGGTGTTGCGATCTCGCCCGACCACTATGTGGATGGGGCCCGCCTGGCATCCGCAACTACTTTCGAAGTCCGCTCACCGCTCGAGTGGACCCGCGTGCTCGGCTATATGGCCCGAGGCGATGCGGGCATCGCGAATGCAGCAGTAACCAGCGCCTCCAAGGCTTTCCCCAGCTGGGCGGCACTTTCGTGCACCGCACGAGGGGAGTACCTGCACCGCCTGGCGGAACTTATCGACGAGCGTAGTGAAGAGATCGCCCGCGTTGAGTGTCTTGATATGGCTATGCGGGAGGAAAGCCTTAGGTTACGTGTGATTCCCCGCGGCGCAAGAAACTTCCGCACCTACGCCGACCTCGCGGTGAAATACGAGGAACGTTCCTGGAGTTCCAATAACACTGATAACCGGGTAGTCCGCATGCCCTCCGGCCCTGCCGTGATCATCACACCCTGGAACGCGCCCTTTATGCTTTCTACCTGGAAGTGTGCCCCGGCGCTCGCCGCCGGCAATACGGTAGTCCTGAAACCTGCCGAATGGTCACCCTTAAGCGCCTCTATCCTGGCAGACCTGATCGATGAAGCAGGCTTTCCACCCGGTGTGTTTAATATCGTCCAGGGCATCGGAGAAGAAATCGGGGCAGCCCTGGTCGGCGACCCAAGAGTCCGCCGGGTTTCCTTTACCGGCTCACCGGAAACCGGTCGACTGATCGGAATGGCAGCAGCCAGAAATCTCGCGCCTTTTACTGCCGAGCTCGGAGGTAAAAGTCCTCTGATTGTATTCGCCGACGCAGACATAGACGCAGCGGCAAAAAAAGCGGCTGGGCAATACGACGACGCCGGACAGGTCTGCCTGGCAGGCACGCGGCTACTGGTCGAGACATCCGTACGGGATGAGTTTCTTGAAAAATTCCTGGCCTATACCGATGAACACGTACTGGGAGACAGTCGGGACGACAACACCACCATCTCCCCGGTAATTCATGTAGATCATCTGGCGCAAATTGACGGATTTGTCCAGCGTGCCCGAAGATGCGGTGATACCGTAATGATTGGCGGCAAAATCTGGCGCGAAGGTGGCTTGTGGTACGAACCGACTTTGATCGAACCGGTATCGAATAACTCTGAGATTGTGCAAAAAGAGGTGTTCGGGCCAGTGCTGACCCTGCAGACTTTCGACAACGAAGCGCGAGCGATCGAACTTGCCAACAGCACCCCGTACGGGCTTGCCGGCATGATCTACACCACCAGTGCAAAGCGGGCCGAGCGGGTAGGACGCGCGGTCCGCGCTGGCACCGTGTGGGTAAACTGCTTTTTGATCCGTGATCTCAGCGCACCTTTTGGCGGCACAGGCATCAGTGGGATCGGGCGTGAGGGTGGCGATTACGCACTCGATTTTCACAGTGACTTAAAGACCCTGCAGGTCTTGCAATCATCAGTTAGCTAAAATGCCGAAGATCTGCTTCAAACAAAAAGATGATTCCAGCGTTACCGTTGAAGCGAACTGTGGCCAAACACTGATGCACGAAGCGCTACGCTACGGCATCGTCGGCATTATTGGGGAGTGTGGGGGTTCGTGCATGTGTGCGACTTGCCACATTCACCTGAAAGACCCAGGCAAATTCGGCCTGGGTGGCATCAGCGAAATGGAGGAGACCATGCTGGAACTCGAGGGTGAAGATATCACTGCCGATAGCCGCCTTGCCTGCCAGATTGAGATCACGCCCCAACTTGACGGCCTGACCGTCACCGTAGCCGGCACCGACGACTGATCTTGGCCGGCATAATTATTATCGGCACCGGACATGCCGCGGTACAGTGCGCTGCCAGTCTGCGCGATAACGGCTCTAGTTCTACAATCACGCTGCTGGGAGGTGAGACTGACCTGCCCTACCATCGGCCGCCACTTTCAAAAAAATACGCCGTCACAGGAGTACCCGAGGAGTTTTCCCTTCTACGTGCGGCTGATTTCTTCGAGAAAAACAACGTCAAGCTTCGCCTGGGAAAATCGGTTGAAGCGATCGATATCAATCAGCGGTGCGTAGTGATGGGTGATAGTGAGAAGCTCCCCTTCGATCAACTGGTGATTGCAACTGGATCGCAACCGCGAATGCTTTCAATCCCCGGCATAGAACACGCTCTAGCCCTGTATTCGCTAGAGAACGCCCGGACCATCTCCACGCGCCTCGCCAGTGCAAAGACTGTGGCAGTGATTGGTGGGGGTTTTATCGGTCTGGAAATTGCCGCTGCTGCCGCTGCTGCTGGGCAAAAGGTCACCGTGATTGAAGCGGCCCCGCAGATACTCGGTCGATCTCTGACGCCTTCGCTCGCTGCACGCGTACGGACAGTGCATGAAGCGAGCGGACTCAATATCATCAGCAATACCGCAGTAGACGCCATCCGCACGGACGGCGTTTCCACCAGTGACGGATTTATTGAGGCCGATCTGGTGATACGCGGGGCCGGCAGCGTGGCCCGATCCGAACTGGCAGAAAAGGCCGGACTGGCCACAGGCAACGGCGTCCACGTTAATCGGGTTCTTGAAACGAGCGCTCCTGGGATTTATGCGATCGGCGATGTCGCCTGTTTTGAGACTTCTACTGGAGAGCGCCGCCGTTACGAATCGGTACAAAATGCCAATGACCAGGCCCGCGCCCTGGCCAGAACCCTTTGTGGTGAGCGCACGCCTTACGATGCCCTACCGTGGTTCTGGTCCGATCAGGGCAGCATTAAACTGCAGATGGCCGGAGATTCATGCGGCGCTTCCACGGTGGTGGCGGTCGATGGCGAAAAGGCGCCCCAGGCCGCGGTATTTTGCTTTAACGCACAAGATCACCTTTGCGCGGTAGAAACCATCAACTGGCCCGCCTATCACGCATTGTCGCGAAAAGCACTCTCCGATGGCCGGGTCATTACCCGCGGCCACCTCGAGTCGGCTGACTACGTCTTGAAGACAGCCCTCAAAAGCTGAAAGCACCGAGTCAAATCGATCAATCCTCCAGCTGGCTCTTGTAGTGCTTGGCGCCTTGCCCCTGCGGGACACGTTTACCGCGATGTTCCCAGTCGCCCCCCATCGCAGTCGATATAACCTCTTCAGAGCTGCTTGGCTGCGCGCCGAGGTCATCGCGGATGGGTACCGGGCCATTCACAATCCGGTTCTTCAAGGTACCAAGGCCTTCAACTTCTACCTCGACTATGTCACCAGGCTCGACCGGGCGACTGTTAGCGGGCGTACCTGAAAGCAGAATATCTCCCGGTTCCAGTGTGATATTACGTGCGATATCTGCAACCAGATAGTGCATATCCCATTCCATTTCGTCAGTGTTGCCGTCCTGCATTACCTTGCCGTTAACCCGGGTTGAGATCTGCTTAGCCCGGAAATCCCAGTCGGTGACCAGAGCCGGTCCAACCGGGCACAGCGTATCTGAGCCCTTGACCCGCAGCATCGAGCCCGCATCTGTATCGCGAAAATCATGAAGCCCGTAGTCGTTGGCGACCGAATAACCAGCGATGTAGTCTGCAGCCTGCGCCTGACTGATGTTACGGCAATGCCGTCCAATCACGATCGCGATTTCGCCCTCGTAGTTAAGCCACTGACAGCGCTCCGGGCGCACCACATCAGCACCGTGGGCAGATAACGCCGTGACCGGTTTTTGAAAATATGTGGGCGCACTGGGTAGTTTCGTCATGTACTCTTCTACCCGACTGCGGTAATTCAGATGTACACAGATAATCTTGCGCGGTTGTGCTGGCGGAAGATGCACTGCGTTATGGATGGATACCTCGCGGCCATCGTTACTGATCAAGGCATCGCCTTCACGCCTGACCCGCGTTGGATACCCATCCAGGAGTACGTTTCTGAACTCAGTCATCGTTTTTCACTTGTTGATTTCATTAGGCTCCGAACGATATCATAGAGGGACAAAAGTGCAATAAAAAATAAGGTATTCCATCATGGTAAAGGGGTTTATGTTCCCACGTACAGCAACTGGACAGGCGTCGTTGCTGCCGAATACACCATGGCACTACTCCGGCGCCATGCTCACACTTGAATACCGCACCGATCCTGATGCGGTTGCTGAACTGCTGCCCGATGGCATCGAGCCAGCCGATGAGGATCCCGGCGCGGTCGCAGTGATCTGGGCCGATTGGCAAAGCTGCTCTGACAGTTTTGAAGAACTGCTGGACCCAGTGCGCAGCCAATACATGGAAGCCTTCGTCGTGGTGCGCTGCCAGTATCGCGGATCGCACTACTCGCGCTGTGTCTATATCTGGGTGGATAAAGACTATGCACTGGTGCGGGGCCAGCATCAGGGCTACCCCAAGAAAATGGCCTCAATTCACATGACCCGACCGATTACCGTCGGCCAGGCCGGTGCCCGCCTGGAACCCGGGGGGCGTTTTGGCGCCACTGTCGCCGCGTATGATCGGCGACTTATTCAAGCGGAGTTTGAAATCACTGGCGCGAGCGATAACGCTGGCTTCGTCAATGGCCTGCCCATGCTGCACAACCGCCTCATGCCTGCCATCGAGGGAGATGGCGCCGACAGCCTGGACGAACTGGTCACCATGTCCGCCTACCAGAGCGAGATAGGTCGCACCTTTACCGGCGATTTTCAACTGCAGTTGTTCGATTCACCTACCGAAGAACTTACCCGCCTGCAGCCACGCGAGCTAATTGCAGGTTACTGGCGTGAAGTATCATTCTCGTGGAAGTCGGGGACCACGCTGGCCCGTCGCAACCTGCCGGAAACCGGTGATGACTAACTCGCCTCACGATAGCTCAATCACAGTCGCTGAGAAAGCGGCCCATAAGCGCGTACGTGCGCTGGGTGTAGATCTTGGCGCGATGGATGCAGTAGCCAATATTTTTCGTGCAGCCAACAGCATCCGTAATAAGGCGGAGCGTGATCTGCTGGCCCGCCATGGGTTGTCCTTCACCGGTTTTACCGTGCTCTGGGTCCTATGGGTCTGGGGGCCCCGGGAATCTCACCAGCTGGCTGAGGAATCAGCGGTCTCCAAGAGCACTCTGACCGGCATTATCAAAACACTGCACACCTTGAAACTCGTTGAGCGAAAAGCCCACCCCAGTGATGGCCGTCGGTTAATTATTGCGCCAACCCAGAAAACACTACACCTGATGGAAGAGTTGTTCCCCAGATTTAATGAACTCGAAAAACAAGTCACCAGCGGGCTGACGAAAAAAGAAAAG
>JBBWVW010000053.1:0-14311 GCA_050256425.1 Arenicellales bacterium | reverse complement strand
ACGGGTATCGTTCTGGATAGCGTGGGCTCTGGTTACGAGACGCCACCAACCATTACGATAAGTGGTGGCGGAGGAACCGGTGCGTTCTTTACGGCTGAACTTGATAATGATGTGGGTCTTAATGCTGTGCGTCTGTCGCTTTCAGGGCATCAGACATCCGCTGGAGAGCTCAAGTTTGCCTATACAGTCGCCACAGGCGAGTGCGAAGCCAAGCGTGGCAGTATTACCTTGAGCAAATCAGGGTGACCATGGAGTCGATCAATGACCACGAAACTGATCACCGCGAAGGGCAATCCTATGAAGCAGCGATACCAGGCTGGCTTCACGCTACTGGAGTTGCTGGTGGTGACCGTCATTATCATCACGGCTGCCGCTGTGGTCGCACCGAGCCTGGGCCCGCGCGCCCAGCAGGCACTGCTGGATTCCGGCGCGGCACGGCTCGATGCGCTGGTGCGCCATGCCCGTACCCGTGCGGTGATCGAGCGCCGCGATGTAGCGCTATCGCTTTCAGCGGACGGACGCTGGGTGCGCCTGACCTACCCCGGCGGGGCTGGCAAGGTACGTACGCCGCCGCTGGATCTGGGCGAAACGGTGCGCTTGCGCCTGGCGCAGGGCGGCGATGTCGGCGAACAGGCAGGCATTATTTTTCATGCCGATGGCACAGCCGAGCATGTCGGCCTTTTACTCTCATCCCATGCCGGAGTACGGCGGATGGTACTCGATCCAGCCCGCGGCCGGCTGGTGACCGGGGGTTCGTGATGAGATTGGGCCAGCAAGGGTTTACGCTGATTGAGATCATGGTGGTGATGGTGATCTTAAGTTTCGGGCTGGTTGCCGTGGTCGGCGCAATTGCCCAGGCGGCACGCACTACCAGCGCTATTGAGGAGCTCGAGTCGCTGCGCCAGGCCGTTGAGCAGGTATTAGCCACCCAGGTAATCCAGGCCCAGATGCCCCGCGAGCGTAGCGAAGGCACCCTTGGCCGGGTCAACTGGGTGCTCAAGGTGAGTGACGACCCGGATTTCGTGAATCTCAAGCAGTTGCGTATTACTACCTTTGTCGCCGGCAAGCCGGATGGGCGCCGGTTCACGGTGGAGTCACGACAGGCGCTCTTGGGATCGTCAGCAGAGGATACGCTGTGAAACGCCTGATACTGGTCGTGCCTCTCATCATTATCCTTTCGGGCTGCGCGGATTTTTTCTACCAGCCCGAGCGTTCCCGCAAGTGGCCGGATCTGGGCGTGCGGATCGCTGTAGTTATGGTCCCAGATGAAGCCGGTGTTGTGGTTCGGCGCGACTTTCTAATACGCGGCGTGGGTCCGGGAACGCCAGCCGAAAACGCAGGGGTCAAAGCCGGTGACCTTCTGGTATCGTTGGATGGCCGGCTAATCAATAGTGTCAGCGCCGCGCTTGATGTCATGCGCAGTAAAACCAAGATGGATACCGTGCTGCTTGTGGTGGAGCGTGCCGGCGAGACCCGCCAGTTTCTCATCAGTCTGGCTAACGCTGCTTTGCGATCGGAGATCTGACCGATGTGCCCGGCTCCGCGAACTCTCTCAGGAGGCCTTTTATGAACAGAACCGGTTGTCGCCGAAAAAGACCCCGCCAGCACGGGTTTACGCTGATCGAACTGCTGGTGGTTATTGTCATCATCGGTGTGCTTGCCTCGGTGGTTGGGCCACGGCTCTTCGGCCGGGCCGACCAGGGCAAGATTGCTGCGGCCCGCGCGCAGATCGAGAATTTCTCGCTGGCGCTGGACAACTACCAGCTCGATACCGGTAACTATCCCTCCAGCCAGCAGGGGCTGATCGCATTACTGAACAAGCCTTCGGGAAGCCCGTCACCACAGGGCTGGCGCGGGCCCTACCTGAAAGCGCGTGACCTGCCTACAGACCCATGGGGTACCAACTACCAGTATGTGTCGCCTGGCAAACTAAACAAAAGCTGGTACGACCTTTACAGTTACGGCAAGGATGGACAGAGCGGGGGCGACGGCGATGCAGCCGACGTCGGTAACTTCTAGGCAGGGCGGATTCACCCTGCTGGAACTGATCGTCGGCCTCACCGTCGGCGCAATCCTGCTGAGCGCGATCTATGCCACATTCGTGGGGGTGAGCCAGACACAGCGTCGGGTAGAGAGTGTGCTCGACCGTACTGCGACCTGGCGCTTTGTCACCGAGACCCTGCGCCTTGACCTCGCTCGTGTGAAAGGCACCTCCGCGTTCAAGGGTAATGTCGAGGGCTTTGAGGTCGAGTTTTTCCAGGGCATCGAAGAGATCCCAGTCACGGTGCACTATGTCTGGGAAGATACCCGGCTGACGCGCACTGCGGGTGATGCCATTCTGGCTGTAGATATGCCGGAGGGTTTTCAGCAGCCGGCCTTCAGTTATCGGGCAGACGCAAACTGGGTGGATTCGGCGGACACCCTGCCGCGAGCCGTGGAACTGCGTATTGCTACACCGCGCGGAGCGCTGAGCCGTGCCTTCGCGCTGGAATTCGACGTTGGTGCCAAGAGTGTGCCCGGGGAGAGATCCGGATGACTGCAACGCTACCTCCCCGGAATCAGCGTGGTTCGGTGCTGATCGTCTCCATGGTCGTGCTGGTGCTGATCAGCGCAATGGCAGGACGCGTCGTTTACCAGACCCGCCTCGAGCTGCAGATTCAGCAGCAGGTCAATGCGCTTACGGGGCTGCGCGCGGTGGCCCGCGGGGCAGCCCACCAGGTCGCGGGTTTTTTAAGCACCCATGTTGAGGAGACCTCCAACGGCCCGACATTGCCCTGGTGGGTCGAGCAGGCGCCGCTAGCGCCGCTAACCCTGCCAGCCGGCGAGGCGACGATTGTGGCGGGCATCCCAGTACCGTTGATGCTTGAAGAGGCGCTCGACCCGGATGATCCGAACGATGAAGAAGAAGAGGTGGCTATCGGGCTAGTCGATGCTGAGGCTCTTCTTAATATCAACACCGCATCACCAGAACAGCTGATGGCCTTTCCCGGTTTTTCCAACGTGATAGCCGAGGCGATTGTCAGTTATCGTGAAGCGCTTATCGAATCCGTCGGGGATCAGGCCGGGTTGCAGAGCGAGGCTGATGCCAGTGAGTCCGGTGATGCGCCAGCGCTGAGTTACGTGGCCGCGCCCTTTCGTTCGGTGCATGACCTGCTGCAGGTTGAAGGCATGACCGAGGCGATACTCTACGAGCCGATTGCCGAACTGGGCGGTGCTGTGGCTGACTTTCTGACCTGCTGCTCCAATGGCCGGGTCAATATCAATACGGCACCGCATCCGGCACTGATGGGTGCGGGTTTCAGCGAGGAAGAAGCCAACGTACTGGTGTCCGAACGCAATGGTGGAACTCATTTCAAGGATCTGTCGATATTTGGTACGGTGCTCCCCCCGATAGATGATGAGGAAAGACGGCAGCGCTTGGAGCGGGCAATTACTGTACGTTCAAGTACTTTTCCGTTGACCATCGAGGCCACCAGTACCACAAGTGGCCACAGCGTCGTGCTGGTGGCCCGTATATTTCTGGATGAGACCTCGGCGCGCTTTGTCTCCTGGAGGGAAATCTGATGACGCTGCTAGCTGCAGCCCGACGCAGGCCCCAGGCAGGAGTACTGCTGCTGCTTGGCGCGACCGGTGACCTTGCCGGCGAGATCGACCAGCGGCTGCGCAGCTCCCGCCGGCCCTATGCGCTGGTGGTTCCTCCCGGCGGGACCGTGTTGCGCCGTCTCAGCATACCTGCAGTTGGCTGGCGCGGGCGCGAGCAGGCGCTGCGCCTGGCGGCCGAGGCGAGTCTCACCGAACCTCTGGACAGTTATCTGGTTGATTACTGGCGTATCGATGCTGAGCAGTATGGGTTGGCGGCGATTCCGCGTAACCTTCTGGCGCGCTACCAGGAATTTGCCAACGAGCGCGGCCAGGCGGCCCAGCGGATCCAGTCGCCTGAACTGACCGCTGATCTCAAGGACGGGTTGGTGCTGTGGGTTATGGCCGATGCAGTCACAGCCTGTATCTGGCGCCGTGGCACGCTGACTGACTGGCTGGCGATTCCTCGGGCCAACGGAATGCTTGCGCTGGAGCAATTGCTGCGCCACGGTGTGGCGTCGGGTATCAGCCAGGTGATCGTGCGCAGCGCGGCGGCCAAAGATCAACCTTTTGCGCAGAGCGTGAGTGAGGCTTGCACCCGAGCGTTGCCGGAGACCGAGGTGCAGATGCTGGATGACCCGATCACCGCACCCGGCCAGGGCAGGCGGACGTTGTGCACCTTTGACGCTTTTGTCAGAGAGCAATCTCACCGGCCGGCTAGTGGTGCGCGCCGTCGCGGCGCTGCGCTGGCGACCCTGGCGCTGTTGGTGGCGCTGAGCTGGTTTTTTTACCTGCAATTGCGCGACCTCGAGGATCAGGCAGCACGGGCCGAGCACACCGCCAGTCTGTTGAAAATGCAGGCAGGGCGCTCGGTACGGATTGCTGACCGGGTTGGCCGACTGACAGGCGAGGTACGTGAGATGCAGGCACTTGATGACGCCAGCGTGGTCACGCTGCTTGATAATCTGGCCGAACTGATGCCAGCGACGGTGCGTCTGGCCGGGATGCTGCAACTCGACCGACGTGGTGTGCTGACCCTCGACGGGTTGGCCCAGGCTGAGCGCGATATCTCCGGATTTGTGGGCGAGTTACGCCGTCATCCGCAGGTCAGCCGGGTGCGCCTGCAGTCGGTCACCGCCAGCCGTAGCGAGAAGAGCCAGGAGCAGGGCGTACGGTTTCGCCTGCAGGTCAGGCTCGCGACACCGCTGTGGCAGCCTCCCGGAGAGGAGGGCGTGTGAGTAGCGCCATGACGGGACGCTTGCTCGGCAGCCTGACACCGCGCGATCGGCGGGCAATTGGGATCGTGGGCGGCTTCCTTTTTGCGATCGCAGCCTATACCCAGTTGATCGAGCCGCTGGTGTTCCGCTTTGAAAGCGCGCTGGAGCGCCGTGATCGGGCCGAGCACCTCTCAGCCGGGTATACACAGAAGATCCGGATGCTGCCGCGCCGGGAGCAGCGGTTGGCCGAGCTTGAGCGCGAAATGAGCACCCTCAGAGCGTATTTTGCGCCCGATGTTGCAGCGCAAGCGGCACCAACCGAATCACTGATAGACGAACTGACGGCCTACGCAAGCATCAGCGGTGTACGTTTAAGGCAACTGGTGCCCGACGTCGAGACGCTACCTGAACTGCAGGGTCGTATTCATGACCTGGAGTTGACGGGCGACTACGCGTCGCTGCGCCGTTATCTGTACCTTCTTGAGACTTCGCCGCGCCGGTTTGATCTCGCGGAACTGGAGATGAGCCCTCCAACAGAGGGTGGATCCCGCGTTCGGGTACGCTTTTTTGATCCCGCACCGACCTCGAGTCCTTCTGGCGCACCAAGCGGCGTTGAGCCTTTGGTGATCGGGGTTTACGGCACCGCTGATGATCTGCCGCTGTACGTCGCCCGCGAGGCGGGGGATTTTGCCACGGCAGATGTCGTCGTTAACCTGATGCCGGCTGGTTCGCCACAGCTGAGTGTGAACCGGCTTTTATCCGGCGAATTGGACGCGGTGGTTGCAAGCCTCTATGACATCATGCGCTATCGTCTAGCTGGTGTTCCGCTCCAGGTAGTGATGCCGCTCGGGCAATTGCCGTTGGCGACATCGCTGGTCACCGAGACCAACAGTGGTGTTGATGGGTTGGCAGCCCTTGCTGGTAAAACGCTCGGGCTCGAGAGTCATGGTATGGCCGAAGTGCTGCTTTTGCAGTTGCTTTTCGAATCTGGCATGAGTCGGTCGGATATCGATATTGTCTACCTTGATCGGCGTGCCATGGTGCGCCACCTTAAAAGTGGTCTGGTCGATGCAGTGCTGGTTAGCGGCCTGAATAAGGCGGGCCTGGCTTATCTTGGGCTGCAGGAAATTGAGCGGTTTGCGGCGGGTAATAGCGACTGGCAGTCTTACCTTGTGGTTCATGCCGACTCGCTTACCCGTTTCCCGCGGCGCTGGCAAGCTGTGGCCAGTGCTTTGTTCGCGACAGCGAAGCGGTTGGAAGCAAAAGACCCAACCGCTGTCGAGCTTGCCGATAATTGGCTACGCTACCGTAACACCGGTGCCGCGGCTTCGGCATTGTCGGATGTTCGCTTTATTGATGTAGCACAGGCGGAGCAGTTGCTGGGGTCTGATTCAGACTTCGGGCTTGACCCTTTACAGGATCTACTGCTGGAACTTGGCGAGGAAGTGCCAGATACCAGCCGGGATGAACTGGTGAATGAAACCTGGCTGCAGGCCACGTTGGAGCGTGTCGGTGATAATTGACTGGAAAAAACGTATGGGTTCGCGGCGCACCTTGGGGCGGTTGATCCGCTTCGAGCTTTTGCTGACACTCATCTTTGTCGTTGCGGCGATCGCTATGTATTTCGTTCCAGCGCCGGATGTAACACCGGGACGGGCCTCAGCAGCCAGTGCGGTGGCTTTTTCCGATCCTGGCGCAGGTTTTGTATACCCGTTCCCGATATTTGAGCCCGCCTCGGCGTCGCGCGAGAGCCTTTATCAGTTTGGCTCGGTGCGCCGTGATGAAGCCGCACGCCTCGAGTTGGAACCCGAGCCGCCAGTTCACCAAAAGCCCCAGGAACAGGTGGTTGAAGAGGAGCCTGAGCCCCCGCCTCCGCCGCTTCCGGACCTGGACGGGCTGGAACTCGTTGGCACCCTGGCAGGTTCTGACGGTGAATCCATCGCGATCGTGCGTGACGACAACATCGGCCGGACTGTTTATGTTAAAACCGGTGATGACCTGAATGGCTCGGTGGTGTCCAGGATCACGGATAACGCCGTGCGGGTTCGGCTGGGTGATGAGGAAGACGAATTGTTTGCGAGCAGTTACCTGATGAAATGAAGTACTCTGACGAACACGAAGCTTAAAGAGCCAGACCCTTAAGAGCAAAAGCAAAACGATGAATCTGCCAGTCACGACTGTCGACCACTGTGTACATAAAAGCCTGCTCACGGCAGTTTTGTGCACCCTGTTATCGTTAGTAAGCTACTCCTGGCAGCCCGTTGTGTTTGCGCAAACCGGGCTGATCGAACCCACCGAGGAGGGCATGGCCCTGCCGGCCGTGGCAGTTGATAGCGGCACTGAAGACGTACCACCGAGTAGCGAGCCAGCGCCGGCTGTGGATGAGCCGATGCTGACCATCAATTTTCGTGATGCCGATATCCTTGAGGTATTGGAGGCCTACTCCAATCTGCTAAACATCAACGTGGTGCCCGGTGAAGGAGTATCGGGAATGGTCACGGTTATATCGCCGGGTCC
Organism: Arenicellales bacterium; assembly: GCA_050256425.1. Taxonomy (GTDB): domain Bacteria; phylum Pseudomonadota; class Gammaproteobacteria; order Arenicellales; family UBA868; genus UBA868. The sequence continues at coordinate 6,998 of JBBWVW010000053.1, read as the reverse complement.
GATCACCCGATCGCAGGCGATTAATCTGTTGCACTCCATTTTGAAGCACCGCGGTTTCGCTGTTATTGAGAACGACGGTTACATCAGCGTGGTGCAGGACGCAATCGCCGAGATGAGCGGCTTTCCGATTTATAAGCCCGGAATGCCGGATGACCAGGTCGCTATTGTCGCTATCCGTCCCCAGTATATCAACGAGGAGGCGCTTGCGGAGACACTCGCCATGATGGGCCTGATGCGGCCCGTGTCGACTAATCGTGATGCGGGTGTGGTGCTGGTGACGGCAGCGGCCTCCAAGTTGCGGTCCATCCTGAAACTGGTCGAGAAACTCGACGCACCCCAGCGTGTTGCGATCACTCGTACCTATCCGCTGCAGTATGCCATGGCAGCCAAACTCGGCCCTGTGATTGCAGGTTTTGTGGCGCAACTGGCTGGACAGGATGCACCTCAAAGCGTCGCCGAAGGTGAAAGTGCTCTGTCCGGCAGCGTGCTGATCGAGGAGCGTACCAACAGCCTGATCATCACGGCGGAGGAAAAGTATCATCGGGCGGTAGTCGATATGCTAGTTGAGCTGGATAAGCGCAGCCCGCAGATACTGCTTGAGGCCAAGGTCGTGGAGATCACGCTGGATCAGCACAACCGCATGGGCTTGCAATGGCAGCAGTTGCTGAATGTGTTGCCGATGGCGGCGCTTACGTTCGCCGATCCCAAAACTTTTGCTCTCGGCTCGACAGTGCTTGACAACGCCGAGAGCCTACTGTTGGGCAGTCCGGGCGGTGTCAATTACGCACTGCTTGATCCCAAGAATTATTCGATGATGATCAATCTGCTGGCCAGGGATTCCGATGCCCGGGTGCTGGCCTCACCGCACCTGATGGCCTCAAATAACATGGAGGCCCTTCTGCGCATTGGTGACGAGATTCCGGTACTCAAGGAAACCCGGATGGACACCAACAACCAGCCGATCGAAACATACGATAGAGAGAAAGTTGGCCTGGAGCTAAAAATCAAACCCACCATAGCCAACAACCGGGATGTTAGCCTCGATCTGGAGATTTCCAACAGCAACGTTATTGCGGGTGCTGCTGGATCAGGAAATAATCAGCACACGATCACGGAGCGCCTGGTGAAAACGCATGTGATAATCAAGGACAAACATACCCTGGTGATCAGCGGCCTGATCCGCACTGATATTTCTGGCGGCAATGCCGGCATTCCTGAGCTTAAAGATCTGCCTGGTTTTGGGCCACTTTTCGGTTCTCAGGAAAAGAAAAAGAAATCAACTGAACTGCTGATCCTGATCACGCCTTATGTGATTCTCTCTGAACAGGAGGCCATTAGAGTCGCCACTGACCAGTTGCTCAAGCATCCGGGCGCTGCCACCGCCGGCGCACTGGATCATATCGAGATGGAGTTCAATCTCTAAGGCGCTGGTTTCTAGCGAAACAACGCCCTGATAATTCCGTGCAGGCCAGCATTGCCCAGATCCTGTCCCAGTCGCGCCTGATGGCGGGATTGCCGATTGAGGTGATGGAAAGCCTGGCCGGACGTTTTGATGACGTTCGCGATGTGCCGGCAGGTGAGGTCTTCAAGAAAGCCAGTGACGAGCACGATGCCGCCTTCTTGGTCCGCTCGGGCAACGTGCAGGTTGCCGAAAGCCGCGGCCTGGCCGATGGGGTGTATGCCTATACGGTCGGGCAGGGTGAGGTCGTCGGTGCTCCGGCACTGCTAAACGGCGGTGAGGCCCAGGCGGAATACCGGGCCGCCGAGGACACCACGCTGGTGGCCCTGGCGCGTCCGGCCTTTAACGAATGGCTTGAGGCTCACCCCGAGTATCGTCAGGCACTACTCGAGAACGCGGCGCTCGATCAGCAGTACCATCTGCTACGTAAGACACAACTCTTCGCTGAACTCAACGCCATCGATCTGTATGCGCTGGTGCGGGAACTGGCGCCATGCTTCGAGAAGCACGAGGCCGGCGACTATCTTTTTCACGAAAACGATGCCGCCCAGGCGGCTTTCCTGGTGGCAAGCGGTGAGTACCGCATCATCAAGGAAAGCGCGCAGGATACTGCGGTAGCCACCCTGGGCACAGGGGCATTGACCGGAGTAGCTGGGTTGCTGCAGCACGGGAATTTCAACGCGGCGATGCGTGTGGCGAGCACCGGGGAGTGCTGGCGGCTCGATCGGGCCCAGGTGGAGCGGCTGCGCAGCCACAGCCGCAAGATTGATGAGCGCATCAGCCGCGAACTGTCGTTGCCACGCCTGGAGAACGACGCGCTGCTGTTCCAGCCGGACACTGACCAGGGAGCGCGGTTAATTCTGGATCTGTTGCGTGAGAGCCCGGTCAACCTGTGGCGCCGTTACCGCTACAACCACCAGGAACCCCGGCAGGTACTCCAGTTGCTTGAACGCGCAACCGGTATCGATCCGCTTTTTCCAACTGATGATTTACTGATCGACACCGATCTGCCGCGACGCCTGCCTGGCGATTTTGCGCGTATGCACTGCCTGCTGCCAGTCTTCTACGATGCTCAGGGTGTGCAGGTACTGACCACGACTCCGTTTCTGGGCTCTGTTGCCAGTGAGTGCGCCCAGCTACTGGGTGCGCCGATACGACTGCGCCTGACCGAGCCGGAGTTTCTCGAGCGGCTGATTGAGAACACTTACCAGAACCTCAGCCAGGTGGATGACGAGAGCACTGGTGAGGATAGCGAGAATGACTGGCAACAACTGGAACAACTGGACGATATCCAGGAACAGGCCCAGGCGGCACCTGTCATTAAACTGGTCAACAGTATCTTTGCCGAGGCCATCAGTCGGGGGGTGTCTGATATTCACCTAGACCCGGGTGAAACCCGGCTCGAGGTGCGTTACCGCATCGACGGTCTGCTGCAGGCGGTGAACAGCGTGCCGCGCCAGTACCAGCCGGCGGTGATCAGTCGTATCAAGATCCTGGCCGACCTCGATATCGCCGAACGGCGGCTACCGCAGGACGGGCGCATCCCACTGCGTATCGAAGGGCGCGGTTATGACCTGCGCGTGGCGACGGTACCCACGGTCCATGGCGAAAGCGTGGTGATGCGCATTTTGGATAAATCCAGCATCCGGGTCAGTCTGGAGGAACTGCGCATGGGCCCTACCATTGGCTCGCAGTGGCAGGAACTGATTCGCCGGGCCAACGGCATCGTACTGGTCACTGGCCCAACCGGCTCGGGCAAGACCACGACACTGTACGCCACCATTAACGAGATCAGCACGCCCGAGGTAAACGTGATTACCGTCGAAGACCCGGTCGAGTACCAGTTGGACGGCATCAAGCAAATCCAGGTGAATGCCAAGATCGACCTGACCTTTGCGGCGGTGCTGCGCAGCATCCTGCGCCTGGACCCGGACATTATTCTGGTGGGTGAGATCCGCGACCGCGAAACTGCCGAGACTGCGGCCCAGTCAGCCCTGACCGGGCACCTGGTCTTCTCGACCCTGCACACCAACGACACCGCCACTGCGGTGACGCGCCTGATCGATATGGGGGTTGACCCCTACCTGGTGGCGTCAACGGTGATCGGTGTATTTGCCCAGCGCCTGGTGCGCCGGCTCTGTCCGGACTGCCGGGTACAGGAGGGTGAGGGTGACAACGGCTGGCATGCGCCGGGTTGTCGCCACTGCGACTACAGTGGATTCCGGGGGCGCCTGGGCATCTATGAGCTGCTGCTGATCAGTGACGACACGCGCAAACTCATCATGGAAGGGCGCAGCTCCGCTGAGATTCAGCAGCATGCTCGGGATAGCGGTATGACAACCATTCTCGAAGACGGGCTGATCAAGGTCGAACAGGGTCTGACCACGCGGGACGAGGTGTTCCGCGTCGGCCACTAGTGGCGTCTTTTCAGTACAAGGGCGCGCGTGGCGGCAAGTCGTGCGCTGGCACCATCGAGGCGCCCGACCGCAGGCAGGCGATTGCGCTGCTTGCGGGGCAGGGCATCCAGTTGCAGCAGTTGGACGAGGGGACCGATAGCAGTGGCAGCGGTTCCGGCAGCGGGCTGTCGCTGCGACTGGGTGGCGCCAAGAAGATCAAGTCGCGCGATATCACCATCCTGACCCGTCAGTTTGCCACCTTGCTTGAAGCCGGTTTTCCGCTCGCGCGGGCGCTGGAGTTTGTCTCGCGCCAGCAGAGCGCGGGCCCCATGGCCGAGATGGTGGCAGATCTCAGCGCATCGATACAGCAAGGCCAGGATTTCTCGCAGGCGCTGTCGGGCTACCCAACGTATTTCGGTAACATCTTTCTCAGCATGGTGCGCGCCGGCGAGACCGGCGGTATTCTCGATGCGATGCTGGTGCGCCTTGCCGAGATGCGCGAGGCAGATGAGGCTCTGGCAGACCGTTTTAAGAGCGCGATGACCTATCCGGCGATGATGATGGCCGCGATGGTGATCGCGCTGGGTGTGATGTTTGCCTACGTGGTGCCGCAGTTTGCCACCATGTTTGAGGACATGGGCCGGGCCCTGCCGGGGCCTACGCAGATTCTTCTTAACGCCGGCGATTTTGCGGCCACCTGGTGGCCAGCTGTTGTCGCGGGCGTGGTGGTGGCGGGGGCGTCATTCAAGGCATGGGTCAAGACCGAAAGCGGCGCTTTTCAGTGGGATCGTACCCGGCTTGAGCTGCCGGTGCTGGGCAACTTCATGGCCCAGTTCGCGATTGCCCGCCTGGCGCGCACTGCGGGTACGCTGCTGGAGTCCGGGGTCAATCTGGTCGATGCTTTTGCCTCTGCCGGGGAGGTTTCCGGCAACCGTTATATCAGCCATATCATGCAAAGAGCGCTAGCAGAGGTGCGCCACGGCAAGCCGCTTGCCACCGCATTGGCTGATGCCCCGGTGATCCCGGTACTGCTGCGCGAGATGATCGCGCTCGGGGAGGAGTCCGGCCAGGTGGGGCCCATGATGCAGCGGGTGGCCGAGGTCTATGACCGCCAGACCCGCGAGGCCGTCTCGGGCATAACCTCCATCATCGAGCCCTTCATGGTGCTCTTTATGGGTGGCGTCGTGGGCATGGTCGTCATCGCCCTGCTGTTGCCGATCTTCGAGATGAGTACCGGCGGGGTATAAGCCGCTTTTTATCCGGGCGCGAGGTTTTGTGATGCTCTAAGACAAGCCCCGCTGGCGCGGGGCTTGTTATTAGGTACTGCTAATCACAGCCAGAGTCGCACTGTGAACACTTCATCCACCCCTCCTCACAGATTATCGTCGGTAAGTCCCAATCGCCCTCGAAAAGACCCCCGGTAACCAAGATGACCTCACTACAATAGCAAGCCGGTTCCCCATCCGAATCAAGAGGCGTGTCAGGTGGGCCGAAGGCCTCTTCCTCAATTGGGTGGATCTGATCCCATTTCCACAATTTCACGCGAGCGTCCCACAGTTTCGGATTGGTGTTCCGGGCTTTCGACCCACAAACCGCGATGCTCCTCTCGCCGTCAGCCAGTTGGATATGGGCACAGAGTCGTTCGTGCTTGCCTTTCTGGCTGGGCGGGCGTTTATTAACATGACGCGCCACTTCGGCGACCAGTTGTTTTCGTTTCTGATGATACCGTTCTGCATGCTCCGCTTGCTTTTTCTTTTTTGATGATTTGGCAGGTGCTTTTTTCATAACGACGTACATTTTCTTATCGGTTTTGTCATCTTTAGCGGCGGCAGTGATGGGGAAGGTAGATGTGCCGCCACCTTCACCATCAGGCTCTATGGGTAGGGGATCGCCGCAGTTTTCGTTGGTGAAGCCACCACCGATTGCGGTGAAGCTACCAAGGTTTGTGGCACCATCTATTCGCCAGGTATTGGGGATTCTCAAGACCCCGTCTTCTCCAGCCAGGTAATTGACTTGGGCGCCTATTGCGGTCCAAGTTTCCTCTGGGGTATCAATGTTGGTCACCACGAAATCTATGAGATTCCAATAGCGGTCTCTTTCCTGACTTTGGCCCTGCACAGGGCGGTACTGGATGTCGTAGCGGCGGGTGTATTCATTGCTTGGTGGCGGATAGGGTGCGGCGTTTGCGATGCGTACCGAACCTTGATCATCCAGATCCCACCAGAGACTCCAGGGGGAGGGAGGGCAATCACTCCATCTAGCAACGCCCATGGAAATAGATCGGATCGGAGGGCAGCGCCCTACCCACCTCGATCGAAGGCGTACCTCGCCTTCGGCAAAACAGTCTGTAATGACCACGTTACCCTGCGGGCCAGTGACGGTGGTTGCGTTCGCGATAAGTACCGTGGTGTCTATGAGCCACTGGTGCGGATGAGAGCCTCCTGCAATGACGATTTGGCTTGTAAGCAGCAGAGCAACCACAGGAAGCACTTGCTTAAAGAGAGTCGATGTGATTTTAGAACTGACAAATTTCATTTTTTCCTTCTAATACACGCTGGCTCAATTAATATTACTCCTTCTGGTGGATTCAAGGTTAAATGACCCCAAAAGCCCCGGGTTTATGCCAAACCCTGGCTTGAATAGGCCCCTCTAGTCAGTAGGCGTTTGTAATCTGATGGGTGTTTTTGCGTCCGTGTGTGACGGGCGTCACATCTCGGGGATTACTCACTCCCCAGCTGTTAGTGCAAAGGTTAATCACTCGTTAATGGTTTTCTTGATTAATAATGACACCGCTTCAGTGATGGGCCTCAAATACGAGGTGCATAGCGGTGTAAAATCAAAGCCGAGAATAGTTTGTTGGGCGGTCGTTCACCGTCAGGTAAAAGAGGAAGGGTACGCATATGCAAAAACTCATACTGTGGCTGGCTGATACCCTGGGTTTCAGCATTGAGCAGACGACCGATCTGGTGATACTCACACTGGGTGTGTTCGCAGGCTCGTTTGTGGCGCTTTGCCTGTTTGGCATCATCTACGGCCTGATCTCCAGCACTCGTTACTGAGTGTGGTTGCTGTCAGGCGAGACGTTTGCCAGTCACTCTGAGGCAATCACCCGGTTTTGGGTCGGGTTGTGGCCCGGCGACATC
>JBBWVW010000052.1:0-1999 GCA_050256425.1 Arenicellales bacterium | reverse complement strand
TAATGTTAAGCAGGTGATACTCGATTAAACCTGATGCTGACGGTAATTACCGAGTACGTCAGCGAGTGTTTCTACTGCTGACATAACTCGGTTTTGTGGGACAAATAGGTATTTGTGGGACAGTGCATTTTTTGAATGCGCCGTAACTCCTTGACTTAATGGCGCGCCCGGAGAGATTCGAACTCCCGACCACCTGGTTCGAAGCCAGGTACTCTATCCAGCTGAGCTACGGGCGCGCGTGATTCCGGCTGCAATCTATAACAATGTGTCGCTTTCTCCAAGCAGTTTCGAACTACTATTGATCCTTTCCCGAATGCATCCAGCATCAATTAGGCCAGCAGGCGCCGACAGAAGAGGAAATCTGCCTAATTGATATCGAATAGGACAGAAAATGACCGAGTCGAATCTAATTGCGCCCGGCGGATACTGGTCGGGGGTTATTCCCCAGGGCCACTACCTCAGGATTACTGATCTGGAGGGAGGGCAAGGGGTCGATTTTTTATGCTACAACGCCGACAGACCCGATGAACGGTATCATGCGCCTAATACTCTCAAAGCTGCATTAACACTTAAATTGACGCAGGGGCACGCCCTTTATTCGGACGAAGCACGCCCGATCTTTTCGATAGTTGAAGATACCTTTGGCGGCCATGACACGATTGGGGGTTGCTGTAGCGAAGCCAGCAACCGGATGCTTTACGCAGTTGACGGTGTCACCGGGTGCAGGGAAAACTTCCTGAAAGGACTCAAGGCATTCCAGTTGGGACGCAAAGATATCGTCCCCAATATCAATTTTTTCTGTGATGTGCCAGTAACGTCCGAGCGCAAACTGGTTGATACAGTCTTTGTTGCCAGTAAGGCGCAGCCGGGCGCTTTTGTCACCCTACAAGCCAACATGAATGCCCTGGCTGTTATCTCCAATTGTCCCCAGGTCAATAACCCTTGTAATCATGGAGCCCCGACAGCAATAAAAATCAGGGTGTCGGAATCGGCATAACAAGGCTTATGTAATGAAGACGTCCAAGTAGCAACCGGGCGGGAAACTAATACCAAGAGCAAAACAATATGCCAAAGAAAATACTTTGCCCAAAGAATCTAGATTTTCAGCCGCGCCCAACTTATCCATACTCGCCCGGCGCGAAGGGTGGCGGTCTGGTGTTTACCTCAGGTCAAGTCGCCTGGGATGAGACAGGCGAAGTGATTGGTATTGGCGATGTAGCGGCTCAGACCCGGCAAACCCTGAAAAATGTTGTCTCGGTATTGGCTGAAGGCGGAGCCACCGTGGACGATGTGCTTAAGTGCACCGTGTATCTTGCGGATATGCGTGATTTCCAGACTATGAACGAGGAGTTCGCAAAGGTATTCCCGACGGATCCACCGGCCAGGACAACCGTCGAAGCCCGTTTGGCAGAGCCGACCATGCTGGTAGAAATAGAGGCAATTGCCTATGTCGGATCGTCATTAACAGCGAGCCAGGACGAGTCCTAGCGGGGGCGGTCAGTCACACCATTACGTGTCTTTTTTGAGCAGATCGGCAAGGCCCGCCAGCCCTTTGTGAGTAACGGCGGTTGATTTGGCCGGTTCAGCACCGGGGACTGCATCAACATAACGGGCGTGCACGTTGTCATGGCAGTACAAACACAGGTTCTCCCAGTTGCTGCCATCTGCGGGGTTGTTGTCGTGGTTGTGGTCCCTGTGATGAACGGTCAATTCATGCAGGTTTTTGCGGGTAAAGTCACGCCCACAGCGCCCGCAGACCCACGGATGGAGTTTTAGCGATTGCGCACGGTAGTCACGCTCGCGGGCGTCGCGGCTTTTTACCGCCTGGGCGACGATCGCATCAAGTTTGCCGGGGTCTGTCATGTGCTTTGAATAATACCGTGAGAGTGAATCTGGTGATACTTTTCAGCCATGCAAGGTTACAACTGGCTCTGGGTTTGTATGGGATTGGTTCTTTTCAAATCGCTCAAGTGCAAAACGTTGAAACGCAAGCTCGGGA
>JBBWVW010000051.1:0-10889 GCA_050256425.1 Arenicellales bacterium | reverse complement strand
ATCTAGTTCTGGATATCGGTGATATCAACCTGACTTTCAAACGATACCTCGAGTCACCGGTTACTTTAGTGATTGAGGACGACTATGTAACCGCGGTTGAAGGATCTGGTGTCGATGCCATTCTGATGCGCAACTACTATGATGCTTGGGGTGATCCTGAAGCCTATGGCGTCTCCCATGTCGGTTGGGGGCTTAATCGAAAAGCGCGTTACGAAGCCCTGACTGTTTACGACAAAAACGACACCAATGGCACTGAGTTAAGAACGCTGGCCGGTAGTTTTTTATTCTCGACAGGTGCTAATGAACATGCCGGACGATTTTCGCTCGGTCATTTCGACCTGCCAATGCTCGGGTGCACTATCAAGCTCGACGACGAGGTAGTTGTGGCGCAGGGCAGATTGCCGGGGTAAAGAAAGTGGCCAACGTACATTACCTTGAGAAAGGTGAAGGTCCGACCGTGGTTTTTCTGCATGGGATTGGCGCCGATTCTGAGAGTTTCGCGTTCCAGCTCGAAGCATTTGCGCAGGCCGGGTATCGCGCTGTGTCCTGGGATATGCCCGGTTATGGCAGGTCAGCATCGTTGACCCCGATGACTTTCCCTGGTTTAGCCAAGCGGCTCCATCAGCTTTTAGATGAACTTGCTGAACCTGCTGTACATGTGATTGGCCATTCCATTGGTGGCATGATCGTGCAACAGCTGGCGCGAACAGCGCAGCACAAGTTCGCAACAATGGTTCTTACCCAAACTTCCCCGGCGTTTGGTAATCAAAACGGGGATTTTCAGAGAAAGTTTGTCGCCGAGCGGCTGCAACCACTACAGGACGGGCAGTCGATGGCCGAGATTGCGACGAAAGTGCTGCCCAGCCTGGTCGGGGAAACCCCAGATCCAAGCGGCATACAGTTGGCCCACAAATGTATGTCCAGAGTACCGAGTGAAGGATACGTAGCAGCCATAAGGTGCCTCGTGGAGTTCGAAGGCAGAGATCACCTGCCCCTCATCACCGTACCGACCCTGGTGCTGGCAGGAGAAAACGACAGCAACGCTCCCGCATCTATGATGGAGAAAATGGCGGGAAAAATTCCGGGGGCCGAATTCGCCGTGATATCCGGTGCCGGGCACCTGGCCCCGATGGAAAACCCGGACGAATTCAATTACACAGTTCTCGATTTCCTCGCCAGACAGGCGAACAACCAATCAGCTGCGACGATGGGCTAACCCCATGACCGATGTCCCTATTTTTGACAGCGACGCCTGGCGTCTCACGGATCAAGAACGGCAACTCACCACACAGGCGAGAGAACTCGGCGAGACACAGTTCGCTGATCGGGCATCTCGTTATGATCGTGAGGCGAAATTTCCGATAGAGAACTACCGTGATTTTCATGCTGCCGGATTGCTTGGAATCTGCATTCCCAGTGAATACGGTGGTCACGGCGCAAATCTTCGAGCCTATGCACTGACGGCGGCCGAGGTGGGTCGCTACTGTGGCTCTACTGCCTTGACTTGGAATATGCACGTTTGCTCCTGCCTTTGGTCAGGGGCGATAGCCGATGACTTGGAGATGGATCGCGTTGTGCGCGAGCAACACCACGAAACGCGGAGTGTTCACTATCGGCGGATTCTTGATGATGGCGCAATTTATTCTCAACCTTTCTCAGAAGGTGGCTCCGCTGCTGCCGGTACCGTCGCGTTCAGCACGACAGCCGTTCGATGCGATGGAGGCTGGGTGATCCGCGGCAAAAAGATTTTTGCGTCTCTCGCTGGCAGTGCCGACTACTATGGAACACTTTGCACCGAACTGCAGCATGCCGACGACAAGCCGAGCCGCAGCAATACCCTGTACCTTGCGGTTCCAGCAAAGTCCGAAGGTGTCCGTGTCGTAGGGGATTGGGACCCCCTCGGTATGCGGGCTACCGTCAGCCGCACACTATTGTTTGAAGAGGTCTTTGTTCCCGATGGGTCCGAACTGTTGCCGCCCGGCGTGTACTTTCAGGCAGCCAGGCGTTGGCCCCATATGTTTATGACTTTGACTCCGGCGTACATGGGATTAGCACAGGCGGCCTATGATTTCACCGTTAAGTATCTGCGCGGTGAACTGCCCGGTGCACCTCCGGTAAAGCGGCGTATGTATCCAACCAAGCAGTTGGCGGTTGCAGATATGCGTATCATGCTGGAACAAACCAAAGCAGTCTGGTTCCAGGCCATGAGCGAAGCGGGTCCGAATCCAACCAAGGAGCAGGTTTTGCGAGCCTACGCTGCTCAGCATTCGGTCATGGAAAATGCCAATGAACTTGCACAACTTGCTATCCGAACCTGTGGCGGGCAGTCGATGTTGAAATCTTTGCCACTGGAACGAATTTATCGTGACTCGCGCTGCGGGTCGTTGATGCTGCCCTGGACTGCAGAGATTTGTCTTGACCGGATTGGCCGCGAAGCGCTTTATGAATCTGGTGAAAATGACGACGCATGAGCCGTGATCTTTCTTCCTGGATCGAGCAGCATGCGGCAAACTCTCCTGATCGGATAGCGATTCGTTTCGAGGGCAATGAAATCAGTTACCGGGCGCTCCATGCTCGAGTACTGGGCTGTGCTAATTACCTGTACAACATCCACGGGATTGGCCCGGGAGACCGTGTTGCGTACCTGGGGCTTAATACTCCTGAGTGCGTAATCGCCCTGTTTGCTTGCGCCAAATTAGGCGCCATCTATCTGCCGTTGAACTGGCGACTTGCCCTGCCTGAACTCGACTACGTACTCGGGCATGCAACGCCCAAAGTCTTAATTGCAGATTCTCTGCACCAGGAAGCAGCAGTTAAATTGGTCGCTGGGCGATCTGGATGTACCTCACTTGACCACACCTGCGTGGCTCCAGCACCCAAAGACGGCAGCATAGTGCTACCGGAGTCAAACATTGAAGGTAGATTGAATGTGCCAATACTCCTGGTCTATACCTCGGGAACTACTGGGCAATCCAAAGGGGTCTTACTGACTCAAAACGCACTGCTGGTTAACGCGTTAAACAGCGTGCATATGCATGAGTTGACGCCAGCGGATCATATCTTGACGGTATTGCCAATGTTTCATGTCGGCGGCCTGAATATTCATACGACGCCCGGGCTCTATATTGGCGCAACCATAACGATTCACCAGCGTTTTGACCCGGCAGAGACGCTGGCGGCAATTGAAAAGGAACGGCCGAACCTGCTGGTACTGGTGCCGGCAACGATTGCGGCCCTGATCCAGCAGTCCGATTGGCTCTCTACCGACCTTAACAGTTTACGCATGGTGACGACCGGATCGTCTATTGTGCCCCGTTCGCTGATCGAGGCTTGGCATGATCGCGGCATTCCGGTCATTCAGGTCTATGGCTCGACAGAAACAGGGCCGGTAGCGCTCTACCAGCGCCGCGAAGATGCGATGATCTCGGTTGGTTCGGCTGGACAGGGGGCATTGCACACGGAACTTCGTATCACAGACGATAGCGGTAATGATGTACGGCCGGGGGCGTCTGGGGAGTTGCTGCTGCGAGGGCCGAATATTTTTCAACAATATTGGCAGGATCGCAATGCCAGTAGAGACGCATTTGCGGCCGGCTGGTTTCGCACGGGAGATATCGGTTATCGGGACAAACGCGGTTATGTCTTTATCAATGACCGTAAGACTGACGTGGTGATCTCGGGTGGTGAAAACATCTACCCCGCTGAACTCGAGCGGATTCTAGACGAGGTTGATGGAATCATCGAAGCGGCAGTAGTAGGCGCCGCCGACGACCAGTGGGGCGAGATTCCAGTGGCAATTGTCGTAATTGATGAGGGCGCAACAATTACCGCCCAGGAGATTCTGTCAGCGTTCAAGGGGCGGCTGGCCCGATTCAAACATCCCAAAGCGGTGGGTTTTTTGTCAGCTTTACCACGCAATGTTATGGGAAAGGTATTGAAGCACGAGCTTCGGCGAGCGCTGGGAAATGGCTCGATCCCATTGATCCAAAGATCACAAACGCCAGTTCACCAGGAAAATTTCCTCCGTTAAAACCCAATGATGGCCTTCACGACTTATGTAATATCCTTGGGGGCTCGGCCGTGGAAAGTCTCTGGTCATTCACAAAGAGCCCTTGGGTGGCGTAGTGTGGTGTCTGTACACCGGGAATCGAGGCGCCCATGACTGATCTTGAATTCGCGCCGGCCAGGGTCACGACAGAAGAGCTACCTGGCGGCGGGTTGGTGATCGAATCCCCGGTTGCACTCGGCGAATACGAAGCGCACTTGGGTGAGATGCTGCGCCGCTGGGCAAACCGCGCACCGTCGAGCCCATTTCTTGCCCATCGCAGCCAAAACGGCGCGTGGCATCAACTGCGATACGGTGAAGCAGCTGACCAAGCCAACAGCGTTTCGCAGGCGCTTCTCGACAGGAATCTCTCCTTCGACCGGCCGGTCATGATTCTCTCAGGTAACAGCATTGACCATGCGTTGCTGTCGCTGGGCGCGATGCAGGTCGGAATACCCGTGGTGCCGGTGTCGCCCGCCTACTCGCTGCAAAGCACAGATCACCAAAACCTGATCGAGTTGTTTACATTGTGTTCGCCGGGTTTGGTTTATGTCTGCGACCCTGAGCAATTTGCCCCAGCGATCGCCAGGCTACCCCTTGAAGACACCGAACTGGTCATCGGGTCGGAAGGGGCAGAAAACCTGCAGGCGACCACCTTCGCCGAGCTTCTAGCGACAACCGTGACAGCCGAGGTAGATCGGGCGTTCGACGCTGTTGGCCCTGATACTGTTGCAAAAATCCTGTTCACCTCCGGCTCTACCGGTGCCTCCAAGGGTGTGCTTAATACCCACCGGATGCTGTGCTCAAATCAAAAGAGCCTGGCCCTGGTATGGCCGTTTATGGAACGAAACCGACCGATATTGGTGGACTGGCTGCCCTGGCATCACACCTTCGGCGGTAACCACAACTTCAACCTGGTACTGCGTAATGGCGGGGTGATGTACATTGATACCGGGAAGCCTGCCCCAGAGTTGATCCGGCAGACGATTGAAAATCTGCGAGAGATCTCACCGACCATGTACTTCAACGTACCGGCGGGCTACAGCATGCTGTTGCCCTTCCTGGAAGAAGACCAAGCGCTCTGCAAACGCTTTTTTGGGAACGTGAAATTAATAATGTATGCGGCTGCAGCACTGCCCCAGGATTTGTGGGATCGATTGGAAAAACTCAGTGTGAAAACTTTGGGCCGAAAGATCCCGATCACATCAGCATGGGGCGCGACTGAAACGGCGCCACTCGCAACCACAGCGCATTTTCCGATAAAAGAGGTTGCCAACATCGGTATACCGGTGCCCGGGGTATCGCTGAAAATGGTGCCATTCGGCGACAAAATGGAATTGCGGGTCAAGGGCCCGAATCTGACACCGGGTTACCACCGGCAGCCGGAGCTGACTGAAAACATGCTCGATGAAGATGGTTACTACCGCGTTGGCGATGCCGGTGCTCTTATTGACCCGCTCTATCCTGCCCGGGGCATTGTCTTCGACGGGCGCATTGCCGAGGACTTCAAGCTGACCACCGGGACCTGGGTCTCCGTTGGTGCTGTGCGAGTCAATGTCATTGCAGCAACATCGCCGCTGATACACGATGCGGTAGTCACAGGCAGCAACCGCGAGCATATCGGATTGTTGGTGTGGCTGAATGAAAGTGGGTGCAAACAATTTCTCGCTGCCAGCGGTAAGGCGGCATCCAAGCCCTTGATCTCAAATCCGCTGATCCGCGCGAAACTGGCAAAAGACCTGGCCAGATACAATACCCGCCATCGAGGATCCAGCCGCTCTATCCGCCGGTTCATGCTGATGTGCCAACCCCCGGGGATCGACACAGGTGAGATCACTGACAAGGGGTACATCAACCAGCGAGCTGTTCTGGAACATCGCGCTGATTTGGTTCAGCGTCTGCATGGCGATTTTGCAGATGATGAAGTGATCCTGTTGTGAGCCGACACTTATCTTATCGGTCAAATAATAGGATTCATCAATTACGTGGGTTCAGGAAACGACTGGAGGCGCGCAAACACCGTCCAGCGCCTGCAGCGCAGCGTCCAGCGAAGTGTCGTCTTCGTCACGCAGCGCCGCTTCGCAAAGCCGGCAGACCTGATCCGCCGCGTCCTCCCGTTCACCCAATTGCATTGCCGCGGCTATCACCCGGTCGAACTTGGACCGTGTCCGGCTGTGGGTATCGCTGTAGCCCTTGACCAATCGTCGGCACTTGATGATCTCAACAGCGAGATCGTAGTTCACCGTCACGGCATCCAGCGCCACCGTCAGCCAGGCCAGGAGATGGTCCTGCTCAACCCTGTGCCGTAGCAGGCGACGACGCCAACGTCGCAATCCGCCGACGGCGTAGAGTACGCTGAACCAGAACACCGAATCGGTGCGGACCCGCCGCCCGCGACTGACCGCACGGTCGAGCAGGCCGAACAGGCGTTGACTGCCCTCGACCCAGCGACCGAGACCTGCCGGCAGCATACCGCATACCTCCTGCCCCCGCGGGTGCATGAAATCAGTAATGCGTATGACGCCATGCTCTCCCGCAGCCACGTCGTCCCGGATCCGGGTAAAGCGCCCAGGGCGGGTCTTCAGATCCGCGACCCGAATCACGTCATCGTAAGTCATCGCGTTAGCGAGGTACTTGGCAGCCGCAACTGACAGCGTGAAGCCACGATCCTCACCGCCATGCTCGATATCAGAATGGACCACGCCATCGAGTCGGTTCAGGTACTCATTCGCATAGGCCATATCCTGAAAGTCAGCCACCTTGCGGCAGCCAGCCTGCGCCATCTCCCGCACCGCTGCAGGCAATTCTGCGAGCCGCTGCTGGAGTTCCTGCCAGGCCTGTCGTTGCGACGCCGGCCCGGTTGGGGCGTGCTGGGTTGTTGCGACTCTGGTGTCTGACGGTTCAACGGGCTCTGACTCTTCGGTCACCGCCGTGAAAGCCCCGTCGAACGCCCGCAGGCTGCTCTCCACGCTGCGACCCGATGCCCGTACTGTGGCCTCGAAACTTTCGCGGGAAAATGGCAGAACAGCAGAAGCCGCCAGCGCGCCGAACAGGCTCGCCGAAATCACGCTACCGGCTGCAACCGCGATCTGTTCCATGTCGAACGCGATGTACCGTCTGGCCCTGGCTCTGCCTGCCGCCAACACCGGTGCCCGGTCGACAATGCCGTTACCGGGGGCGGTCTTTTCGGACATGGCGAGTATGCGGTGAGTTGAGGTGATCAGCGTGGTGCGCTCCGGGCTCACCAGGCCGCGCACCATAGCCCGTCCGGATTCCATCATCTCAGCCGCGAGCAGGATGTCTACATCGCCAGCAGAAGGTGCTAGTGCGAAAACCGGGGGGCGGCCCGTGTCCGCAGACATTTCAATGTAATAGACCGTGGCGCCGGTGCGCTGGGCAACACCGGCAATGGATGTGGCCTGCACGCGGTAGCCGTTGCGTTCGGCAACGCCCACGATCCAGTTGGACAATACGCCGCCGCCCTGGCCACCCACAGCAAAAACCGCGAGTTTGATGATTGCCGCTGTGGTGTCCATGACTGCGGGCGGGGCTCGGCGCTCAGGCGGGTCCGAAACCCAATACCCGACGCGACCGGCGCCGCTGCAGCATCCGGATGAACCGATCAGCGAGTCGGTGCCGCAGACGTTCCAGCCAACCCGGATTGTGTACCACGTCCACGCGGTAGAAGGAGGGGCACAGCACCGCCGCCTCGGCGACTTCGCCACAATTGCCGCAACCAACACAGGACTGATCGATGTGCGCCACGGGGTCGTCGCGCAGCGGGTCATCCAAGATCTTCAGCGACAGCGACGGGCACCCCGACAGGCGTATGCAGGCGTGGTCACCCGTGCAGACATCCTCATCAACGCCGAAGCGCGGTTTGATCAGGCGCTGGCCGGCGGCAACCGCCTTGCTGGCTAACGGCTCTTCACGGCGTTGCCGGTTGAGCATGCATTCGGACGAGGCAACAATCACCTTCGGCCCTTCGTGGTCCACACTGAGCGCTTCTTTGAGTGTGTCCCGGACCCGGCCGACATCGTAGGTGTAATCAATTTCACGGACCCAGTCCACACCAATGCCTTTCAGCGCCGCGCTGATCGGATGGCGGGTGGATTTCGACCGGTTTTCGGCGCGCGACGACAGTAGATCCTGCCCGCCGGTCGCCGCAGCGTAATAGTTGTCGACCACGACGATCACGCCATCGGATTTATTGAAGACAGCATTGCCGACACTTGAACTCAAGCCGTTGTGCCAGAAGCCACCGTCACCGATGATCGAAACGGGCCGTCGACTGCCACCGCCATCAAACGCCGCGTTGGAAGCTGGACCGAGGCCATAACCCATCGTGGTGCCGCCTATCTCGAATGGGGACAGGCTGCCGAACAGATGGCAGCCAATATCGCCGGAGACCTGCAGCGGCCCAATGTCTTTTTGCGCCAGTTTCATCGCCGCAAAAATTGGTCGCTCGGGACAGCCGGTGCAAAAACTGGGCGGCCTGACTGGGACCGTATCCTCAAGGCCGGACGCCCCCGGAGCGGTGGGCAGCAGATTTGAGCCGTTGTCGTGGGTTGCTACCGTGTCTGGTGCATGGGCTCTGAGAAAGGCGCTGACACCATCTAGAACATGCTGGCCAGTGTACTCACCCGCGACAGGCAGCATTTCCTTACCAGACAAGTGGACGGTGCCATTGGCCTTGTAAAGCATAGCCGCCAGTGCATCCTCGATATAGGCGGGCTGGCCCTCCTCGACCACCAGAACCGCCTGCTTGTCTTCGCAGAAGGTCAGAAACTCGGTCTCGATCAGGGGATAGGTGACGTTCAGGACGTACAGCGGAATTCGCGTATCGCCGTAGATATCGGCCAGTCCCAAGCGCTGCAGCGCACGAATCACGCCGTTGTACATACCGCCTTGCATAACGATCCCCACCGGTCCGCTGGACGGGCCGAAGATTTCGTTCAAGCCCCGGCTGCGGATGAAGTCCACCGCAGCCGGCCAGCGCTGGCTGATCTTTTCCTGCTCGTGGGCGTAGGACGCCGGCGGCAGAACGATGCGATCGGTCTTGCGGCGCGGCTGATCCAGCGCGTCGGTGACAGTCAGGGGTGGTCGGCGGTTGTCGCTGGCTGTGAATGAACCGTAGACATGGCAGGCCCGGATGCGCAATTCCAGCATCACCGGCGTGTTAGAAACTTCCGAGAGTTCGAAGGCGTCTTCGACCGCCTTGACGATAGATGGCAGGTTGGGCCGCGGATCCAACAGCCAGATCTGCGACTTGGTGGCATAGGCATGGCTGCGCTCTTGCATAATCGACGAACCCTCACCATAGTCCTCGCCGATCAGAATCAGCGCACCGCCGGTGACTCCACCAGAGGACAGGTTCGCGAGCGCATCGGAGGCCACGTTGATGCCGACCGGCGCCTTGAAGGCCACAGCACCACGGATTGGGTAGTGCACCGAGGCTGCCAACATCGCAGCGGCGGCAGACTCCGAGGCATTGGCCGAATAGTGCACGTCGAGTTCAGCCAGCAGGTCCTGGGCATCGGCGAGCACATCCATCAAGTGAGAGATCGGGGCCCCCTGGTAGCCGCCCACATAACCAACGCCACACTGCAACAACGCCTTGGTAACCGCCAGAATCCCCTCGCCATGGAATTCTGCCCCGGCGCCAAGTCGCAGTTTCTGTACTTCATGTTTGAACGAGCGTTCAGCCATCGGTGTCAGCGTTGCAGGTGAGCATCAATTAAGTCTAACAAATTCGGTTTATCCACCGCGCCGCTCGGGCGACAGACAGTCACTATAGAACAGTCCACAAATGAGCGCCGGTGGCGGCTAATTCAACACACTATTGCGTGGGTTGGGTGCTTGAAAATTCCCGAAACCCGCCCATCGGACAGAGTGTCTTTTTTCGGATGTTGGCTGCCATTATCCAGGGCTGTCTCTTACCGTGTACTTCGGTTCACGCCCACCCAACCCAATCCAGTACTTAATGCAGTAGCCAAGGGATAATACCCTTAATGCTGGTTATTCCAGATTCGGGGTACTGACCTTCTGTGCAACTCCTATTTTGTATAGACTTTTGCCTGCCCCGGCTGGCTCAGTTTGAATTTGGGGTTGTTATTTAGTCTCAGGGGTCTACGAACAGGAGCCGAATATGGAAATCGCAGTGATAGGTGGCGGACACGGATGTCACGCGGCGGCAGCCGATTTGAGTGAGCGGGGCCATCGGGTCCGGCTGTGGCGGCGCAACAGGGACGCGTTCGCACCGACCCTGAAGCGCTCCGCCCTGACGCTCACCGATACCCAAGGCACGCGAGACGTGAGCCTGGAACTTGCCACCACCGATCTGGCACAAGCGGTAACGGGCGCCGAACTGGTCCTCATCCCGCTCCCGGCGACTGCGCAGGTGGCGCTGGGCCACGACTTGGCGCCGCTACTCACCGATGGTCAGGTGGTCTTCCTGCCCCCGGGTACTTTCGGAAGTTACATTCTTGCGAACGCCGTCAAGCGGGCAGGCACCGGCGCCAGGGTCATTTTTGCGGAGACCGGCACTTTGCCCTATCTAGCCCGCAAGCAGGCAACCGACCACATCGCGATCCGAGTCCGGGCGACGCGACTCCCCACGGGCGTGTTACCGACTTCGGATCGCAGCCGTGCGCTTGATATCATCGGCGCAGCCTACCCATCGGTGGAGCCCATTGAGGACGTGCTGTCTGCTGCGCTGATGAACGCCGGACCCATTATCCATCCGCCCCTGATTCTCATGAACGCGGGCCCGCTGGAACATTTCAAGGCCTGGGATATTCACAACGAAGGCACCCAGCCATCTGTTCGCCGGGTCACCGATGCA
>JBBWVW010000050.1:0-4742 GCA_050256425.1 Arenicellales bacterium | reverse complement strand
TCCATTTCTTCAAGTTCCGCCCAGCGCCCAAGGTGGCGATCCAACTCGCTTTGAAGATCAGCCAGCTGATCCAGGACCGGCTGGGTATCTGTATAGGGCTGTTCATAAAAACCGAGATCCAGGGTCTGCTCGCGCAGTCTTTTAAGATTGTGCTCAACCGAGTCGATGACCTGCGGAAGCCCGTCGAGCTCCCGCTGAAGCTTGTACGACAGTTTGGTTCCACCTTTTAAACCGCGTGAAGATGCCTGGTCCTCGGTGGGCAAGCGCTCGGCCGACGCCGCTGAATCGACAGAAGCCAAGGACCTGCCTCGACGCAGCCATTCGCTGTAGTTACCCAGATAAGCGTGAACCGCACCATCTTGCTCAAAGGTGAGTATGCTGGTCACTGTGTTATCTAAAAAGGCGCGGTCGTGGCTCACTACGATCAATGTACCGCTGTATTGGGCAAGGCGCTCCTCAAGAACCTCTAGTGTTTCCACATCCAGATCATTGGTCGGCTCATCCAATATCAGCAGGTTGGCGGGCTGAGTAAACAACCGGGCCAGAATCACGCGATTGCGTTCACCCCCAGATAACGCCCGGATCGGCGTCAGTGCCCGCTTGGCGCTAAATAAAAACCCTCGCAAATAGCCGACGACGTGCCGCGGTTTGCCATTCAGCGTAATATAGTCACGCCCTTCGCCGACGACTTCGGCCACTGTTTTGTCCAGATCCAGCTCCCGCCTATGCTGGTCGAAATAGCCCACCTGGACATTAACCCCCCATTTGATAGATCCTGAATGGGGTTCGAGCTCGCCAAGCAACAAACGCAGTAACGTGCTCTTGCCGACGCCGTTATTACCCACCAGTCCGATTCGGTCACCGCGGCGGATACGCAACGAGAAATCACGAAATAGTGGACACGCCCCATAACCGAATGTCATATGTCGGGCATCCAGCACCTTACGACCCGAATTCTCGGCTTCCTCGATGTGCACCCGGGCACGAGCTTCCGGATTGATCCGTCCAGAGCGCTCCACACGCATGGCCTCAAGCGCCCGAACCCTACCCTCGTTGCGGGTCCGTCGAGCCTTGATCCCTTGACGAATCCAGGCCTCCTCCTCGGCCAGTTTGCGATCGAATTCGCCATCTGCCAGGCGCTCGGCCGCCAACGCTGCCGCACGCCGTTTAAGGAACTGTGCGTAATCGCCTGGCCAGCTGCGCAGCTGGACGCGATCTATCTCGACGATGCGGGTAGCCAGGCGTTGAAGAAAAACCCGATCATGGGTAATAAACAACACGGCACCAGAAAAACCCGTGAGGCGCCCCTCCAGCCACGCGATGGCCTCGAAATCCAGGTGATTAGTCGGCTCGTCGAGCAATAGCAGATCCGGCCGAGCCACCAGAGCCCTGGCGAGCGCGGCCCGCCGTCGCCATCCCCCGGAAAGCTCCGTCATTGGCTGGGCCGGATCAAGGCCCATTTCGGTGCAGACCGTCTCCACCTGCTGCTGCGGGTGCCAGCCACCATGAGCGTCGATATGCCCGTGCAACTCCTGCAACTCCCGCAGTCCGCACGCATCAAGCGTTGACTCAGCCTGAGCCTGGTACTGGCGGGTCAACGCAATGATGTCGGCCAAACCTACGGATACAAATTCGCCGACCAGGGCGTTTTCATCCGCGGGCCACACCTGGGCGAGCTCACTGATACATAGATCACCCTGACGCCGAACCTCACCCTCGTCCGGCTCCAGCTCCCCGCTCACCAGGTGCAAAAGGGAAGTCTTGCCGGCCCCATTACGCCCGACCAGACACACCCGTTCGCCCGCCTCGATAGACAGATTAGCCTGGTGCAGTAATTTACGGGCCCCGAACGCCAGGCTGACCGCATCAAGTCGAACAAGAAACATGGCAAAAAATTGGATCCAAATCAGAATGTCTGGTTGAGCGCAGTGCCCGACAAAGCGCGATATTAACCGACCTGCACCCTGTACTTGTGACTCGCTCCCAGCAGATTCGACAATGCCTGTGAGATCCTGCGCTTGTCGCTGTTGGATAGATGCTTGCTTGGTGCCGACAATTCCTTCAGGCAGTAAAAAATAATTTTCTTTTTGTCGATTTTTCTCTTCTCAATCGGCGCGCGTAGGCGTAGACTTCGCCGCCATTTTTCCGTGACTGCCAGTAGATTCTTGCCGTGCTTTTTACCCTTTCTATTCTACGCAACCTCTCGTCACTGATGATCTCCGTGACTTTGCTGATGTTCGGCAACAGTATGTTTTCTACCCTGTTGGCGCTCCGGGCGAATATCGAACAATACCCCAACGAGATGATTGGCCTGATGACATCGGCCTACTTCCTGGGCTTTGTGCTGGGCACATTCCGTTCCGGGCAGCTGATCAACCGGGTAGGACACATAAGAACCTTTGCCGCGCTCGCGGCGATCGCAGCCGCCTGTGCGCTACTGGTACTGATTATCCCCAACCCCTGGGCCTGGGTCGCCCTCCGAGCGGCCATGGGGGCGGCGACTGCTGGGCTTTTTGTAGTGGTCGAAAGCTGGCTCAACAACCGTGCCACCAACGAGAGCCGTGGCCTGCTGTTATCAATGTACATCATGATTGGCTACATCGCGTCTGCCGCAGGGCAACAAGCCATCAATCTGGGCGACCCCGGAACTTATGAGCTTTTCCTCTTTGTGGGCATGGCACTGGCCTTGTCTTTGGTACCTGTCTCACTCACCCGGGCTACTCACCCGGATCCAGTGGAGACGCCGCGCCTCAATATCCGTCGGTTGTTTCAGGTATCGCCAACCTCAGTGATTGTGTGCCTCGCCGCGGGACTGATCAATTCCAGCTGGTGGGGTCTGGGCCCTGTGTATGCGCGTGAGATCGGCTTTAGCGTCAGTGAGATCGCCAGCTTCATGACCGCAGCACTACTGGGCGGTATGCTGCTGCAACTGCCGATCGGTCGACTCTCAGATCGACTGGACCGACGCCTGGTAATCTTTGGGGTCACGATCGGAGTCAGCATTCCCGCTTTCGCACTGGTGCTGGGCGGGCTTCTCCCTCCCTGGGGCACCTTGACTGCAGTCGCAATCTTCTTTGGCCTGTCTTCTACCCTCTACCCGCTTAGCATTGCCTATGCTAATGACTACCTGGACCCAGGCGACGTAGTCGCGGCCAGCGGTGGCTTTGTCATGATCTTCGGTATCGGTGCTGTAGCCGGGCCGCTTGCGGCCGCAGCAGCTATGCGTATTGCCGGTCCTCAAGGCATGTTCATGTACATCATAACTATAGTAGTGCTGCTCACCGTATTCATTGCCTTGCGTATGCGGGTGCGTCAGTGGGCGCCGGTGGTGAAGAAAGAGCCTTATGTGCTGCAACCGGAATTGCAGACTCCTGGAGTTATCAGTGAACTCGACCCACGGGCCGAGGTCGACGAAGGCTACGACCAGGGCCCGGACATCCTCGATACGCCGACAGCGGATGCGGAAGAAGATACACCATTCGGTTTCTGGCTGGGCCTATTCGGTATAAAACCTGAGGGCAGCAACGAGCCTGATACTGACCCAGAGCCCACCGAACCGGCTGAGGGCGTCAATTCTGGCGGAACCAAAAACAGCGAACATAACCAAAACCATTGAGCGATCAGGATTCCTTAGCGTCTTTTTCGATCTGGTAGCGGACTGAAAGTACTTCGTACCGACGCATCCCGCCCGGCGCCTGAAACTCGACTTCATCGCCTTCGGCCTTGCCGATCAGCGCCTTGGCAATGGGTGAGGCGTGAGAAATCATCCCCTGGTCGATATTTGCCTCCAGTTCGCCGACAATACGGTAACAGACCTCGCGGTCACCTTCTTCTTCCCATAACTCCACCCAGGCGCCAAATATCACCTTGTCGCGCGGATTCAGGCGGGTCGGATCGATAACCTCGGCCATAGCGAGCTTGGTATCGAGCTCGGCAATACGGCCTTCGATAAAGCCTTGCTGCTCCCGCGCAGCGTGGTACTCGGCGTTTTCCGACAGATCGCCATGGGCCCGCGCTTCGGCGATGGCCTCGATAATCGCCGGCCGCTCGGCCCGCTTGAGCCGCTGCAACTCTTCCTGCAGACGCTGCGCGCCCTCTGGGGTAAGTAATACTCGTGTCATAAATTTAGCACTCGCCGGAGCTTTTGTTATCCAGCAGTTCGTGGAAGGTGAATGGGGCTTGTCGGGGCTTGTTCAAGCGTAAATCTATACGGGTTCCTTTACTGCTCCTTAAGCGGGTCAGCAATAACGCTAGCCAAAGATCAGGAGAAACTGACGAAGAAACTGAAGTGCCTTGCCAAACTCAAAAGCCGTGATACGCATTACTTTACCCTAACAGCCAAGGAGAAGACAAAGTGAATACCCCTTCGCACCGGCACACGAGGGGCCAGCCGACTCCGCGCCGACGTGATCAAATCAGAAGTCGCGGGATCTGAGCGATACTCGCCGGGCTGCGATGGTTTAACCTGACGAGATGAGGCATATTGCCACTATCGGTAATGTCACCCTTATTTTTCAACACCGGGGCAATGGCAATATCGGATCTCGTTACACCGTAGATGTAAAATCTACTAACCTTGATGGTGCAACAGGCAGTGTTTGTTTTAGCGCCACGGCAATGCTAACCTAGTCGTAACGTAACAACACTTCAGGTTTGCACCGAGCATAACTTAAAGACATTACAAAGGAGATAACAATGAAATTAATCAAAACCACGCTTGCTGCTCTGGCTCTCGGGGCGAC
>JBBWVW010000049.1:0-4000 GCA_050256425.1 Arenicellales bacterium | reverse complement strand
CCGGCACGTGCCGGGCTGGTGCAGTTACCCTGGGGTCAGCCGCGATACCTCGATGCCCCGATTGAGCCTTTGGATGCTGAAGGCATCGACAAAATTCATAACACGGCGATGCGTATCCTCGAGGAGATTGGCATCGATTTTCTGCACGATGATGCCCGGGAAATTCTCGCCCAGTCAGGCTGTGACGTAAAAAAGGATTCTGTAACAGTGCGCATGGATCGTGCCCTGGTGATGGAGCAAGTGGCCAAGGCGCCGAAACGCATCGTAATGACACCGCGCAATCCAGACCGCGCGCTTGTGTTTGGGGAAACCTATGCCGCTTTTGGCTTGGTCTCCAGTCCACCCAATGTCTCGGATCTTGATCATGGTCGACGAGTGGGTAATCGCGCCGATTACCAGAATCTATTGAAGCTGGCGCAAAATTTCGAGTGTATTCATTTCACTGGTGGTTACCCGGTCGAGCCAGTCGACCTGCACCCATCGATTCGACACCTCGATTGTCTGTTCGACCTGCTGACACTGACAGACAAGCTGGTGCACGCCTATTCTCTGGGCGTCGAGCGTGTCGAGGATGCCATGGCCATGGTACGCATTGCGGCGGGCCTGGATCAGGAAGCGTTTGAACAAGTCCCGCGGATGTTTACCAATATCAATTCTTCTTCGCCATTGAAGCACGATTGGCCCATGCTCGATGGCGCTATGCGTCTGGCGCGACACAACCAGCTGGTCATCATTACGCCTTTTACTTTGGCAGGCGCGATGGCGCCTATCACTCTGGCAGGAGCAATCGCACAGCAGACCGCCGAATGTCTGGCGGCGGTTACCCTGCTGCAGCTGGTTCGCCCCGGTGTTCCGGTCGCCTACGGATCGTTTACCTCTAACGTAGATATGAAGTCAGGTGCCCCCGCTTTTGGAACACCTGAATATGTACGCGCCACCCAGATGTCAGGGCAGATGGCGCGGTACTATGGCCTGCCCTGGCGTGCGTCTAATGCCAACGCGGCTAATTGTGTCGATGCCCAGGCCACCTGGGAGAGCGCCGCTTCACTGTGGGCATGCTCCAGCGCCAACGCCAACATTGTCTACCATGCAGCGGGCTGGATGGAAGGCGGCCTGTGCGCAAGCTTTGAGAAATTCATCATTGACTGCGAACTGCTGCAGCAGCTGAGTTATTACCACCAACCCATCGGCGTAACCGATGAAGATCTCGCACTCGAAGCTATTCGTGCCGTTGGGCCCACCGGTCATTTTCTCGGTGCAGAACACACGATGTCACGCTACAAGAGCGCTTTTTACAGTCCGTTTCTATCGGATTGGAGTAACTTCGAGAACTGGGAGCAAGCAGGCGCCGTTGAGACTCCCTGGCGAGCCAACCGCATTTTCAAGGAAGTCCTTGCGCAGTATCAGCCGCCACCTATGGACTCAGGGGTGCACGAAGAGCTTGAAGCTTTTGTTGTCAAACGCAAAAGCGAGGGCGGCGCCCCGACAGATTTCTGAGACTCGTCGCTTTTGCTCAGACTTTGATAAGGATTTTGCGCAGATTGATTACTGACGGCATCCAAATTCTGGCAGCATATTCCATTAGTAGCGCACGAAACCGCGTAAAGATAGTTAGGCTACGCGCAAGGAGCGTTTTTCAATTGTTTGTCATATTGCAAAATAACCGGTACTCTTCGCCGTTGCTCAGCCAAGGCTCTGAGCAGTCTATCGGAAACTGGAGATCAACCACGTGAAATTTTTTGTTCGTGCAAGCGTATTGCTCTCGATGCTGCTGCTCAGCGGTTGTTCTGATGTTTGGTGCTGGCCCTTTGACTGCTCTTCCAGTAAATCTTCCTCCGGGGTGGTTGATGACAACTCAGATGACAGCGACTCTGATGATACGACCACAGACCCTAACCCAACCGAGTTCAACCTAGATAAGGTCACCTGGTTGCATACCAACGTATCGAGTTGGCCAGTCACCAGCACCTTGTCTATCAGTATCAAAAACGGAACGATGTGCCTCAACTTTTCTGGCACCTCAACTTGGCCAACGGCAAAGATCCTCCATACGAATGGAACCCGCTACATTCAAGTGAATGCGAATCCGTGGGTTTTCGTAAGCCAGGCTGGAAAATGGTACGGCGGTACCTGGGAGTGGATGACACCCAACGGCAACTGCAAACCGATAAGCAAGGTCGAGGGCGGCCATATAAAGCAAGCGCCGCTGAAGAATTGGGAGCCTAGATCAGGAGACAAACTTTATTTCATGGTGTCGTCTATCGCGAGAGGCGCAAATCTGAATAACTATAAGGCCCGGACCAACGTCGTTGAGGTTACCTGGCCCTGATACAGCTTCGAAGAAGTGCACATAAGGCTGGAGAGATTTATTCTCCCCAGCCTTAAGAAATCGTCGACCTGATTTTTTGGAGAAGATTGTTGTTGATTTCCCGCGGGCTTGAATTATGACGATTCTGGTATCGCCGCTCGGCTGGTAGACGTACCCCATCCAGTTGGCCCAGGCGTTTGATGAATTCTTCACTTTGCTCCTGCCAGACACCGCCTGAGAGAATTTCGGGATTCATTGCCAGAATAAACTGACCGCCTTGTGGTGGACCGCCGTCGCCAGTGTCGCGCTCTTTCGAAGCAAAGCTTGCGGTTTCTCCCACGAGGGGTCCGGCCAGCAGTTCGATCATCATTGCGATATGCGAGCCCTTGTACCCACCAAAAGGTAAAAGCACGCCTTTGATGATCTCAGCTGGGTCAGTGGTTGATTGACCGCTTGCATCAAGGCCGGTACCCGGCGGCACCGGCCTGCCGTCTCGGGCTGCGATCTGCACATCACCCATGGCCATGGCAGCTGTAGCCATGTCAAAAACCAGTGGCGGGGCATCGGGACGCGGCCAGGCGAAAGATAAGGGGTTGGTCCCATAAAGAGGCTTGCTCGCGCCGAAAGGTGCCACGCTTGGCATGTAGGAGACACAACTGATGGCGGCCAGTCCACGCTCCGCTAATGCCTCAGTTTCGGGCCACAAGGCGGCAAAATGATGCGTCCGGGTAATCGACAGTACTGCCAGACCGTTGTCATTCGCAGCCTCAGCCAGCGGCTCCAGGCAGCGCTGGTGGGCGAGGGGTGCATAGCCCAGATCACCATCGCAATGTAGCGCAACCGCGGTGCGCGACTGCAGCTTTGGGTCGGCATTACCGTTGACTTTGCCGCTTCGCAACGAGGCAACATACCCCGGTATGCGGAACAGTCCGTGGGAATGGGAGCCATCACGCTCAGCCCGCATTACAGTGGTCGCGACAGCGTCCGCGTTTTCTTTGTTGGCGCCGGCCTGAGTCAGGGCATCGTGAGCGATAGAAAAAATTTCCGTCAGGGTGAGTTGCGTGGCGCTCAAGGCGAAACCACCGTCAGCCCGAGTGATTGCCAGTTTTGCATGCCACCGCGAAAGTAATGGATCTTTGCGGCCGGATACCCCATTCGCACTAAGGTGCGTATTGTGGTTGGCGATTGGCCGCACCAGATGCCGTTGCAGAACAGGACCAGGGTCTTTGCATTTGAAAAATCAAGCGAGAGGCCTGTGTTCAGAACATCAAACCACTCTTCCATAATTTCCAGTGCGCGTTCCTCATCCTTGAACTCGGTGAAAGCGATATTGATTGATCCCGCAAGGGTGCCGCGCCGTGCCCAGTCGCGCGTGCGCGAGTCGATAATCAGCAAGCCATCGTCCCCTGATTCCAACTGCTGCATGAAGTTGATCATCTCCAGCGCACCGATCGTGGTTACCTGATGTGGTGCAAAAGGGTGCATGGGTTGGATCTTGCCGCGGTAGGTCGGCTGGTAGAGGTCGACAATGCGATTGGACCGGTCCTGGTTGCGCATCACCGTGACAGTTTCGCCGTTATGAGTCATGGAGAAACTTTTGAGTTCGGCCGTAATCATTACCGGCTTGGTATGCTCTTCAGCAATAGCCGGTAGTGCAAGTAAGGCGCCCAGTAGCATGCGCAGCAGCCATGT
>JBBWVW010000048.1:0-16430 GCA_050256425.1 Arenicellales bacterium | reverse complement strand
GATCTTGCCGTCATGGAGCACCATGCCGCCAATCAACTGCACATCGAAATGCCGCTCCTTCAATACGCGTCGGGAGGTTTCGCGAACCACGGCGAATGCCTCGACCAGCATGGACTGTGCGTCCTCACCGTTAGACGCTCGCTCTCGAAACTCGGCGGTTTTTGCCGCGAGCGCTTCGTCGGAAAAGGTCTGGAGCCCGGGCTCAAGCCCGTTGATCTCCTTAACCTGTTTGTTCATCTTGCGCAAAAGGCGCTGATTACGGCTACCGAAAACTTTGGTTGCTACCTTACTGAACATCAAATAGATCTACCAAGAATGAGGTTAAAAGACAGGCTGTACCCCTGTTACTGGGTACACCGCGGGGCTACACTGTGTTAGACAGGAAAGATGACGAATGTGCAGAACCGAATAATTTTATCATGGCTGAAGACACCTTCACCCGACTCGGCCAACTAATCGGCAAAATACCGGGCCTGCCGAACGGAGCCCATGCCCAGGGCGTCAGCGCCGAAAAACGGGCCTGGCGCTTGGCTGCTGGCGACGAGATTGCCAACCACACCGTGGTGCAACCCACTGTTGATTGCTGGGTAATCATCGCTGACGGGCCGGTGTGGGGTCATGCGGTGATCCATCGTCAGCAGGAAATCCTGACCGCCCTCACCCAAACGGACCACCATCCACAAGCCCTGAAAGTGAAGGTGCGACCGCAATCAACACCGTTCGATCTCAGGGAGTCACGAGAAGGAAGCGCGGTCAAGCCATTGGACCCCCAAAGCGCGGATCTTCTTATCGAAACCGCTGATGGCCTGAAATCCGACAACCTTGCACAGGCGCTCAGACGGCTCAGCCGTCATCGATCAAAAGAGTCTAGCTGAGCACTATCTATCCTTAACGCCCCTCGCGATCCATTTTTTCCAGGCGGGTTCGAGCCAACACAGCGGCCGGATGACCGGAAAAATCCTGCGACAGTGCGTTCAAGAACTGGCGCGCCTTGGCATCCTCACCCAGCTCGTAATAAATATAACCAATCTTCAACCGCGTTGAAGGTAAGCGGGGGCTCTTGGGAAAATATTGCAACACGGTACTCATAGCCACCAACGCATCATTGAACTCGCCCATGATGTAGCGCGATTGGCCAAGCCAATACCAGGCGTCATCAGCCAACGGGCTTTGTGGATAACTACGCAAAAAGGCTACAAAGGCGTAAGTCGAATCCAGAGTACGGCTACGCCTGAAAAGGTCAAAGGCTGCATCGTAAGCAGCATTTTCACCAAGGCCCGTCGTCTCGGTCTGGCCCAGGGCGGTGGGCTCAACTGAGACAACGGTAACGGTCTCGCCAGTACCGGAACCGTCGCCTACGACGACGGATGCTACCCGGCTTTGAAGTTCGGCTGCTGCGCCGGCCAACTCGGAATCAGGTGGCTCGAGGGATGTAGCGCTTACCCCGTCCTCGGCAAAGGGGAGAGTCGTTGTGGTCCACTCCAAATCGCGAACGCACCAGTCAAGTTGGTCGTACAGATCCTGCTGAGGGCGTTTCAGTTTCTTTACTTCAGAGGTTTGACTGTCCAGATGGCTGTCTAAATAATTGATTTTGCGCTGCAAGCTCGTGAAATCGCTGTCGCCAGCACAAGGTAATCCAAAGGCCTGGGCAAAAACGATCGAGGCATCGGAGACATCTTCAGCTGACGCCGGAGCTGATGACTGTACAAACGTCGTGGTCTTACTATCCGCCTTGGCAGGAACCTGACCGCCACCAGCGCAGGCAAGGGCTAAGGCGCACACCGCACGGTAACCGGTATATGCCCGCGAGCCCATCAGACTCCCCGAAACCGAGTTACGACCAGCGAGAGTGAGAAGACGCCAACCGTGCTGGCTTGGATCCTACCGTCAGTAAAGAATCTCTACGCGGCGATTCAAAGACCAGGCACTCTCATCCTGACCCATCGAAACCGGCCGCTCTTCGCCATAGGAGATCGTGCGGATCGCATCGGGTGCAACACCCAGCCCTTGGAACATTTCGTTGACTGTATTGGCGCGGTGCTCGCCGAGTGCCAGGTTGTATTCGCGGGTGCCACGCTCATCAGCGTGACCCTCCAGCACCACCGCCATACCAGGATTACCTGCCAAGTACTGTGCGTGTGCTTCGACTACCCGCTGTGCCTCGGGGGTGAGATCGGAACTATCGAAATCAAAGTAGATCACCCGCTGTCCCAATGCATCCAGTTCAGTGCTATCTTCGCTAATCGCAATAATCTCCCCTGCAGTCGTGTCTTCTGAGCTGATTCCAGATGATGCCGCATCAGTCGAGGCAGCGTCGGTGGTATCGGAAATCGTCGCGTCCTCCACTTCTACTTCCCCGCCTTTCTTCTTGGTCGCTGCGCAACCCGCCAGTGTCACGCCCAAAAAGAGCACTAGGAAAACCGTCCCAAATCTACGCATCATCAATCTCCTGTATTCAGTATCTTTACTTGCTGTTACCGGCTCGCCGCCCAGGCCGGTTCTCGTACTTCTCCATCGTGCATTTTCAGCACCTGTCGTACCCGACCATCCGCCGACACTGCGGCAAGAACGCCATCTCTACCCAGCCGCGTAGCATACAGAATCATCGCACCGTTTGGCGAAAAAGTCGGTGATTCATCGAGTGTACCGTCAGTTAGCAATTCCATCTCACCACTTGCCAGAGAGAATACACCAATCTGGTATCCTGCGCCTGTACCGCGGTTTGTCACCATCACCAACCGTTTGCCACTGGGGTCGTAAGATGCCCTGGCATTTTCCTTTCCCGCGCGTGTCAGGCGTTCAATCTCGCCACCGTTGCGGCCAATGCGATAAATCTGTGGCCGGCCGCTACGATCAGAGGTAAAAACCAAGTGCCGACCATCTGGGGACCAGGCCGGCTCAGTGTCGATTGCTGGGTGACGCGTTAGCCGCCGGGGTTCACCGGACGCTACCTGGAGCACGTAAATATCCGTGTTGCCCTTGGCCGAAATCGTCAGTGCCAGCCACTTGCCATCCGGGGACCAGGCCGGCGCACTGGCTGCCCCCTCAATCTGAGCAATAGTCCGGCGGTTACCGGAACCGATATCCTGCAACCAGATGTTGGCACCAGAAATGGCATTGGAGAACGATACGTAGGCTAACCATTCACCATTGGGCGACCAGGCAGGTGACAATACCGGCAAATTGGTTGTCTGTAGAATCTGCTGGGGGTCGTGGCCATCCGAATCTGCCACCATTAACCGGTACAGGCGGTCGCCGTTATCCTGTTGATTCATGATCACATAGGCGATGCGGGTGTCGAAAGCCCCACGGACGCCCGTCATCTCATAAAAAATCCGGTCGCTGATCTGGTGTGCTACCTGGCGCAGCTGTGCAGCACTGGTAGAAAAACGCAGGCCGACCTTGATTCTTTCACGGTAAACATCCAGCAACTGAAAGCTAACCTCAAACTGATCGGGTCCTTTCTCTATCACCCGGCCAATCACCAATGCTTCAGCTTTGATCAGACGCCAATCCTTGTAGCGAACCTCGGTGATCTCGCTTGGCTTAGAGAGAAAATCAGCAGCTGGCAATAGATCGAAACGACCTGAGCGGTGCAGATCTGCCGCAATGATTGCGCGAATATCCTCAGGTGGCTCGCCGTCACCATGCCAACGAAATGGGACTGCAGCGATCGGAGTGCCCGAATCCTCGCCCTGGGTAATTTCAATAGTAAGGACTGCGAACGCAGCGGTGGGAAGCAACACCACACACCCGACCGATAACGCCAGCAACATTCCCGCAACAAGCCTTCTCATCGTAGCTATTTTCCTAAGGGTCAGGGGTTAAACACAAAGTTAAATTCTTTCAGGTACTCGTAATAACGCGGCTCAGTGGGAAATGGCAAAGGAGAGGCCTTGAAAATAGCATTTTCGGCCGACTCGTCCAGACGTGCGTCGCCGCTTTTTTTAGTGATAGTCACCGAGATAACGTTTCCATCCCTATCTACCTTAACAAGAAACGAGACGCTCATGCCGCTGAAGTCCCCTGGCTCGCTCCAGTTACTGCTCACCTGCTGCTGGATCGCCCAGGCCAACGCCCCAAAGGCAGACACCGCCTCGTGCTCATTGCGCTCACGCCGCGCCTGGGCCTCGGCCGCCTCCCGAGCCTTCTTCTCGATGGCTTTGCGTTTTTTCTCAGCCTCCGCCTTTTTCTTCTTCTCAGCCGCCTTTTTCTTCTTTAAAGCCTCTTCTTTCTTCTTTTTCTCAACAGCTTTCTTCTCCTTGGCCGCCTTGCGCTTCTTCTCAGCCTCCGCCTTTTTCTTCTTCTCAGCCTCAGCCCTTTCGATCGCGGCCAGATCTATTGCTTTTGCCTGCACCGGTTTGCCTGGCGAGGGCTCGATCACCTGGGGCTGAAACCACAAACTCACCCCAATCAATGCACCAAAAACAATATGAATCAGAACCGCGTATATAAAAGCCCGAATCGGACTGGCAGCTTTGCGCGGGCTCCGGCTCACCGGCGATCAATGTTCCAACGAGTCGGTCACCAGCCCCACACCAGGCACTCCGGCCTGTTGCAGCAAAACCATTGCCTTCACAACCGCATCATAACGAACATTTTTGTCCGCACGAACCAAGAACTCGGTCTTGGGGCTGTTGCGCAACACGATGTCCGCCTTGATCCGGATCTCCTGGATATTGGTGATCGGGTTGGGATCATCATTGATGAAATACTGCTCCGCCTTGTCTACGTGAACCACGAAAGGCTCCTTGCTGTCTTCTGACACTGCGCGGGCATCAGCCTGGGGCAACTCGACGGTGACCCCCTCAATCAGTAAGGGCGCGGTAACCATAAAAATCACCAACAGCACCAGCATGACATCGATATACGGTACAACGTTAATCTCGCTCATCTGGCGTTTCCGGCGACGTGGACGCATCACAATGACCGGGGGAATCCGTCAGCCACGTCGCTGGCCACTCACGGCCTGTCGATTGACGATACTGAGAAATTCTTCGACAAAAACATCGTAGCGGGCAATCAGTGACTCGGCGCCAGCGGAATAATGGTTATAGGCAATAACGGCCGGAATCGCCGCGAAAAGACCCATGGCGGTCGCTATCAGGGCTTCAGAAATTCCCGGTGCAACGGTTGCAATAGAAACACTCTGCATTGCGCCCAGCGAACGAAAAGAATTCATGATCCCCCATACGGTGCCAAAAAGACCTACATAGGGGCTGATAGAGCCCACCGTCGCTAGAAACGGCAGGTGCGCTTCCAACGATTCGACCTCTCGGCTAAGGGCTACGCGCATTGCCCGCTGCACGCCCTCAACCAGATCGGCGCGCTCTATCGCTGTGTTACCTGCAAGCCGGGTGTACTCCCGATAACCTGAAACAAAGACGCTGGTCATACCGATCGGCTCAACGCCGCCCTCGGTACAACGCCGATACAAACTGTTAAGTTCCCCGCCGGACCAGAAGTCAGCCTCAAAATCGTCTGCCTCCCGGCGCAGCTTTTTAAGTGAACTGGCTTTGGTAAAAATTACTGTCCACGATACCAACGATGCCGCCACCAAAATCAGCATGACCAGTTGCACCAGCAGGCTTGCCTGGAGTACCAGTTGTAGAATCGACAGCGATTCATTGCTCACGGCGAGTTTGACTGCTTCGCTCATCGGTTGTTACTCGTCCTCAAAAAAAGTCGGCAAAGGCCGGGGCCGTGCGGTGCGAATATTAATGCAGGCCAAACGAACCACACCGGTACATAGCGCTTCCCCAGATCGGGTCACCGCCTGAGACAGTTCTACACTCGCGGGGCGCTGGTGGGTTACCTGTACAGATACCTCCAGATTGTCGCTCAAACGTGCCGGGCGCAAAAACTCGAGCTTAGCCGAGCGCACGACAAACATTGCATCTTCATTATGGGCCAGCACGGCAAGGTCTACGCCCCGCGAGCGCAGCCACTCACTGCGTGCCCGTTCCATAAATTTAAGGTAGTTAGCGTAATAAACAATTCCCCCAGCATCAGTGTCCTCGTAATAAACCCGTACCGGCCAACGGAACACTGCGCCCGACCCGATCATAAAACAGTCATGCGATACCCATCAGTGGGCTCAACACTATAGGAAAAACGCCTGCCAGCTCTGTCAACAGCGTGAGAATTTGCTGACTTTTTCATGGTGCGGAACCTTCGGAGCCTCCAGGGAAAAGGCCAGTCTGAGGGCCATCGCTTACAGGCAGGGCCAGACCAAAGTGGCGATATGCGGCCCGGGTAGCAGCACGTCCTCGGGGGGTACGCATCAGAAATCCCGACTGAATAAGATATGGCTCCACAACATCTTCTAAAGTGCCGCGCTCCTCTCCAATCGCAGCGGCAAGACTGTCAACACCCACTGGGCCGCCATCGAATTTTTCCATAATGGCAAGCAGCAAACGCCGATCCAACGCATCGAGACCAAAACCATCAACCTCCAGCAAATCAAGCGCGCTGTCGGCGATCTCACTGCTGATCGCACCATCCGCCTTAACCTGGGCGTAATCACGGACTCGGCGCAATAATCGATTGGCGATACGCGGCGTACCACGGCTGCGCCTAGCAATGGCATCAATACCATTGGCATCGCTGGGAACAGCAAGGATACGTGCCGAGCGCTCGACAATCATTGCCAGCTCCGAGGGCTGATAAAACTCCAAACGCTGGACAATGCCAAAACGGTCACGCAACGGGGAAGTCAGCAGGCCAGCACGAGTCGTGGCACCCACCAGTGTAAACGGTGGCAGATTCAACTTTATTGAGCGAGCTGCTGGACCCTCACCGATGATGATGTCCAACTGATAGTCCTCAAGAGCCGGGTAAAGAATCTCCTCTACCGCTGGACTCAAACGGTGAATCTCGTCTACGAAAAGCACATCATGTGGTTCAAGATTGGTTAATATCGCTGCCAGATCCCCTGCCTTCTCCAAAACCGGACCGGAAGTCTGGCGCAGGTTCGCGCCCATCTCGTGTGCCAGGATATGGGCCAATGTGGTCTTGCCCAAACCCGGCGGACCAAATACCAGAACGTGATCAAGCGCCTCCGCTCGACCTTTGGCAGCGGTGATAAAAATCTCCAACTGCTCACGCACCTTTGGCTGACCAATAAAGTCATCCAGACATAACGGCCGCAGGCTGCGGTCCAACACCTGTTCCTGGGAGGAATCGTCCTGATGGGTCGGGTTTATCACCGGGTCGTGGCTACTCATGTCGTGTCTCCAGAAAGCGCCTTGAGTGCCTCGCGGATGAGGGATTCAACAGCCGGGCCACCCTCTGTATCAACTGAGCGTACGGCACGACCCGCCTCAGCCGCGCGGTATCCCAGGGCAACCAATGCACTGATCGCGTCCTGTTGGGGGGTTAACCCAGCAGCCGACGGGTCGATACCAGAACCACCGATGCCATCGAGCCGATCACGTAATTCAATTACCAGACGTTCAGCGGTCTTGCGGCCAATGCCAGGCACCCGGGTCAGTTGAGCAACATCACCAGCACTGATACAGGCAACCAGATCATCTGCTGTCAGTCCAGAAAGGATTGCCAATGCGACCCGTGGCCCAACGCCGCTGGTCTTCAGCAACATACGGAACAGGTCACGCTGGCGCCGGTCAGTAAAGCCAAACAGTAGGTGAGCATCATCACGTATCGCCAGGTGTGTATACAGTGAAACGCTGGCGCCGACTTCCGGCAGATTGTAAAAAGCAGTCATCGGCGCTTCCAGTTCATAGGCGATACCTCGTACATCAACCATCAATTGTGGCGGCTGCTTATGTACCAGCGTACCGCTGACCTGGCCGATCACCGTCTCACCCCACCAGAGTCACGATCCGCCAGTTCGGACATGGCTGATTCCTGGCGTTTGCGAACTTGCGCCAGGTGCAGATGACAGATTGCGCAGGCCAATGCATCGGCAGCATCCTGTGGCGGCTTGTGATCCAGACCCAACAGAACTCTCACCATGTGTTGTACCTGCTGTTTGCTGGCCCGGCCAGTGCCCGTAATCGAACGCTTGATCTCCAAAGCGCTGTATTCGCTAATCTCCAACTCATTATGCGCCAAGGCCAGAAGAGCGCTGCCACGAGCCTGCCCCAATACCAGTGCAGAGCGCGGATTGGTTGACATGAACACTTTCTCAATGGCGCCTGCCGTGGGTCGGTACTGATCGATGGCGTCGCGTATACGGCCGTGAATTGTTACCAGGCGAGGTCCCAGTGGGCCATCACCGGCGCGCACACACTCGCTGTAAATATAGTGCAAGGACTGGCCGCGCGCCTCAACTACCCCGATACCTGTGACCCGGGAGCCTGGATCAATACCAATAACCCTGATGTTTTCCACGGGCATACCGCGCCAGGTTATCAGCCCGACGCCGCCATCTCCTCGGGGAAACTGGCATTGGTAAACACGTCCTGCACGTCATCCATCTCTTCTAGGGCATCTATCAGGCTCACGACTTTCCGGGCATCATCACCCTCAAGTTCGGTTTCTGTCGCTGGACGCTGCACTACCTGAGCTATCTCTGGCTCCAAGCGCTCCTGTGCCAGCGCGGCGCGAACGGTGTCAAATAGTTCCGGAGCTGTGATCACCTCGATCGATCCGTCTAGCGCGGTTTCCACTTCCTCAGCTCCGGCAGCAACGACCACCTCCATTACAGCCTCTTCATCCGCTCCGGGTGTAAAAACAAACAGTCCGATCTTACTGAAAAGATAGGCGACCGAACCTTCTGTGCCCAGATTACCGCCATGCTTGCTGAAAAGATGGCGAACCTCTCCTACCGTCCGGTTACGATTATCGGTAGTGCAGTCAACCAGAACGGCCACGCCCCCGTGAGCATAACCCTCATAACGCACCTCTTCGTAAGACACTCCCTCAAGCTCTCCAGTACCCCGCTTGATCGCGCGATCAACAGTATCTCGCGTCATGTTTCCAGCGAGCGCTTTTTCCACCGCAGTACGCAACCGAGAATTGGATGCGCTATCACCCCCACCCGCGCGGGCAGCCACGGTGATCTCCCGGATCAGCTTGGTAAACAACTTGCCACGCTTGGCATCCTGGGCCGCCTTGCGAAACTTGATATTGGCCCATTTGCTGTGTCCGGCCATCTTGGTCGCCTCTTCCCCGGCCTAATTGCCTGGTCAGTACTAAGTTAACAGTGCGATTACACCAGTTCTGCAATCACCTGCGCCAGCGCAGCCCGATTTGTCCATGACCACAGGGTATGTTCTGCCACTGCCAGA
Organism: Arenicellales bacterium; assembly: GCA_050256425.1. Lineage (GTDB taxonomy): Bacteria > Pseudomonadota > Gammaproteobacteria > Arenicellales > UBA868 > UBA868. The sequence continues at coordinate 7,176 of JBBWVW010000048.1, read as the reverse complement.
TCCTCCCAACAGCTTTGGTCATGCTCGGACGAGTCTAACTTGACCGGGCACCGCGCCGGGAGTTCCAGTGAGAAAAAATGCTCAATATTCTCCACCACGCCCGGACCATACAAGTGGCGGTACTCAGGCAGGATATGAAAGGACTGGCTGAAACACCAGTCACGCCAGCCCGAAGCCCTCTGGAGGCCGGTTTCTTCAAACACTTCACGCCGCGCTGCCTGAGCAGGGGTTTCACCACCCCAGTTCAGACCACCCGTCACGGATTGCCAAAAACCGCTTCGTATCCGCTGCAAGAGTAATGTCTCGCCGGCCACAGTATAGATAACTACCAGGACCGATTCCGGCCGCTTATAGCGTGCCGGTGGCAACAAAGCCTTCGCACTCACTCCATCGCCGTCCCGCCCGGGCGCCGCGGGGTAGCACGGCGAAGGCCCAACTCCCGCAACTGATCATTGTCGACATCGCCCGGGGCTTCGGTCAACAGACAGGATGCCTTTTGCGTTTTGGGGAATGCAATCACGTCACGTATCGAGCCTTCACCAGCCACCATCGAAACGATCCGGTCGATACCGAAAGCGATTCCGCCGTGCGGCGGTGCGCCGTATCGCAGCGCATCAAGCAAAAAACCAAAACGGGTTTGCGCCTGCTCTTCATCAAGACCTAAAGCTGCAAAAACTTGCTGCTGGACTGCCCGCTGATGGATACGGATTGAGCCGCCGCCAATCTCGGTGCCATTCAGCACCATGTCATAGGCACGCGATCGCACGGCTCCTGGATCGGTCTCCAGGTGATCCACATCTTCGGTGTGCGGCGCCGTAAACGGATGGTGAAGCGCCACCCAGCGCCCGGCCCCGGCATCTTCTTCAAGCAGTGGAAAATCAACCACCCAGAGCGGTCGCCAGCCTGGCGTAACGAGGTCAAGATCACTACCAAGACGTATCCGAAGCGCGCCAAGCGCATCGTTGACGACCCGCTCGCGGTCTGCACCAAAAAACAGCAGGTCGCCATCTTCGGCGCCAACGCGGTCGAGTAGTTCGCTAACTACTGTTTCGGGCAGGAATTTTAGTATCGGCGACTGCAACCCACCGATGCCATCGCTGATATTGTTTACCTTGATATAGGCAAGTCCACCGGCGCCGAACTGTTTAACCAACTCGGTATAACTATCGATCTGCTGGCGACTGAGGGAGGCGCCACCTGGAACCCGCAACACGGCTACCCGGCTCCCAGGCGTGCTGGCTGGGCCCGCAAATACCTTGAATTCAACCTGCATCATCAGGTCCGCCACATCGACCAGTTCCAGCGGAATACGAAGATCTGGCCGATCAGTACCAAAACGGCGGACAGACTCTGAATAAGTGAGCTTTGGCAGCGGATCTGGCAGATCGATTTTTAAAACGCTTGAGAAGACTTCACGCATCATGCCTTCCATAGCGCTCATGACGTCTGCTTCATCAATGAAAGACATCTCGATATCAAGTTGGGTGAACTCGGGTTGACGATCAGCTCTTAAGTCTTCATCACGGAAACATCGAGCTACCTGGTAATAACGCTCGAATCCCGACACCATCAACAATTGCTTGAACAATTGCGGCGACTGGGGCAGTGCGAAAAACTGACCGGGCTGCACCCGGCTCGGCACCAAGTAGTCACGTGCCCCCTCAGGGGTAGACCGGGTCAGCACCGGGGTTTCTATCTCGACAAAATCCCGCTCATCAAGATAATGACGGAATGCCCGTATCAAGCGATGACGCAACCGCAGGTTGCGCTGCATACGTTCGCTGCGAAGATCCAGATAACGGTAACGCAAGCGCACCGCTTCACTGGTCTCGGCGTCATCGATCTGGAAAGGCAGGGGATCGGCACCATTCAGGATAGTGAGTTCCAGCCCTAATATTTCGACAGCGCCAGTCGGTAGATCTGGGTTGTGGGTACCTTCCGGGCGTAAGCGGGCTTTGCCGGTAACGCGCAGCACATACTCATTGCGTACCGTTTCGGCCAGAGCAAACTGTTCGGCCCGATCTGGATCAAACACGACTTGTACCAGGCCGCGCCGGTCACGTAGATCGATAAATATCACACCGCCGTGGTCACGCCGGCGCTGAACCCAGCCACACAACACGACTTCCCGATCAACAAAGGATTCGTCAAGCTCGCCACACAGGCAATCACGTTGTTCTGATTTCACGTTGTTTCCTGGCGCCACAGATGTCGCCCGCAGAAGCCGTCAGGCCGGCTCAGAGGTGGAGGAGGACGTGCTCTTTTTTCCGCTGTCAGATTTTCCGGACGAAGAAGTCGTTTCAGACGATTTTGAATCGGCAGAGCCCTTGGATACTGATTCTTTGCCACCCGCGTCAGATTGCCCTCCTTTGGCGGAGTCAGTCTTGTTGCCGTTAGTTTTCTCTTTTTGCTTGCCCGAATTCTTAAAATCGGTTTCGTACCAACCAGTGCCCTTGAGGCGAAAAGCGGCGGCCGAAACCTGCTTGCGCAAAGAGGCTTCACCACACTCCGGACAGAATATCAGCGGCTCATCTGACAGCTTCTGCAAAGCTTCCAGGTGATGATCGCATTGTTGACAGACATACTCGTAGATTGGCATGGGCAGATTCCAGAAAACAGGGCTAGGCTGACTGACTCATAGCGAGCAGCAGAACCCCTAATTATACCTTCTGCTGGAACAGTACTTAAGTATCTATCTCGGATGCTTTGCTGAACAGTCTGACTTGAGCCCCAGCCAGCATCCCAGCCAGCTGGCGTCGGATCATCCACAGGCACGCAAGGGACGGCAAGACCATAACCGCGGTAATCACGAAAAAAATGCCCCAGTCGCCGTCCAGCCAGTCCACCAGAGAGCCTGAAGATGACGCGAACAGCGTCCGCCCAGCGGTACCGATTGAAGCCAGCAGGGCGTACTGGGTCGCGGTGTAGGTTCGGTCGACCAGCATCGAGATAAATGCCACAAATGTCACCGTGGCAAAAGCGCCGGTCAGATCATCCATCACCACGGCCAGGGCAAAAAGCCCTTCCGATTTTCCGGACCACGCCAACACCGAGAACAACAGGTTGGTTAAGGCCATCAGAATTCCAGACAGGAACATCGCGCGCACCAGGCCTGCCCGGGCGGCAAAAAGCCCGCCCAACAGCGTAAAGAGCACTGTAGTAACCCAGCCGATGCCTTTGGAATAAAAGGCTATATCGGCTTTTGAAAAGCCTATTTCCTTGTAAAAAATGATCGACATGCGACCGAGAAAAGCCTCGCCGATCTTAAAAAGGAAGATAAATCCCAACACAGCCAGGGCGATGGCAACCCCATTACGTCGGAAAAAACTCGATAACGGAGCCACCAGCGTCCCACCCAGCCAGGTCACAAGCCCCGCAAGCAGTCCGCTGAAGTGCAGCCGCGAGCGAATCAGTGTTTCATCGTGCAATTGGGCCGCGGCACGATCTACCGGCGGTGGCTCGGACACAAACATCAAGGCGATATTGCAGACGATCACGACCATACCCAACACCAGGAATGTGGCCTGCCAGTAGTCTGCGACGCCCGCGTTCTCAAAGGCCTGCGCAGTTGTCAGTGCAGCAACACCGCCCAGTTTATACCCGGTCCACCACCCTACGACGGCCACCGCAGCTCCTGCCGCCATCGCACTGCCTTCAGTCGAATTGACCTGTTCGATACGCAGTGCATCAATCGTGATGTCCTGAGTGGCCGAGGCGATAGCAATAACCAGCCCGATGGTGATGACCCCAGTCAATCCGGCAACCGGGTCGGATCTACTCCAGATTACCAGACAGATCAGAATGACCGACTGCATTAAAACTATCCAGGCGCGACGGTGACCCAGCCGAGCCGTCAGCCAGGGTATGTGAATCCGGTCTATCAGCGGCGCCCACAGGAAATTGATCGCATATACCCCAAAGATCAACCCAGCCCAACCGATCGTGCTGCGGCTGAGACCATCTTCCTTCAGCCACAGACTGAGAGCACTTCCAATTAGCACCCAGGGGAAACCACTGATTAACCCCAGCAGACCAATACGGGCCATGCGCCGATCGAGGTAGATACTGAAGGTCTCAGCGAATGACCGAGCCCCACCTTGTACCGTCTTGCCAGAGTTCATCTCAGCCTACCCCCTGCCAGACGCCCTGAATAACGACACCCAAGGGCTGGGGGATAGTCACGGTTTGGCGCGCAGCCAACGGTCACTAACCCGGTAGTCAATAATGAGTGGCGCATGATCCGAGAACCGCTCCGCCTTATATATATTGACGGCATAGGCCCGCGCGGCAATCAGGGGTGTGGCAATCTGATAGTCGATGCGCCAGCCCACGTTCTTAGCCCAGGCCTGGCCTCGATTCGACCACCAGGTGTACTGGTCTTCGCCGGGCTCCACCTGACGGAAAACATCGGTCATACCTCCATCGGTAAACCACCAGTCCATCCACGCGCGTTCATCTGGCAGAAACCCCGAGTTCGTCCGATTACCGCGCCAATTCTTAAGATCTATCTCCTTGTGTGCGATGTTGATGTCACCGCAGATAATATATTCGCGCCCACTGGCGGCGAACTTCTGTAGCATTGGTTTCATGCGTTCCATCAGTTCATATTTAAACTCCTGGCGTTGATCACCACTGGAGCCTGACGGCAGGTATAGCGATACCACGCTGAGCCGCCCGTAATCCACCTGGACCCAACGGCCTTCACTATCTAAATCTTCCCAGCCCAGACCCTCACAGATATGATCTGGCTTGCGCCTGCAGTACAAGGCCACCCCACTGTAACCCGGGCGCTGTGCATCCACGTAAGCGGTGGTGTAGCCGATCGGGTAAAACTGCTCACCCGCACGCTGGGCACTTTGGGCCCGGGTTTCCTGCAGGCAGACAAAGTCAGCATTCTGCCTTGCCAGCCACTCGAAAAATCCTTTGCGAGCTGCCGCCCTTATACCATTAACGTTAACGGTTATTATCCGCACCTGTGAAACCCTCTGAATCCGACTTTCCAATCAATGACGCCAACCTCTAATGCCGAGCATGTGTTTTTGCAGTTTGCACTCGATGCGGGGGTATTGCGCTTCGGGGAGTTTACCCTCAAATCTGGTCGAGTCAGCCCATACTTCTTCAACGCCGGCCTATTCAATAGTGGTGTGACACTGTCGACACTCGCAAGCTTCTACGCAGCAGCCCTGCATGAGGCTGAACCCGCATCTTTTATGCTATATGGCCCAGCCTACAAGGGTATACCGCTCGCTGCAGCCACTGCGGTCGCACTCGCGAACGAATACAAACGTGACATCCCCTTCGCTTTCAACCGCAAGGAAGTAAAGGATCACGGGGAAGGCGGACAACTCGTTGGTGCGACAATCAACGGTAACGTGGTGATCATCGATGATGTAATTACTGCCGGCACATCCGTGCGCGAGTCGGTCGACATCATACGCGCTGCAGGCGCCACACCCGCTGCGGTGATTATCGCTTTGGATCGAGAGGAAGCCGTCACTGAAGACGGTCGTTGTGCCATAGATTTCGTGACTGACGAGTTTGGTTTGCGAGTACATGCGCTGGCGCGATTTTCGAGCCTGCTGGATTTTCTCGCGGGTAAACCAGAGCTGGCTTCCCAGTTTCAGTCTCTACAGGCTTACCAGGCTCACTACGGCAGCGCAAAAACCGTCGGCTAACCGTTAGCGATCTTATCCCGCGAATAAACCCTATCCCCGACTATCTCAGATACATTGTTCCGCACACCCTACCTGATGCGTTGCAAGATCACTCTCACGACAGTTATTTTCGGACTCGAACCGAACCTGTAGTGCTTAGTGCGTCTCGAGGGGACATACGAGTTACTCCGGCGCAGGAGTGAATTCAAAAGTCTGGCCGCCAAAGGATGCTTCGTACATCAGACCCCCGACAGTCAGAGTGAAAACCGCAACGCCGTCTGAATAATCGGCGTCAGTCGATGCGCCAGCAGTAACTGCAACTGCTGAGACCTGAGCGGAATTCAGCTTTCTCTTGGATAAAGCGACTCAAGGCATCCTCATCTCCAAAAAATATCAGTTCTGAGTAGGCCTGCGCGCCAAGCTGGAGCCCATAGGTCAATTGGTAAAGTTTTGATTCACCGATGTACTTTCCTTTCTAATAAATCCACCCTGAACCATAAGCCGCGCCCACACCGATGGCCCCTTTGTAGATCTTGGGAAACACGGCATACCCATAAGCGTGATCAAAAACTCCTGGAGTCCTTTATCAAATTGCAGAAACTGTGCAATGGTTTCCTCGACCTCCTGTTCGGAGGTTGGCTGATCCTTTTTGTTGGGTAACCAGCCCGCATGGGTTGGCATGAGGAGCACGCTTGAAATCACTAATGTCGCTATGGTGTAAAAAAAATAATCGCTTCATTGTCATTGATCCTCTCATCTCAGGGATGTTTTCTTGTCCAGCACTTATCTATCCTGGGAACTCATCTGTAATGGCCTGTCCCAATCCTCACGGGGCAAGCCTTCTAATTCCTCAACGAAACGGTAAAAAACCTCTAAATTACGGTTGGAACGCTCAAACAACTGCTCAAAAAACTCAACCCGGTCATGATATGCACTGATTGACGCCAATTTCGCGTTGTTGAGATTATTGTCGAACCAGTTTCCCCAGTCATTGGCGTCGCCGGCACGCCGCATCTCGCTGTAATCGGTCTGCAACTGATCGAACACAGCAAGCTTGCGCCAGCGCATTTTCTCAACCGAGAGGCCCTCCATATATAACACTTGCAGATCACTACGCGCACTTCGAATCAGGTCGATGACTGCGTCGTGCTGCGCCTGGAGCTTTTCAAGACGCGGAACATCTGCCTGGCGCCCATTGAACATCAGCCAACGCTGCGTACCTTCGCGCTCAACAAAGGTAGCAAATGACTCGTTGAATGGCATATCGTCCTTGATATAGACCCGTTCATGTGCGAGTTCGTGGAACACCAGCCCAGCCAAATCCGTATCAGAGTAACTCAGCACTGAACTGACAACTGGATCTGCAAACCAACCCAAGGTTGAATAGGCTGCAACCGGGCCGACTGATATATCAAACCCCTGCGCGGCCAGGCTATCCGCAAAAGCCACGGCATCAGCTTTGTTGAAATATCCCTGGTAGCCGACGCAGCCCGCAATCGGGTAACAGAAAAGCTCAGGTTCC
>JBBWVW010000047.1:0-35980 GCA_050256425.1 Arenicellales bacterium | reverse complement strand
CGACTACTGGAAACGCGCAGTCGATTTCGAGATGCTGATTGAATATGGCACCATAAACAGGAGCGATCTGGAACTGTTTCTGATAACTGATTCGGTTGATGTCGCCTTCGACTACCTCACCGAACAGTTGTCACGGTACGGCGTAAAAGAACATGGCGCCACGCTTTGAAACTTTGCGAGCAACACCAGGCTGGGGCTTTGCAGCCACCACTGCTCTGCAAGGGGGCCAGGCGTAAACGCCTATTGAGCAACGGTTGCCGCCCACACCCACGCAAAGATAAAAGCCCACGCCGTTGTCAGCTTCGGCTAACTTTCGATCGACCATCCCGTCGAAGACCTTTACGCTTCTTTCTGATTGCTCGCCCGGTTTCGCGTCAACCAGTCATCCACCATGGCGACTGTCGCATCGATGGCCTCGAGATGCATTCCCTTTTGGGCGCCGATCAATGCAACCAGTTTGTCGACCCGTTCAATTTTCTGCGCTCCACCCGCCAATGCGCGGGCTGCTGAAGATGGACTGGCGAGCGAGGTTGCCGCTTTGGCATATTTTTCGAAAGGCACAAAATCAGCTGCTTGGCCGCCGAGGCCAATGCACAGATTCACCACCCAGTCATAAACAGCACGGCTAGCCTCGATATCACTGTGCACCGCATCTTTGATTGGCCGCATCTGATCTTGCTGAACGCACCGGTAATTACCCGTCATCAGCATCGCCCATTTTGCCAGGGGCACGAAAATTGACTCATGAACGCGCAACTTGACCGGAACTTCAATCAGATCGCCGTCACCGAGATTGAAGCGGGCGGCCTCGATATCTTGCTCAAGTTGTAGCAACATCTGGGTATGCGCCTGCGACACAAACCGCGCGGCCTTGAAGTTCGTCGGTAGCCGCACCTGTAGCACATTGGGTTTCTCTTCAGGGGGGCGAAATGCCTGCGGGTCTGGACTGCACAGCGTTAGAAGCTCCGGGTCAAAATCATCCCATAACGCGGCCTCGGAGAAACAGCTATGCAGCCTATCAGTGTCGAGTCCCGGGATACGCTTGAGGTACGGCAAAAGCGGCATATTCGTGACCGCCATCGTCGGAACCCGTGATGCAGCGATCCGCCCGAGCAGTTCACGAACACCCGAAGCGCTGTATTGCGGCTCCTGCATCGCCAGAACGACGAGATCGAATTCTGATGGATCAACATCGCCCGGCTGTGACGCGCACAACGTTCCGGCGAGCTCACCAGAGCGGATCTCGACAGAACCCTCGCGTGCTTTTATCGGCGTGCGCACCACCGAACCGGCAGTATTGAATAAAGCCGCTGTCGCCTCACGGCAGATCAGGGTGGTGTCATGCCCCGCAAGCAGTAGCTTGGTAGACAGGAGTGATCCATAAGACGCTCCCAGTATCAGAATCCGATACTTGCCGCCCGTCTTGTCATTTTCAGAGACAGTCAGGTCGCCTGCCAACCCCTGTGCTTCTCCCATGATACGTTTCTCGATTTACTTAAGAAATGATCGGCGATTCTAACGCAAGCCGAGATAAATTCGGGCCGGAACTACGGGCAATCGCTTAGTCTTTTGCGCTGGTAACCTGCCACAACACTCGGCACCTTCAAGCGGATTGGCTATAGTCACCGCCAGGAATAAGCACCCAGCCTATACACCAGGAGCAAAGGAATCCATGAGTAACATCCACGTCTTCTCGGATTTCAACAAACCCATATCCTCAAATCCAGCCGATGGCTATCGTGGTGAAGCATCCAACACCTACAACGGGCTTGGTAGTGACTGAATAGCCATGAACGAACTTTGCCAGCCTGGAGCACAATCAGAGCCAGTTGTGCAGATGGTCAAATATGTGGCACGGCGTTACCCTCACATGGATGTATGGGGTGGATGCTGTGGTACCGGAGAGGTGCATCTGTAAGATCTGCGTAGGCAAATATTGCCGTGCGCATTTTTCCCCATTTCATCGTCACTCCATGCAGGTCTGCATTAGTTAGGTCCGCGTCGGACAGGTTTGCGTGACTCATGAACGCTCCGTACAGGATAATTCCTTTCATGTCCGCCTCAGCCAGATTAGCTGCGTTCAACCTGGTCCATTTGAGAACTAGCCCGGACAGGGCTTTTCCATTCAGGTCGGCTCCATTGAGATCGCATTTCAGGCACCCGCGCGCTTCTCGCACTTGATCCAGATCCTCAAGATTGAACCCGCAGACTACCGACAATAAGTCGATCATCAATAAGAGGACCAGGCCCGTTCCCGATGAATACCAATGACTCCTAACACGGCATGGGTTAACTGAATGCCCCCAAGAGATCATTCTGGACTTCGCAGATTCGTTAATCGACTACCCTGCTACGGCGAGCGCATTGAAGGCCCAATTAAACAGTGCTCTAAAGAGGTGATTCGCCTTGATTGCCCTGATGGAAAAGGTCACATTGGTCGATGTGCCAGGTAGCCCATTTTTGAATTTGGCTCCCTCAACGCAATTGAAGATAAACGCCAGGCCATCGGCAGACAAGATTCGCCTGTTACCGAGTGAGCAGCCAAATAGGGTGGGTTTTTTGGCGGAGAGGGAGGGATTCGAACCCTCGATACGCTATTAACGTATACACACTTTCCAGGCGTGCGCCTTCAACCGCTCGGCCACCTCTCCGCAGGGCGGCAAAGGGTATCTGACTTGCGCGCTACGCGCAAACCCGCCTCAGCGACGTCAAGCCAGTGCTTTGAGTCCTGACATCAATCGTCCAATACCGTCGATAGCGCTGGCACTTTGCAAAGCCCCAAAAGAGACGCGCAGCGTGCAACGATCAGTCACCCCAAAAGCGCTACCGGGGATCACTGCAACTCCGTGCTCTTTGATCAACCGGGTCGCAAGGCAGAGGTCGCCATCATCATAACCGGGGACCTCAAGAAAGAGGTAAAACGCCCCCTCACCAGGCAACAGGCGAACTTTGTCTGTTATCGATTCAACCGCATCCAGCGCCTGGGCGCGCACGGCTGCGAGCTCAGCCACATAAGGCGTGCAGTAGTCACGACCGGACTGCAGTGCACCGATAGCCGCATATTGGGCTATCACCGTAGCGCAAATAACATTGGTGTCCTGAATCTTGCGCAAGGCCCCCATCAGTGGCTCAGGAACTGACGCGTAGCCGATGCGCCAGCTGGCAAAGCCGTAGGCCTTGCTCAGCGAGTATAGGCAGATCGTGTGTTGGGCGCTGTCGGTGATTGCGCCTGGCGAGAAATGCTGTACACCATCGTAAAGGAAGTACTCGTAGGCCTCGTCGCTGATATGGTAGATGCCCTGCTCAAGGCAAAGCCGGTTCACCGCCCGAAGATCCGCTTCCGGGTATACGACGCCGGTTGGGTTATTCGGTGACACAGTGACCATGGCCCGTGTTCGTGGGGTAATAGCGCTTTCAAGCGCCTTGAGATCTAACTGGCCATCGACATCTGTCGGCACTGCGACCGGGACACAGCCTGCAATCCTCACGGCCATTTCCTGATTGAAATAAAAAGGCTCTGGCAGAATAAACTCATCGCCCGGATCACTGATCGCCAGAAGCACGTTGAGGAATCCCATATTACTTCCGGCTGTCACCACTACCGCTCGCCCCTGTGCGGCGATCCCATTCTCCAGGGCGAGCTTCTCAACAAGGGCCTCTCTCAGCGGGTCAATCCCCTCAACTGGGCCATACTGGTGGCTCAGTGGGTCGTCCCAGAATCTACTGATCGCCTCATGCACGGTCTGTGGCGGCGCATAGTGCACCACCCCCTGACCTAGGGAAATCGTACCCGGATTAGCCCGGATCAAATCCTCGATCGCTGGAATAATAGGCGCTTGCACCTGCTGCATCCGACGGCTTGCTCGGAGCTTGTGGGTTACTGTCATTAGCTTCGGCCACTTGCGTTAACCTGAAATTAAAACCAGGGCCGCCACTTTATCTTTTCTCTAGACATGCGGGCCCACCAGTCAAAATCTTCCATTCGAGTGGATCATTCATCTATAAATGGCTTCGGAATCCGGGTATTATATGGGTCTAAGCGGCGCATTCAGCCAGCCAGACAAAATTTACCCTGATCTTGGAATCTCAACCTGAAATCCGATCAGAACAAACTACTGAACAGGAACGCTGACTCGCTTGGAAAAACAGTTACAAGCGGTGCACACATTAGTTACCTCAAGATTGGGAATAGCGACTGCTTTGCGACCCTTTGGTTCAAAACTCGCGGCCCCGCTACTTTATCCAGCGACATAACAGCGCGGATGCAACAACATGGCCGCTGATTCACACACGGAACCAAAACCCGGAGCATCAACCGGCGCCGACAACCGCAATCCAGGCGAACTGCGGGCAACCCCACTCCAGACAGGAGCACAACTGGGCAACAACGTTATCTCCCGGATGCTCACACAAGCTGACAGCGGGTTTACCTACACTGCGAACAACGGTGGCATTGTTATCCAGGAGTATTTTCCGCTGCAATTCGCTCTGCGCGATCAAGACGGTGTTTCCCTTCTCCTTTGCGATGCTGACTTTAATCCCGACTTTGAACAAGGACTCAGCGAATTCCTATTGTTGGCCCGGGTACTCAGCCAGATAGATCACCCCGGTCGAATCTCCCGCTACGAAGAAAAGGATGGCACAGCGTGGTATGCCGTTGATCTACGCATCCGCGCGTCTCTGGCTGACCTGCTGGATACCGGCGAACGGCTCCCGGAGGAAACGCTAAAGACTGTTCTTTTTTCAGCGGTAACCTATCTGGACGCGGCTCATGACGCCGGTGCCCTGCACCTTGAACTTAGCCCGCAACGGATTCTGCTAGCGGATGAAGACAAACTCCTTATCTGTGGATTTAATACGGACAAGCTGCACTACCCAGCAGAGGATAAATCCACTGGGCATGATTACCGGGCTCCCGAACTCGCCAGTTTTCGCGGCCAACTGGGTCGCTGGACTGATTATTACGCTCTTGGGGCTATCCTCTATCAGGGAGCCTGCCGTGCCGGGCCGACCGACGCGCTAACCCGGCTCAGCGTCACAGACCGCGGTCAAGATGACCCCCTGGTACCAGCGATTGAGGCTGGAAAAGACTATTTTTCCCGATCTATTCTAACGCTCATCGATCAGTTGCTGGCATTAGAGCCCACGGCCAGGCCACAAGACGCCGAGGCAATCGTCAGCGCTCTCGACCCGACCGCATCAATTCAGGCAGCAGTGGATAGTGAATCAGAGCCCGTTCGGAACTCCGCCACTAACGATTCGCGACCATCTGTCGAACCAATTGACCCGCCCCAGGCTGGGTTCAATTCGCATTCTCCAACCCTGCCGCAAGCGGGATCAAAACCGCTGCGTGGTGCAACCGCTATTGCGCTATCAGCGCTGGATAAGGCGCTAAAGGATCAAAACCCCGAAAAGAATGAAGCAAGGTCGCGGTCAAACGCAATGCCCCGGGTAAATACCACCATTCACGTTCCGACTGAGGCAAAACCAGCCTCGCCTACCCGGACTGCTCAGGGAAAGGGTTCTGCGAGGCAAGAGCCTGTTTTCAGCGCATCCCGTGAGGCTTTTGAAGACACGCTCAAAGCGCTTGAAGTAACGAGATCATCGAGTCCTCCGTTGGAGATCGCGAATGATCTGGAGAGCGCGGGTAAAGTGCTAACGAGCAAGCCCTCCAACGATTTCACATTGCGCCCCACGAATCCGGGCAAACACCGTACTACGCCTCATCAACCCCCAAGAAGTACCGGCTCATTCTTAGGCACTGTTGGCAGAGCTCTAGGCTCCTCACTGCAAGGACTGTACCGACATCTGACAATGCGGTTAGCCCTCGGCGCACTGATCGCGTTGTCTGCACTCCTGGTTATTTACCTGCTGGCAACGCCAAGGCCGGCTCCCTCAGAAACAACCACGCGTACTACGATCGAAATTATCGGTGCTACTACCCATGAGCCACCCCCCGAGCCCAGTCGTGGATCGCCCAATATCCAACAAGTGGTCAACACCTCACTACCCGCCGCGGCGCAGGACTTCTTAAAGCAAGATGATCTGGACCGGGTTAATGCGTATAGAGATGCTGAGCAACTTAGGCTTCTTAGTGAGCCCCACTTTGCTCGAGCTCAAGGATACCTGGCACAAGGGCGCCTGATCGACCCACCCAATGCCAACGCCTACAGCGAGTTCACTGCCATACTTCGCATGGATCCACAGAGCAAAACTGCTACCCGCGGCGTAGAGGAGATAATCGGGCGCATACTGACCCGCATTGACGATCTGGTAGATGCCGAGGAGTTCACTATCGCGCGGGAACAGTTATCCCTGGCAACGAGTGTCATAGCAGGACATAAACACTTTATCCAAACCGCCGCGCAGATTGATCGCGCGCAAACGCACTGGCAAGAGGAGTTGACGCGCGAAAAAGCACTGGCCCAAGCACAGATGGAACAACAGCGTCTTGAGCGTGAGCAACGTCAACAAGTAGAGGCACTACTGGCCCGGGCACGAACCGCCTTTGACACTGACCGACTGATAGACCCGCCCGGGGAGAACGCCCTAACCCTGTACCGTGCTGCCTTGGATCTTGACCCCGCCAACCAACGGGCCCGCAACGGCATCGGCAACATCACGGCCATCTACCTGCGACAAGCCCGCGATGCCCTGTCACAAAACGAATTAAGCAATGCAGCACAAAGCCTGCAGATTGCCAAAGCAATCGACCCCACGCATGCCGGCGTTGACACACTGATTGAGCACCTGCAACGTCGAGAATACCTTGCTACCGAGCGACAGCGCCTGCAGGCGGAGGCAGACGCCCGGATCTCTGAAGCTCGGGAAATAGCCAAAGAGCAGGATCAGTTGAATCTCGCCGGTGGCATCAAGTCCTACTATGCTGGGAACTACCGTGAGGCATACCAGTTCCTTCAACCCCTGGCCGAGCGCAATTACCCGAGGGCCCAGGTCCGGGTCGCGCGGATGCTACTCGAAGCCCGCGGAACAGACCGTGATAAACCCCGGGCTATAGGTATGTTCAGTGCGGCCCTGGCTCCGGTGCAATTGGCCGCCAGCCAGGGTAAAGCCTGGGCACAGTCTGATCTTGCAGATTTTTACTTCGACGGCCTGGTAATCGATACTGACTATCGCTCGGCCGCCTTCTGGTACCAGAAGTCGGCCGAGCAAGGTTATGCCCCAGCACAGACAAACCTCGGTGTTCTATACATGACGGGCTACGAAGGTGTTCCACCAAACCGGGCAGTCGCGGTGCACTGGTTTAATGTGGCCGCCCTTCAGGGAAATCGCGCGGCAGCGGACAACCTGCGGGTGCTGGGTGAGGCTGAACCAAGCAACGCCGGAGGTTGAATCAGAATCACTTTCCTGGCCAAAGCGCCCGCTGACGCCATATCCATTGCAAAGTGCCTCCTGCGGTGCCAGTGACTCCTGGCCCCAACGGTCGCGTCACATGCCTGACAATCTTTACTGCAGATTCTGCGATTCGGGTGACTTCGCATTCACGGCTTTTTGCTATTTACCAAGGGTTCGAGATCCTCGGACCACTGCGATCCTTTAACCTTTCCGGTATAGGTCCGTCTATTGGGGATTACACCACGAACGCCTCCTTGCGGGTTGTCGATATCCCCTTTTCTTCGCGGAATCAAATGCATGTGCACATGAAATATTGACTGACCCGCGTCCTCGCCAGCGTTCACACCAATATTAAACCCGCTAACGGTCTCATCGTATCGCTGTATTTTATTTTTCATCTCGATCAACATTTGGTGCATCGCCTTGATTTCGCGATCATACAGATCAAAGTAAGACGCTACATGTCTTTTTGGAATAATCAGCGTATGTCTGGGTGTCACTGGATATCCGTCTCTACGGCCGTAGCAAAGCTCGTTTTCTTCGATCAGCTCAGCATTATTTGAGTCACAAAAAAGGCAGTTGTTCTTGGTCATATAGGTTCATTGGCGGGTATCCAGAGATTGGCCGGATTAGTTCAGTTAAATGGCGGAGAGGGTGGGATTCGAACCCACGGTACCTTGCGGTACGCCGCATTTCGAGTGCGGTACATTCGACCGAACTCTGCCACCTCTCCGAGAAGTCCAGGTAAACGAGGTCAATTAAGCCGCAATACCCGGTTTGTACCGACAGAGGAGTACCCACAGGTGCGCCGGTTCAAAAAGTATTTTATCATGGCATCTCACGCTCACTTTCGCACGCACCGGGTTGGCGCTTAGGCTGAGATCGAAAGGCTCCCCGCCGCCGCCCTGACAGGAAGAGTTATGACAACCAAAACATCCGTCGGCCGCCGCCGGTTCGTCAAATTGTGCGCCTCGACAGCCGCTGCGGTCGCAGCCTGTCCTGATACACTGGTTGGAGCGGTAAACCACGGCGAGTTCTATGAAAAAGTCCAGTTACACGATCATGAAAACAGCCCATTACGGGCCAGTGCGTTGGAGCCGGACAAGAACTATCTCTTTTTCTATCCGTTCATCTCAACGCCCTGCTTTTTGATTCGGCTTAACAAACCGGTTCACCGGGTGGAAGATCTAAGCACGCGCGACGGCAGTTCCTACAACTGGCCAGGCGGAGTAGGCCCCGAACAACAGATCGTTTCTTTTTCTGCCATTTGCGCGCACAAAATGAGTCACCCTTCCGTGCAGGTCAGTTTTATCAATTATCGGCCCGAAGAAGTCCAATTCGCAGGAAATGACAATCGGTTTCACCGTCGATCTAATGTTATTTACTGTTGCTCGGAGGGCAGCGTCTATGACCCTGCCGACGGAGCTCGCGTCCTGGGAGGGCCGGCACCCCAGCCCCTGGCCGCAATTCTACTGGAGCACGATCCCAACACAGACGCCCTTTTCGCGGTCGGCGTAGCCGGCCAGTCTATGTTCGACTCTTATTTCAAAACTTTTCAGAATCGCCTCGAACTTGAATTTAAGACCCAGAACATTACCGAGGCGGCCCGTGGCTCAGCTCGAGTTATCGAGCTGGAGTCTTTTTGCGCTCGCCAGATTCTTTGTTGAATACCCATTAGCCACCGAGGCCCTCTAGCAATTGAGGGTGCCCCGCTTCGCGGGCGTAATCGAGTGCAGTACGTCCTTCGTTATCTGATATTTTTGAATCAGCACCCCCCTGGATAAGCATATGGGCGATTGCCGGGAATCCCTGCGCTGCAGCGCGGTGAAGCGCGGTCGTTCCGTTCACGTTACGGGCATCAATTTGAATTCCCGGTTGGGCTGCCAGCACCTGTACCACTGTCAGGCGCTTTTGCTCTGCCGCATGCATCAACGCTGTCCATCCGAAAGCGTCGGCAAGATTTGCGTCGGCGCCTGACTTCAACAGGTGATGCACGACCTGCACGTGACCCTTGGCCGCCGCCAGCGCGAGTGGCGTCCAGCCATTAAAGGCCTGGGCATCAACCTCGGCACCCGAATCAAGAAACAGTACAACGATGTCTAGATCCCCGGAAACAGCCGCATGCATAAGCGGCGTTCCGCCATTTTCATTACGGGCATTTACATCAGCCCCGCTATCAACCAAAGCCCGACTGAGGGTTTGTTCTGCCGCCTGAGCGCTAACCATTAGAGCGGTCTTGCCTTTCGCAGACGCGACGTTAACCTGGGAGAAACCCGAACCCAATAACTGGGAAAGTGCGACGACATCCCGTGCTTGGATTGCGCTGGTCCATAACGCTAACCCGGGATCGGCTTTTGCAGCCCCCGGTCCGGTGAGCAATTGAACCAGCCATAAGGCGACAAGCAGAGCGCTAGCGCCTCGCACCTTTGTAGCCAATACCGGTCAACCCCTTACTAGTCGAAGATTTATATCCGGTCGTGCCCTTGTATTCGGCCACAACGCCCCTGCCCCTGCAACACCCAACTCAACAGCTAGGGTCACCATTACTCGGGTAAAAAACTGCTGGGTGGATGATGCTGATAAACCGACCACGGTGATGAACTCAGTCAACTCATAGCACCCGAGGTATTGTTCTATAACATTGCGACGATCAAGACAAGTCCCAACAGGGATTGGACAGCCAGGTCCGGTCACTTTGCTCCCTAATAAACGCCCCTGCGGGTGATATCGAGAGGGTCGATCATATGCCGCTTGGGGTCCGTCCCATCGGAACGACGGCCAATCCCGAAAATAAGGCTAATCGTCGTGTTCTGAACCGAAACCCGAAATCGGTCTATTAAAAACTTGGGTTAATGGTCTTCTTTTGATTCACACGCGATTACGAATCACAAATCCGACTTTTCGTCAGCGGTGCTTTGCGTCTCCTTATACCAGCGATCGTGATGCTCTTTGGCCCAGTTAGCATCAACTTTGCCGCTAGTCATGCCAGAAAGCGTGCCGGGCACAAACAAAGTCGCCAGAAATATATGGCCGAATATCAGGGCAATAAATAGCACCGCGATAACGCCATGGATAACGTGCGCGTATTCCATGACATGCCGGTACTGGGTGAACTCTGTTGAGGTTGCCAGCACCCACGAAGCAATGGCTGGGAAATCAAGGACATATCCCGTCACCGAAATCCCGATTCCAAGGAAAATAGTCAGCCAGAACAGTACTTTTTCGCCAGCGTTGAACTTACCCGCGCTAACATGGCCCGTGCCGAGCATTCCGCCACCTTTGGCGACCCAGGTGAGGTCTCCTTTTTCGTAAAAATTCTTCCGGACGAAATTCACAAACATCAAAATCAGCGCGACCGGAAACAGTAGTCCAAGGAGGTTGTGAACCTCTTTGGACGCGGAAGCTACGACGCCGAAAGCCGTTTTACCGATAACTGGAATCAGCAGGGGCCGACCCAGCAGGAGAAATAAGCCGGTAATTCCTAAAATTATAAAAAGTCCGGCAAGTAGCCAGTGAATAATCCGGGAATTTACTGAGTGACGGTCAACTTCCTGGCCAGACTCGCCCGACGTCAGTTTTACAGGCCCGCGGACGGCGTACACGCCAAGGATAATCAAGAGGACCACCAGTAGCGCCTGACCCCCTTGTGGAATCAGCCGATTATTGCGAATTGCCATCCAGCGCTCACCTTGCTGGTTAACGAGAACGGAACTGTCGTGCCCTCGTACCTGGGTCGCGGTCGGAGAATCGAGCTTCCCCCGCACAGCCTGCCACAGTTCTATACCGGGGTTCGGATTGTTAATCGCCTCTGGAGCTGTTGTTCCGGCGAGCGTTTGCGTGCCGAAAAAAAGGCCAGCCAGAGGAAGACAGGCCAGCCCAACCAGGAAAATCCAGAATCGGAAAATTTTCACGTTTCGCTCCTTTATCGGCTCAGGCTACTGGTAGCTGGGTGCAAGCTGTTTAATTAGGATGAGTTGGAAACAAGAGCGTTGGCCGGGCACGTTTGGGCGCACCTGTTGCCGATCGCTCCAGACACCTATAGAAGCGCCGTGGTAGGACAGTGGCATTTTTGGGCGCCCCGTCAGCAAACTGTGGTTGCGCAGAGTCGGAGGCGGTGGCCGTTTCACGGGCCACCGCCTCGTTCCACATCCATCAGACAAGCAGTTCGATTAAGGGGTTTCTAGCCCTTGATGCCCTGCTTGTCGTAGGCAACACCCCAGCCCCACTGAAGTGCTCCAGCACCCCGATACATGACACGTTCACGGAAGATATCCGAGACCCTGTCACCATCACCGGCCAACAAGGCCTTGGTAGCGCACATTTCCGCGCACAACGGCAGTTTGCCTTCGGCAAGCCGGTTCGACCCGTACTTGCGATGCTCCTCAGCAGAGTTGTTCTGCTCTGGACCACCGGCACAGAAGGTGCACTTGTCCATCTTACCTCTTGAACCGAATGCGCCAGATTCTGGAAACTGCGGCGCACCGAACGGGCACGCGTAGAAACAATAGCCGCAGCCAATGCAAATGTCCTTGTCGTGCAGAACTACACCGTCGTTAGTGGTATAGAAACAATCGACTGGACACACGGTAGCGCAAGGAGCGTCAGAACAGTGCATACATGCCACCGAGATCGAACGTTCGCCATGATCACCATCATTGATGGTAACGACGCGGCGACGGTTCACACCCCAGGGTATGTCATTCTCGTTCTTACACGCGGTGACGCAGCCGTTGCATTCAATGCAGCGTTCGGCGTCACAAAGGAACTTCATTCTAGCCATGAGTTATATCCTCCTTTTAAGCAACGCTTATGCGGCACAGGGAACACTTGGTTTCCTGCATCTGGGTGACTGAGTCGTAACCGTAAGTCATCGCCGTATTGGCCGCCTCACCGAGCACATACGGATCGGCGCCCTCCGGGTACTTATCGCGAAGATCCTTACCCTCCATGTGTCCAGCGAAGTGGAATGGCAGGAAGACAACGCCGGGTGCCACTCTTCGGGTTACCTGCGCCTTGACTTTGATCTTGGCGCCTTCGGCCCCTTCGACCCAGATCGTCTGGCCATCACGCATGCCATGATTGTTGGCGTCGACTGGATGGATCTCTGCAAACATATCCTGCTGCAGTTCAGCAAGCCACGGGTTCGAACGGGTTTCATCGCCGCCACCTTCATATTCCACCAAGCGTCCGCTCGTTAGAATCAACGGGTACTCCTTGGAATGATCCGTCTTCTGGATAGATGCATACCGGGTCGGCAAGCGGTAATGCCGCTTTTTGTCCTCGTAAGTCGGATACTTCTCGACCAGATCACGCCGGTTGGTATACAGCGGTTCTCTATGGACCGGCACCGGGTCTGGGAAAGTCCACACGACCGAGCGGGCCTTAGCGTTGCCAAAAGGCGCACAACCATGCTTGATCGCGACCCGTTGGATGCCGCCCGACATATCGGTCTTCCAGTTCTTGCCCTCAGCTGCCCCTTTCTCGTCGTCAGTGAGATCATCCCACCAACCGAGCTGCTTAAGCAGTTTGTGGTCGAACTGCGGATAGCCGTCCTTGATCTCCGATCCCGCCGGGTAGGAGCCGTTGGCCAGCAGGCTTTCGCCGTTGCGCTCCACCCCAAACCGGGCGCGGAAACACAGGCCGCCGTCTGCAACTGGCATGCTCGTGTCGTACAGGTTCGGCGTGCCCGGATGCCCCATCTCGGGGGTACCCCAACACGGCCACGGAAGACCATAAAACTCGCCGTTACACGGGCCGCCCTCAGCCTTAAGCGAAGTGATATTGAAGGTGCCCCAGTGAGCCTGATGCTTCTTCAGCCGCTCTGGGCTCTGCCCCGTGTAGCCGATTGTCCACATACCGCGGTTAAACTCGCGGGTAATATCTTCAATCAGTGGCTCGTCATTCTCGACTTTGATGTGCTTGGTGAACTCAGGACCAAACTCGAGTTTGCTCGCCAGTTTGTACATGATGGTGTGATCAGGCAATGACTCAAACATTGGCTTTATAACCCTGTCGCGCCACTGTAAGGAGCGGTTAGACGCCGTCACTGAGCCATAAGTTTCAAACTGAGTTGCTGCCGGCAGTAGATAAACGCCATCCGTCCGATCGTGCATGACTGCGCTAGCCGTCGGATAGGGATCGATTATTACCATCAGATCCAGTTTTTCCATCGCCTTTTTCATCTCAAGGCCACGGGTCTGGCTGTTGGGGGCGTGCCCCCAGAACACCATCGCTCGGAGGTTGTCGCGCTGGCCGATATTAGCTTTGTCTTCCAGCACGCCGTCGATCCAACGTGAGACCGGTATCCCTTTGTAATTCATCGGCGAGACCGGCTTACCTTTGTCGCCTTCCACTTCGGTAGGATCGAACCGAGCTTTGACCCACTCATAATCCAGATCCCACACTCGTGACCAATGCTTCCACGAGCCCGCGGACAGGCCGTAGTACCCAGGAAGCGAGTGCGACAGAATGCACATGTCGGTAGCACCCTGGACGTTGTCATGGCCGCGGAAGATATTGGTGCCTCCGCCAGCTTTGCCCATGTTGCCCAGCGCCAGTTGGAAATTGCAGTATGCCCGGGTGTTATTGTTGCCGATGGTATGCTGCGTCCCACCCATACACCAGATGAAGGTGCTAGGCCGATTGTCAGCCATTATCTTGGCAGCCTGGTAGACCAGCTCTTCACGCACACCAGTCACATCATAAGTGACATCGGGCGTCCAGTTGGCGACCTCCTTCTTGATCTCATCCATGCCCCAGACCCGCTGGTGAATGAACTCTTTATCCTCCCAGCCGTTCTGGAATATGTGCCACAACATGCCCCAGGTAATGGCGACATCTGTTCCCGGGCGTATTTTCAGGTACAAATCTGCGTGCGCCGCGGTACGTGTGAAGCGCGGATCAATCACAATCAGGGGCGCATTATTGCGTTCCTTGGCACGCATCAGATGGATCAGGGAAACCGGGTGTGCCTCAGCCGGGTTACCACCGATTATCAGCATCGCCTGGCTATTGTGAATATCGTTGTACGAGTTCGTCATCGCGCCGTAGCCCCAGGTGTTCGCAACACCCGCGACTGTGGTTGAATGACAGATTCGTGCCTGGTGGTCACCGTTGTTCGAACCCCAAAGAGCATAGAACTTGCGGAACATGTACGACTGCTCGTTGTTAAACTTGGCGGATCCCAGCCAGTACACAGAGTCCGGTCCGGATTGCTGTCGAATCTGGAGCATCTGATCGCCGATCTCGTTAATCGCCTCGTCCCAACTCACTCGCACCCATTTTCCGCCGACCAGTTTAGTCGGGTATTTCAGGCGGCGCTCACCGTGACCATGCTCACGGACCGAGGCACCCTTAGCGCAATGCGCGCCTAGGTTAAATGGGTGATCGAAAGCCGGCTCCTGGCCGACCCAGACCCCGTTGTTCACTTCGGCGTTGATACCGCAGCCCACGGAACAGTGAGTACAAACCGTGCGAATCGTCTGGGTGCCTTCGCCCCCAGAGGGAATAGCGGCGGCCTGCGCTTTTCGCATCATCGTTGGCGACAGCGCCGCGGCGGCTGCTGCGCCACCTAAGGTAATTCCCGAACGCTTGAGGAAGGTCCGCCGGTCTATCGCACTACCAACACTATCACCGGCACTATCCTTTTTCTGCGTTGGTGCTGACTCAGTCGCAGTTCTAATCAGTTTCATTTGGATTCCTCCGTCATCCCGGGGTGTCTGCCCGGGAAAGGGTGGTTAGGACAATCTGACAGCCTTACAGCCGGGTCGTCTTGTAATAGTCCTTGATATGGCCGGACTCACGATAACCCGTGCCTGCCGACGCTTCGGCTGGACCCTGAGTTTCGTATGCAGCTGAGCCGGTACTTGCAGCCAGCGCCGCAACACCGCCCGCGCTCGCCGCACCCTTGAGGAATGCGCGCCTACTGGTCACGCTTTGCTCCTTTGGTGATTGTTTCTTAATCTTATTCATATCTTTAGTTTCCTCGCTGTGGAAGAGTTATAAGGTTCCAGCAACGTCAAGCTAGACCTCCATCGCAAAATACTTTTTTTCAAGCGCGATGAAGGTTTTGCCAAATTCACCGACTACCCGGTAGAAGCCGCTGTCGCGTGCTTTAACCAGATCTTCGAAGAATTCTGTCATCCACGAACCAACATGCTGCGCAAAGAAGGTCTTCTGCGTTTCGTGGGAATAATCTGTCGGGGCGCCCGCCATCAGGCCCATGACTTCACATAATGCGCCAGCGTGGTCTTCGGGCTCATGAGTTTCTTCCGTCACCTCAAGACCTAGGCGAGCCAGGTCCTGACGCAACTCTGCCAGCGGTTTTTCCTGTAAAAATCCAGTCAGGTAAACCGAACCATAAGGAAGAAGTTCGCCGCGACCCAGGCCAATGAATAGCGCGTGATATTCATGCGCCAATTCCTGCATATCAGCGTTTGTTATTTCGGTCTGGAGTTGCTGCCATGGCAGCGTGGTATCACCTGCGTCTATCGTGGTGAGAAAGGTGCGTACCTCTTGCGTGCATGGGGCGCCGAGCAAAGCGCCGAGCAGGGTATAGACGCCTGCGCGCGCCTGCTCTTCATCTGCAACCTCTGGAAAACGCGGTGCTATTGCGTCGCTTGTCGCCAACTCCTCTCCTTTGCATGACATAGCATGCGCTAGACCCCAATTTATAAATTAAACTTTCTCTAGGGGCAACTTAGGCTAATAATGCGCCTTTCTCCGGGGATTAACAACCCTGGCAACTGATCCCCCTCCCTTGACTAAATCCGAATAAAAGCTATGCACTCTAACTCGTTAATTTCCTTATTTTTTTACCCGCAAAGCTCGCAGATGGCTGATGACTTCTAGAACATATTCTTGATCCGGCAATCCTCGCACAACTTAAGCCGGCGCAGTCCTTCTCCTACAAACATACGATGTCCAGCCAGTTTTTCTTCCATCCTGCGAATCATGCTCAGGGTTGTAAAAGGTTTCCCGCAGTCCAGGCATTTAAAAGGGGCTTCTTCGTTAAGCACCCGCCGTTCCATTCGGGCGTTGGAATCAGTTAACAACCGAGGTATCAGCTCTATAGCCTGTTCCGGGCACGCCTGCGCGCAAAGGCTACACTGAACACAATTCCACTCGATAAACGAAAGACAAGGTCGGTCCTTGTTGTCGAGGATGGCGCCAGTGGGGCAGACGGAGACACAACCCATACACATGGTGCATTTTTCATCATCTACTCGAATCTCGCCAAACGGCGAGCCGCTCGGCATGGCGATCTCGGTAGGCAGGTCAGCAGCCTGTCCAATCAGGTGATCAATAGCGGCTCGCAACACGGCACGTTTTTCATCCATGCCGCCGAAGGTTGCGTATTTTGCGTTGGGTGATGCTTCGGTAGCGATACCGGACAGTCTTTCTATCAGTTTCTGGCTAATCACCGAATCAACCAACGACTCATTCCAGCCCAGGCCAAAAAGAAATGCGTTCACCTGACCTATTTGATCAGTGATCGACGAGACAACGCTCGTTGGGGTCTCAGTGGTAGTCATCACCGTAATCGAACTTGCACCATATGCCATAGCAGATAGCCAGATCTCTGGACCGGTACTACCCGCTTCCTCGATCTTCCAGGGAATCACATGGTCGGGCAACTGGGCCACGCTGGCTGCCAGTTCTGGCCCACCTTTTGCGCCATCAAAAAAAAGTAACCCCGGGTCTATTCCGGTTTCTTGACGGTAAGTGGTAATGGCGCGACGGATACTGTCGAGCGTATCTGTACGGCCCGGGTAGGCATAAGCCAGCGCCCCGGTAGGGCAAGCCGCAGCGCACGAACCCATGCCATGACATAGATGTGGCTCTAGCTCGATCTTCTCGCCAATGGAGATAATGGCATCTGCGGGGCAAACCTCAAGACAGCGCCGGCAGCCGGTGATACCACGTGAGCCGTGGGCGCAAATATCCGGGTCGTATAACACGTACCGAGGCTTTTCAAACTGGCCTGTAAGTTCCGCGATTTCCTGGCAAGCCTGATCGAGCGCCTCGCTGTCGCCCCGCGGCGCGAAATACCCGGGCGGCAGTATCTCGTTTGCCAACATTGGCTCGCGGGAAAGGTCCAGAACGACATCAAGATATCCGCCAGACAAATTCAGCGCCTTTGCAAGATCCACCTCGCCGTCGTCCCGCGCCACGACAATGCTGAACTTTCCCAAAAATCCGGCGACGGTTTTGGGCTGACCATAAATGATGGGTACCGGCCTTCCAGCAACTTCCCGTGTTTCGGTGCCGCCCGCTTCACCGCCCTGGGTTGCAAGGATTAAACAGCCTGGAACATCGGGTAACTCCTCGACTACAGCCAGTGCAGAGGGTAGCGGACCCACCAGAGCGACAATGCCGCTGGAGTTATAAGAAACCAGTGACGTGGGTGCAGCATCGCTCTGCAGTGTGATGGTGAGCGCGCGCAAACGGGCTTTTTGTTGAGGAGACTCGTCAGGTAAATCAAATCCCAAAAAACTGCCAACCTGCTCTACAGAAATAACACTCATGAAACGTTCTCGTTGTTTTTGGGGTTTTGACCCGAATCATCATCGATTGGCCGGTCCACTAATGCCACTTTTTCATCGGCCCCGGCAACGCCAGGTTGCGCACGCTCTGAATCAGCATCACTGAGATGTTCGACCACATCACTGTCTGTGGCATCCGCGTCATAAGCTTCCTCATCGCTTGACGCGCCCTCAGCACCTTCATCTTTCTCAGCGATCGCTGTTAGCGAATCGTCGGAATCTTCTTTTTTCCGGGCCAAAGCCTCTTTGGCTTTGCGCTCGAGCATCTCTTCACGATGCCGCATATCCGCGGTAACAATGTCGCCTAAAGGCTGAAAGATGGTGAAATCGTCATCGTAGTCATCTAAGCCATCGCGGATATTAAAACCGACGCCGTGAAACAGTTGGCGCAGCGCAACCTTGCGTAGTTTTTCGCTTACCTCGGGTGAAAGAAAGCCACTGTAGCTATCGTCTTCGCCCAAAGTCTCTAATGGCGGCATATCAGCGTCCGCCAACGCAGGCGCTTCCTCTTCGGCGGTAATTACCGGCAGCTGATCTTCTTGCGCAGCACCTTCGCTGATTAGTCAGCTGGTCCGTTTCCTCTTGTTGTAAGGCCTTGTGCCGTGACCAGCGGCTAAAAAAATCACTGCGGGGCTCGCTCATACTCTTCTATACCCTTGTATCGCCATGCTCAGCGCCCTACCGGGTCGCGTAACGGTTTCCAGCTTTCATCTGCCCACTTCTGTCTGGTTCGCTTTTTCTTTTGCTCGGGCTGATAGTTTTCGAGTACCCAGGCCTCGACCCATTCATAGATTGGAGGTGGAATCGGCAGATCAAACACAGGCGTATCTACCTCAATATACGAGGCCATCTCATCGTAGCTTAGGGTCACCAGCAACGGACACAGTTCATCGTCTTCCTCTTGCTCGCACACCACAAAAACACCCGGATGATTCCCGGACAGGTTAGCGTAGTAGCTCTCGACCTCATCGGCAAAGAGTTCAATACTGTAGCCCGTGTAAAGAAATTGCTCGGCCTGGTCACTTTGATAGATACTGGAACGCACGATCCCGGCTTCACTTTTCGCGGCAGGAATCACACCAATAGCTGACCAACTCTCTGTCATCCAGGCCTTGTCCGGATAAAACTTGCGCTCAATGATTATCGAAACTGGATATCGAGTGGCCATTAAAAAATGGGGGTTGCCTGTAGCGTCACAACCGTTCACTATAACCGCCCACGCCGTGCTAACTCAATATACCCGTCGCAAAACCATGACCGCTACAAGGAAAAATACAGACGCCATATATCGCCCTCTCATGTCTGACGAGGGACTTGATCCCACCCATCCTGTAAGCGCCCGTGATGAATTTGGAAACTCGCGGGATCTCAACATTGCAGGGGAATTCCCACTGACGATAAAAGTAGATAACGCTGAAGTCGTCACGCTGATGACCTTGGGGACTTACCCAGAGAAACTCACCCTCGGTTATCTACGCAACCAGAGATTGCTTGAAGATATCAACGAGGTGGCGCAAGTAAAAGTGGACTGGGAGCGCGAAACGGTGCACGTTTCGACCGCGCACGGTGAGGGTATTGTCGATCTGCATGAAAAAATCTCCAAGCGGATCGTTACCAGCGGCTGCGGGCAAGGTACCATTTTCAGTTGTACCCTGGACAAACTGTATGACACACGCCTGCCGCGGGTACAAATTCGCCAATCAACGATTTACGCTCTACTAAAGGCGATCAACAGTTATAACGAGATCTACCGTGCCGCCGGAGCGGTGCATGGCTGCGCGCTGTGTGATGGCGACCAGATCCTGTACTTCGTTGAGGATGTGGGGCGGCACAATGCTACCGACACGATCGCAGGAGAAATGTGGCTTGAAGGCATATCTGGAAACGACAAGCTTTTTTACACTACTGGCAGACTGACATCCGAGATCGTGATGAAGGCCGCTCACATGGGCATCCCAGTGCTGATATCCCGGTCAGGCATCACTTACATGGGTTTAGAACTCGCGCAGGACCTGGGAGTTACGATGATTGCCCGGGCAAAAGGAAAACACTTTTTGGTCTATAACGGCGAGGACACCGTCCTATTCGACGAGAAACCCAAGCAGAAGATGTCTGTTGGAAGCCCCAGTAACACTTGAACTGTTCAGGCCGGTACCGCCTGGTACCATCCAGCCGAATCGACCAAGGACACCTCGACCCCATACAGTTCCGACAGGTTCTCCCCGGTGAGCACTTCATGCTTGGGGCCGTCAGCCCACACCCTACCTTTGTTAAGCAGAACTACCCTGGAGATTTCCGGTGGTATTTCATGAATATGGTGTGTTACTAAAATCAACGTATGGCCTGACGCAATCAACTGGCGCATCATCTGTAGGTACTGAAAGGTCGCCGAAAGATCAAGGCCGCTGGTTGGCTCGTCGAGCACCAGATTAGGCGGATCATTCGCTAAAGCCCGCGCCATCAATAAACGCCGCTGTTGACCGGTAGACAGGGAGCCAAACGCGCGCCGAGCAAGGTCTTCGATACCAAGCCTCGCGAGAATTTCTCTGGCCTGCAAACGCTGTTCGCGATCAACTTGCTGATGACCCCAAACCCCGACACTGCTGAAAAACCCCGATAACACGACCTCCTCGCCGCAAACCGCCGGCGAATATTGCTCGTGCAGATCATTTGAGATAATCCCCAGTTGCTTGCGCAGCGACCAAATATCCCCACGCTCTTGCCCCAGGATACGCACCACCGGAAACTCACGCCACAGAGGATATAACTCTCGGGTCAAAAGCTTCAGAAGGGTCGTTTTTCCGGCCCCATTCGGGCCAAGGATAACGGTGCTTTCGTTCTGGGATAACGTCAGGTTGAAGTCATCGAACACCCGGGTATCACCCCGGTAAACCGTAGCGTCTGTGATCTCGACAAGAGGGGTAGACAC
This sequence comes from Arenicellales bacterium, assembly GCA_050256425.1. Lineage (GTDB taxonomy): Bacteria > Pseudomonadota > Gammaproteobacteria > Arenicellales > UBA868 > UBA868. The sequence goes on along the minus strand of JBBWVW010000047.1, from coordinate 15,151 downwards.
GCCGCTCACACGCCCGGCGACGCCTGGTGCGAAACTCGGCTCAAGCAAGTTTAATATCGTCTTCGATGGTGACATCCAGGTCGGTACCCAAGACCTGAAGCCTGACTGACGCCTTCAAGGTTTCTACGCCCTCAAGGGATCCTTGGGCAATGCCGTCTCGAATGGCTTTTTCGATCTCTCTTTGAGACTGTATTCCAACTTTCTTCAAAAATTTTCGTAGTTGAATATTAAATACCTCTTCGTCCACTAGTTTCTCCTTGATCAGTTACGAATTCACCGCTCGAAAGCGGTGTTTGCGGGTAGCGCTAGTGTATATGAAAGCGATTTCGTTTCGCTTGGAAATAATGCATAACCACGCTGTACTGATTAACCCACCGGGCATCCTGCAATCCAAGGCGTTAATGCCCAAGGGCTTCGCATCCTTTGATCAATCAGGCATCGCAACACAACCCGTCCGCAAAACCACGCACTCACGCGCCAATGGATTCGAGCATTTCTTGGAGTTCGCGATTGCGTTCCTGATCCTCGAACGGCTGGCTGTCGGCAAATTGCTGGATGGATACGTTCGATAGGCGAATCGCACTCTGAAGGGCCTGCGTTGCCCGATCGCCCTTACCCTGACGGCCAAATATTGCAGCAGTATAAAAAAGGCTGTCGCGACTCTCGATACGCATTTTCTTAAAGCTTTGCAGCGCGCCTTCGTAGTCTTCAAGCCAGAATCTACATTTACCGTCCTTTTCCAACAGATCATCAGGGCAGAACGGGTTGATCCGCATTGCCCAAGTGACTTTTTCGAGACCTTTGTCCGGGTTTCCAAGAAAAAGTTGCATTTCGGCATTCTTGCCAAGAATATAAGAATCACTCGGACACAACTCTTCGGCGCGGTCATGGTGATGCTTGGCCAGTTCAAAATCCCGCAGATTTAACGAGATCGCACCCATAATTCTGTTCGCTTCGTGATCATCCGGGTCTAGCTCCAGCGCCCTCGCCGCAGAACCCCGACATTCATCAAACCAATCCTCAGGGTAGGAATCCGGATCCCATGCCACGCAGTTCGACAGTGAGCAGGCACGCCACGCATGCGCCCGAGCGTAGGATGGATCTGCTTCGATCGCTTTTTCAAACAAGGATAGTGCCCGGGGAGCATCTTCTCGAGTCAAATTACTACGGCGGTGATGTTCCAATCCCTGCAACACGAGGTCATAGGCTGAAAGATTCTCGGGCCTGGCATTACTAACCCGCTTTATCCCGTCTACCTCAACCCGGCCGACTATGGTCGCGACTATGGTCTCGATCATTTCGTCCTGGGTGTCGAATATCTCATCTATCGTGGTATCAAACTTATCTGCCCAGACCGTCTTTTCGTTCTCGGCCCCAATCAGACTGGCACTGATACGCATCTTGTTGCCAAGCTTTCGAACACTGCCGTCCAGTATGTAACGAACTCCCAGATCACGGCCGATCTCCTTTGGGCCCATGCTCTTGTCGCGATAAGAGAAACTGGCATTGCCCGAAACCACAGTCAGACTGCTAAATCTTGATAAAGCAGATATCAGGTCCTCGGAGAAGCCCTCACAAAAATAGGCTTGCTCCTCATCCTTGCTCAGACTCTTGAACAGCATGACTGCCAACGACCCGGATTCCGCATCTTTAACCTCTACCTGAGGTTGCTCCGACTGCTGCACATAGCGAGTACCGCCCTTACTCTTGATGACAAAGTACGCCTGAACTGGCTGCTCAATATTCTTCAGTTCGAGTTCACCTGCATCCTCAAACGACACCATAACCTTCTGGCTGATCATGTCAAAAACCGTTTTGGAGACACAGATGCCTGCCGGTTTGGCGGCAGACTCCAGCCGCGCAGCAATATTTACAGCATCGCCAAACAGGTTGTCCTCAGTAACCATTACATCGCCAATATTGATCCCCACGCGATATATCATCTGGTGACTTTCTGGAACATCCTCGTTCATTGCCGCCATCCGATCCTGCATCTCCACTGCGCATTTGGTCGCATTAATGGGGCTGGAAAACTCGACTATGATGCTGTCGCCCGCGGAGCCAAAAATCTTGCCATCGTGCTCAGCAATTACGCCATCGATAACCTGGCGACGTTTTCCCAGCACCCGTAAGGTATCTTCTTCATTCGCAGCCATCATCTTGCTGAAGCCGACCACATCGGACGCCAATATCGTGCTTAGTTTTCGCTCCATATCTTCCCTCTTCTTTCTCAACCGGTGCTGATCAACCAGCTCGGGAGACTAAAACTTCAATTTCCTGTTGAGTGTACAGCCGTACCGGCTGAGAACTCAGGTCTGGCTGGAATCGCCCGCCGCCAGGTGAATAGGTTCGCCGTGTGGAGTATTCAAGTAAGCCTCGCGCCACTGTGTCATACGGCTTTGTAGGTCAGAGTCCTGTACAACGCCTTTCTCAGATAATATCTGCTCCAGGGTTACCAGCCAGTGTCGATAGTAAGTAACCCCTGAGTCTGCCTCGCCGCGGTCCCGAACAGCAGCTATCTCGACCCCAAGCATCTTAGTCCACTCGGCCCAGGAAAAAACACCTTGTCGAGCCAACTCAAGCACCATAGCGAATAGTTGCGCCTCCCAAGGCTGCGCGAATACGGGGCCTTCGCCATCAGAGGCTAAACCCGAAAGTTTATCGATATGAGAAGTTTTATCGGGTTTCACGCTAACTCCAGATGCGGCTCCCACAGGTCAACCATGACCTTGAATTCAGTCTCACCGTTTTCTGGACTAGCCCATAGTTCGCTCGAAGAGAACGCTACGCTGTACAAATGGTGTCCCTCGCGTTGACCGCGCGCATGTTGATCGGCAAACACATGAGCACCGTGATGCTCCTTGATAAGTCCGACCCTACCGCGCACATAGACAGGCGCCCGGGTATGCGCCCTTGGGTCCTGGCTGCACACCCGCACCCAGTCTCCCGGGGTAAAGCACGGGGCACGTTCAATCACCATTTCAACGGGCCCACCGCGAGACAGAATTTTCGGTACATCCTTCGCCTGCAGCGGCGCAGCCTCGCTATCGGAAACCTCGCCCTGACTCGCTCCAGTTGCTAACTCCTGCGCGGACAACAAACCTTTTTCAACCAGTAAGGTCTGTAGGCCAGCCAGCCAGTTTTCATAGTAACTGTTGCGCAGATAGTCCGCCGGGTGTTGGCGTTCGCGTGCATGGCGTGACTCGTCCAGGTTCCAGCGGCGCAAAGATCCGCTAGCCATGGTTAATGCGAAAACACGTTTTTCCCATTCGGCGTGAAATACGGGCTCGTTAGCCTCGGGCTCCGGGGCAATCGGCCCAAGACCACTCAAGCCACCGAGGTCGTGGCCGCCGCTCATGCCGCCGTGCCATCCTGAGGCTGTTGTGCTTTTTCAACCCCGATCATGGCGTTTCGACTGACCAGGGTTGCGAGTTGCGCCTGCGTCCAGTCTTGTGTCCCGTGCGGGCGCTGCGGCAATACCAGGTAGCGCATCTCGGAGGTGGAATCCCAGACCCGAATCTCGATATCGGGGTCGACAGTGGTGCCGAATTCAGCAAGCACTCCGCGGGGATCGCTTACCGCTCTTGAGCGGTATGGAGCGGACTTGTACCACACTGGGGGAAGACCCAGTACTGGCCACGGGTAACACGAGCACAAAGTGCAAACGACCAGGTTGTGCACTGTGGTGGTGTTCTCCACCACCCGCATATGCTCCCCCTGTCGGCCGGTGAAGCCCAGAGAGGCGATTGCTGCGGCGCCATCGCGCAGTAGCCATTCCTTGAATTGGGGTTGCGCCCACGCCCGTGCCACAACTTGCGCACCGTTACGAGGCCCCACTTTATGTTCGTAGGTTTCTATTAACGCATCCAGTGCGGCTGAATCTACCAGGCCTTTTTCGACGAGCAAGGACTCCAGTGCCTTGACCTTGAGCTCAAGATCTCCAGGAGGCTCGGTGTGGTCGTGATCGTGGGAATGGTTGTTGTCGGTCACAAAATATCCTCGTTAGCGGGTCTACTAATCACTGCGCAAGCCACTGGACAGGTGAAGCATCCAGTCAACGACAAAATTAACCGCAACCGTCAGGCCCGCGATCGCTGCCGCCGGCAACAACGGTGTAATGTCATTGTAATTAATCAACACGGCGTTCTCGCGGACCATCGAACCCCAGTCTGCCGTTGGCGGCTGAATTCCCAATCCCAGGAAACTGAGCGCCGCGACAAAAAGAAAGACAAAACAAAAACGCAATCCGAATTCCGCCAGCAACGGAGCCATGATATTGGGCAGCACTTCCTTGCGAATCACCCACCACATGCCTTCCCCGCGCAACCGCGCCGCTTCAACAAACTCCATCACCACAACATTCATGGCTGCCGAGCGAGAAATTCGAAACACCCGGGTACTATCGAGCACGGCGATGATCAGTATCAACGAGAGGATCGAAGTGCCGAAAATAGTCAGAAGTAACAGCGCAAAGATCAAACTGGGTACCGCCATCAGAATGTCGACGAACCGACTGATTGCCATGTCGTACCAACCGCCCAGGATAGCGGCCAGCATCCCGGTGACCCCACCGATCAGAAAGGCTATGACCACCGTAGCAAATGCGATCCCGATAGTATTACGTGCACCAAAAATCAGGCGCGAGAGGTAGTCTCGCCCTATATTGTCAGTTCCAAAAATAAATTGTTCCGTCCATAGTTCGTAAGACGAGCCTACGATCGCGGTTTCACTGTAAGGTGCTATCCAGGGCGCGAACACAGCAGTGAAAACGTAGCCAAGGATGACCAGCAGGCCGATCTTTGCGCTAAGTGGAGCCCCGAGAATCATTTTACCCATAACCGTAGCCGCCTATCTTGGATGCAGCAGGCGAGGATTGGAAACGATGGAAACAATATCTGACAACAGGTTTAGCAGGATGTATACGGCGGCGAATATCATTGCGCAGGCCTGCACCACGGGCAGATCCCGCTTGGAAACACTGTCGACCAGTAGTTGCCCCAGCCCGGGATATACAAACACGACCTCGACCACAACCACTCCAACCACCAGGTAAGCGAGGTTGAGTGCGATTACATTAACGATTGGGCCCCATGCGTTGGGCAACGCATGGTGGACGATCACCCGAAACGGCCGGGTGCCTTTCAGGTGAGCCATCTCGATATATGGGCTGGATAATAGATTGATAATTGCCGCCCGAGTCATGCGCAGCATGTGAGCCAACACCACCAGCGTCAGTGTTAAGGCCGGCAGGAGAGTCCGAAAAAACTTATCGCCAAAGGCAAGGTCTGTACTGACATTAGAGATTCCTGGAAATATGCCGCTTTTCACCGACAAAAAGAGGATCAGGATATAAGCGACAAAAAACTCCGGAAAGGAGATAGATGTGAGTGTTGCCAGGTTCACAATACGGTCGTAAATGCTGTTGCGATACAGTGCCGCGAGCAGGCCAAGAAATAAAGCTAAGGGCACAGCAAAGGCCGCGGCAACCCCGCCCAGGAAGAGCGTATTGGAGAGTCGGGTCCCGATAAACTCAGTGATCTCGCGTTTGCTGGCCAAAGACCTACCCATGTCACCGGTAAGCATGCCCTTGAGCCATTGCAGATAGCGGATATGCGCCGGACGGTCCAGCCCGATTTCAGCCCGAAACGCCGCAACTGTCTCAGGCGTCGCCGATTGGCCAAGCATGGCCTGAGTGATATCACCCGGCAACAGCTCAACCGCAAACGCAATGATCAAAGAGACCGCAAAAAGGGTTAGCACTCCTAACCCAAGGCGCTGCAATATGACCTTAGTTAACGAAGACACACATTCTCCCAAAAAATGTTCCCGTCTAGTACACCGGGCTTCATTGGCCGACGCCAGATGCCGGCAATAAGGCGCCGGTCGGCACGTAATTTAACTGAGATAATCGAATACTGAAACCAAATTCCAAGTGGACCATATTCTTTACTGGCTTAGCAAAAGGAGTATAGCAACTTGGTGTCACCCCACGGTGTCATTAGACTGGCACCCTAGGTTAGAAGCAGGTGTTTAGGATAATCATGACGCAGGTGTCCCAATTCAATGCGCGCGGAAACCCCCCTCGTACTCCATCGAGCGCAATGGAAAAGTTGATGACTGAGCGCCTTGTACCCACCAATGCGGCATCTTCGGGTGTTCGCCTGGACCCAAAAGTGATCAAATCCCTTCGTCGGCGCAAAAACAGACCAGGCCTGGTATTTCTTTTGCAATGGGGCCTTGGTCTAGCCTTAACCGGGCAGCTCGTCTGGTTGGCGATGGGTACCGAGTGGGTCTGGCTTGCGATGCTTGTCCATGGGGGCATGCTTACCCTGCCGGCTTATGCCCTTTCTCACGAGACCGCCCACGGCACGGCATACCGAACCCGCTGGCTGAATGAAGCGGTGCTTTGGCTCTCATCCCTGATGTATATGGAGGAGCCCCTGCATCGTCGGTACACCCATACCAACCACCATACCTACACTTGGCATCAGAACCTGGACAGCCAGATGCCTTTCGACCTGCCAATGACATTCCGGGTCTGGCTGCTCGAGATCACGGGGATATCTATGCTTCGCTTCCATATCACCCGGCTGGTACAAATAGCCTGTGCGCAGTACTCGCCCATGATCCGCAAAGTGGTGCCTCAGGACGAATTACCCCGGTTAACTCGAAACGCACGGATTTTTATCCTGCTGTATGGCGCCATCACTATGGCAATCCTCTTCGGACATGTCTGGCTGTTATGGTTTCTCGTGATCCCAAGACTCTTGGGAGCGCCGGTCATGCAGTCTTTCACGATACTGCAACACGCCGAAGCCGCAGTGAACTCGCCCTTCATCCTTGAAACCACACGCTCATTCCGGACAAACTGGCTGGGACAATCGTTGTATATGAATATGAACTATCATGTTGAACATCACCTATATCCCAACGTGCCTTTCTTTGCGCTTCCCGCGCTTGGCCGGGAAATAGCAGCCCAACTTCCCGAACCAGACCCTGGATTCTGGCGGACTAATTTGGAGCTTGTATCAGTTGTTATCCGTCGGTCTCTTGGAAAAAGCACTCGAGCACGTACCATACGCCAAGCACCAATTATGATCTCTCAAGATCTTACTGTTCCGATCTCCAAGGCAACCATGTAAGAAGGGAGTTGGAGAAAGCAAATTGTGATAATTCAAAGTGATGAAAAAGAATGACAGATAACGTTTATGTATGTCGATCAGATGAGATCGACGAAGAAGACGTTTTACGATTTGATCATGAGGGTAAGACCTATTGCATCTACCATACGCCGAATGGCTTTTTTGCAACCGATGGCTACTGCACTCACGAGGAGGAGCATCTCGAGGATGGTATCGTGATTGACAATGTCATTGAATGCCCGCTTCATCAGGGCCGTTTCGATGTGCGTACCGGAAAAGCCTTGTCAGCCCCGGCATGCATTGACCTCATGACATATCCTGTCAGTATCGAAAATAATGAAGTCTATATCTTGATCGACAAGACACCCAGGCCATCCACTGCCTGACCTCCCTAAATACAGGAGACTGCCATGCCCACCTCACTTGCCCCCAAACAAGCGGTTTCCAACGAGGAGTGGTCGCTTCGCCAGGAACTTGCCGCTTGTTACCGGCTCTTCGTTAAATTCGGATGGACCGATCTGATCTTCACCCACTTAAGCGCCCGGGTGCCTGGGCAACCAAATCAGTACCTCATCAACCCTTTTGGGTTACTGTTTCAGGAAATCACGGCATCCAATCTGATCAAAGTCGATTTCGAGGGTAATGTCGTATCCGGAGATTACCCTTATAACGATGCAGGCCATGCGATTCACTCGGCTGTCCTGAAGGCCAGGCCCGATGTAAACGTGATATTGCATTCTCATACCCGTGCCGGAACAGCGGTGTCCGCCATGACGTGCGGTCTTTTACCCTTAGGTCAGCAGGCTAATGAGATTATCAACCTGGTCTGTTATCACCATTACGATCTGGCCACCGACAACGATGATGAATGCAAGCGCCTGGGCGAAGACATGGCAGATAAATGGGCCATGATCATGCATAACCATGGCTTATTGGCTGCGGGCCGCAACATGGCTGAGGCTTTTTATCTCTTATACACCCTTGAGAGTGCCTGCAAGATTCAGGTCGATGTCATGGCATCAGGCGCTGAACATATTATTCCAAGCGATGAGGTAATAGCGGGCGTTGAAAAGTATGGACTTGTCGGTAAAGCCGAAACTGCAGACAGCTATCTTGATCGCAACTGGCAAGCGTTGATTCGCATGTTGGATCGCGAAGATCCCTCATATCAAAACTAGGCTAGCCTGCCCCTTATTGGCTGAACTCAGTGACCAGACTAGATACTTCCCGCGGATTCCTCAAATCGATAAGCCTTAATTATTCACAAACCCATTGAACCAGCAACCGTCAACACGGTGCCATGAGCTTGAGCACTTTCTGATTCCACTTGCTGATGGACGCAAACTGTCAGCCAGGGCGTGGTTACCCGAATCTGCCTTGGAACACCGCGCCCCTGCCATCCTTGAGTACCTGCCTTATCGCAAGCGCGACGGTACCGCTTTGCGCGATGAATCCACCTACCCCATATTTGCCAGCAATGGTTACGCTGGAGTCAGAGTGGATATATCTGGCACTGGTGAGTCTGACGGTGATTTTGATGACGAATATTCGCCCAGAGAATTGGCCGATGGCGTCGAAGTCATTGCCTGGATTGCAAAGCAGGACTGGTGCGACGGCAACATCGGCATGATGGGCATCTCCTGGGGCGGGTTTAACTCCCTGCAGATTGCCGCCATGAACCCGCCGGCACTGAAGGCTGTCGTCGCTATTGGCACAACCGTCGACCGCTATAACGATGACATCCACTACAAGAACGGCTGCCTACTATATTCCAATGCCTGGTGGTCTGCTGTCATGCTGTGTTATGCATCGAGACCCCCCGACCCCGCTCTGGTAGGCGAATGCTGGCGCGATATGTGGCTGCATCGCCTTCAAACCCAGCCCTTTCCACTTGAGACATGGTTATCCCATCAGCGCCGGGATGACTACTGGCGCCATGGCTCTGTGTGCGAGAACTACGCCGCCGTAACGACTCCCGCGCTGGTGATCAGCGGCTGGGCTGACGGCTATCTCAACGCACCCCCGGCTGCCGCCCAATATTTCGCGGGCCCGACCAAGGCAATCAATGGCCCCTGGATACACCAGTATCCCCACTTTGCTTATCCGCACCCGCGGATGGATTTTCTTAACGAGGCATTGCGCTGGTGGGATCATTGGTTAAAAGGACAGGACAACGGAGCTGATGCGCTGCCGGCCTACCGCGCCTATATCTCCGAAGGCGTCCATCCGTCTCTTCCTCGGACGCATGAGCCAGGACGCTGGGTCGCCGAAGAGTGCTGGCCTTGCAAAGATATATCGACGGTTGGCTTTTTCCCTGCCAACACCTCAGATCTCACCGACTGTCCGGGCACAACCACCAACCTGACAATCTGCTCACCGCTGGATACCGGAACTGCAGCTGGAGAATTTTTCCCCCTTAAACCCGATGAGGAGCTTGCCGGCGATCAGACCGGTGATAACGCCGGCTCGCTCGTTTTCCAAACCGCGGTACTTGACCAATCTGTCCAAATCCTTGGGCAACCCACAATGGCCTTACGGGTTTCGATCGACAAACCCGTGGGCCACCTCGCGGTGCGCTTGCTGGATATGCATCCTGACGGGACTTCTTTTCGAGTCAGTTGGGGGGTGATCAACCTAACCCACCGCACGAGTCATGCGAACCCCAACCCGGTAGAACCGGGCAAGATCATGGATATTGCGTTAAGCCTCGACCAATGTGGTTACCGCTTCCCTTGTGGGCACCGCATCGGCCTCGCCATATCGACTGCATACTGGCCTATGGTGATGCCGGGGCCTTATCGGGTCACAGCCTGTATCGAAACCGGTCAGCACACACGCCTTGATTTGCCAGTACGGTGCGGCAATGACACCTATGACATGCCTGAACCCGATAACCCGAATCCACTACCCGAGTACATCCAGCATCGTCCGGCCGAATATCGCCGATGGGTAAAACACGGCTGCGATAACAACGCTACCCAACTACAAGTCATTGACGATACTGGTGAGGAAGAAATACCAGATCACGGAATGCGGATACGTCACCGCCACGAGGACTGTTGGTCGATTATCCCGGATGACCCACTAAGCGCTTCATCCAGAACCCTATATTGCTGCTGGATGTCGCGCGATGACTGGTCTATTCGGACCGAAACCGAGACCACCATGTCGTGTGACGTCGCTAATTTTTATATTTGGGCCAAGATTAGCGCCTTTGAAGGCGACACAGTCGTCCACGGTCGTGAATGGGAGAGAATCATCCCTCGTGACCTTCTGTGATGACTGTCTTTCGGGACAGGCCCCAGGCAATAAACTCGGCGTGCGCTTTTGCCGCGAAAACAGAACAATCAATCATTTCGTATAAATAAGACGCTATTTCAATGTTTATTATTGACTTTGAGTCCCAGCCCGCATTAACTATAAATATCGTTGCGAAAATGGTCAACGTAGAACATCGTGACTGAATCACGCCCTCAACGGAAAACATACTAAATGCACCTAAGGAGATGAGATAAATGTACGACAGACAAAGATCTGAAATCGATCAGCTACAGGCCCGAGTGGCCAAAGGCAAGATGAGCCGACGGGAATTCCTCTCCCGCATCTCGGCGATGGGGCTGGGCGCCATGGCGCCGGGACTTTACATACAGAGCGCACTGGCCGCACCAAAACAAGGTGGACGCTTTCGCCAGGGTGTGACCGGCGGCGCCACCAGCGACGTGCTGGATCCAGGTCAGATTCTTGATCATTACATGATGAATGTGCAATTTGCTCAACTGCGCAATAACCTCACCGAGGTCGCCCCAAATGGTGATCTGGTCCCAGAACTTGCGGAAAGCTGGGAAGGGAGTAATGGCGCCAAGACCTGGAACTTCAAGATTCGCCAGGGTGTCGAGTTTCACAGCGGCAAATCGCTGACTTCAGAAGACGTCGTGGATTCGCTGAACCACCACCTGGGTGAAGATTCCAAGTCTGCAGCCAAAGGTCAATTGGGCGCGGTGACCTCAGTAAAAGCAGATGGCAAGTACGGCGTGGTGGTGGAACTGAGCGGTGGAGATGCCGACTTCCCGTTCATATTGACGGATTATCATCTGCTGGTCTGCCCCTCTAATGGTGATGGCACTATTGACTGGCAGTCCGGAGTTGGCACCGCTGGCTACACCCTGGTTGAACATGAACCCGGCGTACGTACGCTGACCAAGGCCAACCCTAATTACTGGAAGCCAAACCGGCGTTTCTTTGACGAGGTCGAAACCCTGCAGATTGCCGACTCAGCGGCTCGCGAGAATGCCCTGCGCACCGGTGAGATCGACGCAATGAACAACGTGGCCCCCAAGACCGCTGACCTGCTCAAGCGCCAGTCGGGCATCGTGGTAGATGTGACCAAAGGCAACAAGCAGGTCACCCTGCCCATGCTGACTAATATCGCGCCGTTCGATAACAACGATGTACGTACCGCGATAAAATACATCGTTGATCGAGAGCAATGGCTCAAGGTGGTCGCGCGCGGCTACGGCGAGCTGGGCAACGATAACCCGATTGGACCGGCTAACGTCTATCGCGCCACCACGGATGAACTGCCACAACGCACATATGACCCGGACAAGGCCAAATACCACCTGAAAAAAGCCGGTTTCGACAGCCTGGATATTAAGTTCCACGCGGCAGAAACAGGATTTGGCGGTTCCGTTGATGCCGGACAGTTAATGACAGAGACGGCGCGGCCTGCGGGCATCAATGTCGAGGTGGTGCGTGAACCTGATGATGGCTACTGGTCGAATGTCTGGATGAAAAAACCGTTTTCGGCCTGCTACTGGTCGGGTCGTCCCACCGAGAACATGATGTTCTCCACTGTCTACTGGGGAGAAGCGGCCTGGAATGATACCTACTGGAAAAATGCCCACTTTGATGAATTACTTCTGCAGGGGCGTATCGAGACAGATACCACCAAGCGTCGTGCGATCTACGTAGAGATGCAACAGATTGTGCATAACGATGGTGGCACAGTCCTGCCGCTCTTCCTGCAGGATATCTTCGCCACCAACGACAAGGTACGCCATCCGGATGTGATCGGGGGCAACTGGGAACTTGACGGCATGAAAGCCGTAGAACGCTGGTGGTTTGCCTGATCACAAGTACGGGTTATTAAACTAAAAAACCTGGCGCTACACCTGTAGCGTCAGGTTTTTTTTGACCTCGTAAATTCTGAGAACGAGGTAAAACAATCAGGCCTTGGAGGCGATATGACCCGCCTGGCGCTGTGCGCTATTCACAAGCCACACACCACAAATGGTTACCCCCAAGGCAAGCCAATACCAAACACTGTAACGCTCGCCAAATACTACCAGTGCAATGGCGATTCCAAAAACGGTGACCAGATATGCCACCTGGCTGAAATAGACCGGCCCAGCAATACGTACCAGCGTAAAGAACAAGGTAAACGCGATTGCCGATACAACCCCGTGGAGGGTTATCAGGCCATTGACCAGCGTGACATCTACCCACAGCGCGTACCACTGCCCTGAAATTAGCGTTAGGCACAGCAGCAACAAAGCAGAGCCAAGCATCATGCCGTTGGCGCCAACCAGTGATTCCACATCGGCCGGCTTATATTTGGCTGTATATACGGTCCCGGCGGCATAGGCGGCCGGAGTGAAAAAGGCCATCATAAACCAGCCGACCGGCTGGTCTGCCGGCAGACCATTATCTGGCAGAATAACAAGTAGCGCCCCTAATAGACCTAAGCCGATACCAGACGCCCGTTTGATATGGGGCTTTTCCAGACCAAATACCACTGCCAAAAGATAGGTGGCCAAAGGCACCATGGTCAGCGCCAACGACATGACTCCTACACTGATGTAATTAAGGCACCAAAACATATTTGCCGTGGGCAACCCGGAACTCAGGACACCCGCAACCAGGTAATACCCCAAATGCCTCGGGGAGAGAGGAAACCGTTTGCGGCGAACAAGATTTACCAAGGTCAGCAGACCCGCACCGATAATCAGTGTCCAAAACGCATACGCCAGAGGTGGGATTCCCGAGAGCCCCACAAAACGGGCGACGTTGGTCACTCCCCCCCATAAAAGGCCCAGCGATATCAATATCGCAATGGGCACCCACGCAGGCGGGACATGCTCAGGCCTCAGGGGCAACGACATATGATAGCTCCGGTTTTCTTGCGCCCAGATAACGGCATCCTTGCTCCGAAGGGCACGAACAAAACAATCGGTGCGTTCCGTAACTTTGTCATATTAATTCAGGCGGTATATTGAATGCTGCATCGCCGGGTGGTCAACCGTCTGCAAGGTCAATAAAGATAAGGTCACGCCGGCGACACGACAGTGATCACGAGTCTCGCATCGCCTGAAACCCTCCAATGAAGCGTCCATTCGCACATGACACGAGCGGATTCTCAGGAATTAACAAATGCGATCCTATTGTCGCGAAGATTCATTACGCAACAACAGGCACAAGGCAAGTATGGTTGCCACAACGCCCAACCACACCATCAGCGGGGGCAGAGGATGTCTCAAGGCCAATTCCCAGAGTATCACCCAACTGGGTGTCAGATAGGTGTAAGCCATCACCTTAGAGGAAGGCAAATGAAGCGTGGAATACTGGATAAGCAAAAAGGACAAGGCACTGGCAAAAACCCCAAGATAGATCAATGTCCCCCAGACTATTGGTCGTAAACCTTCATAATCCATGGCCATGAGATCGCCAAACCCATAGGCAAGCACCAACACCAGAGCTCCCAGGATCGTGCCGAAGGTGAAGACAACAGGCGACTGACCCCGATTAAGCTTTCGGACTAATGGCGTGTAGATCGCATGCGCAACGCATCCCAGGAAATAAATCCCCTCTCCCCGACCAATATCCAGCGCAAAGATTAAATTAAAATCGGCGCGGAAAATTACCCATAGCGCCCCAACTACCCCAATACCCAGCGCCACCACAATCCGGGATGTCACCAACTGAGACAGCAGGATATAACCAAAGACTGCACTCAAAGCGGGCGTCAACGTAAATACTGCCGAGGCCGACACCGCCGAGGCGGTTTTCAACCCTTCGAACATCAGGATGAAATAAGCCCCCATCAGCCCACCCAACAGTAAATAACGCCACGATGCTGCCAGATCATCACGAGAGACGCCGCAGGTCCGCCACACCAGCGGCCCAAGGATCATGGCGGCAATCACAAAGCGCAGCGCCGTTAATGCGGCCGGCGTAATCTCATTTGCGATCATGTGGCCGAGACTGAATGACCCCGCCACTAAGGCGGAGAAAAGCAACATAGCGCCATGCGACAACACGGTTGGGCTATTCATCATCGGTCCGTCAGTTTGATCTCCAAAACAGGAAGTGATTCTGCCAGCGTCGGATACCGGGTTTGTTAAAAAAGTTGAAGGGCTAAGCGCATAGGGGATACCGCTATCCCGGGTACCCGGTTAAGGTCATCGATTAATTTGTTGAGCCAGATGCAGGAAAGGTTAAGATTAGCCGCTTTATCGGGTTGATCGCCTGGACCCCTCTTTAAGCATAACGGGCCAGCGAGGCGCGTTAACCCTCAGCCATCGGACCAGGCACACTTTGCACACAACTCGCCTAACTATCCTTTAACTTGCCCAGACCCAGTGTGCAGGCACTAGGATCTCAGATCAACACCAATCATGCTTTGGATTCCATTTACCATCGCCGCCGCGTTTTTTCAGAACCTGCGCTCTGCAGTGCAGCGCCACTTAAAGTCTGAACTCACCGATCTTGGTGCAGCATCGGTTCGCTTTCTTTACGCTCTTCCTTTTTCTTTGCTCTGGCTTGCCCTCCTGGTCGTGGGGTTCGAGATGAGCACCCCCGCCGCAAATCCTGCATTCGTTAGCTGGGTTGTTGGTGGATCTATTACTCAAATCATCTTTACGTTCTTGCTGATGTGGCTTTTTTCATTATCAAATTTTACAGTTGGTACGGCATTGTCGAAAACCGAAGTCGTCCAGGTGGTGTTGCTCGAA
>JBBWVW010000046.1:0-7051 GCA_050256425.1 Arenicellales bacterium | reverse complement strand
GTCAATTGGTAATCGAAAATCACGGCTCGCTGATCCCCCCATCGATACTCATTAGGGTTGTAGGTGGGCTGGGCTGCACAACAATCGTTGGGAGTCACTTGACCCGCAACGGTCGCCAATTCGCGGTGATTCACTAGTACGGTTGAAACTCCGGTATCCGGTGGTGGTCCATCATTCGATTTCACAGACTCTTTGCCGTTGTCCTCGATATCCGATAGACGTTTCCCAGCGGAATCTTCAAGCGACTGGATCGATGACTCTCCGGCAGCTCCAAAAAGATCTTCCAGATAGTCCTGAATAACGGTCTTCGGTGCCCCGACCGAAGAGATCCTCCCCGATCTAAGGTAGATTGCTCGAGAGCAATGAGCCTGGACAAGGTCAACCGCATGAGTGACAAAGAGGATAGTCTTGCCTGCCTCCTGCATCTCCTGAAAACGCCGAAAACACTTCCGTTGAAACCGAATGTCGCCAACTGCAAGCGCCTCATCGACGATCAAAATATCTGGATCGGTGTTTATGGCTGTAGCAAAAGCCAATCGAACATACATACCGCTCGAGTAGGTGCTGACAGGGTGGTTGATAAATTCCCCAATGTTGGCAAACTCTACGATCTCATCGAATCGTTCATCTATTTCAGCTCTAGAAACACCTAGCAATGCAGCATTGAGGTAGACGTTTTCTTTGCCCGAAAATGCCGGGTTAAATCCCGCGCCAAGTTCCAATAAAGCAGCGACCCGCCCCTTAACCGAAACATCGCCACTCGTTGGGGTCAGTGTGCCGCAAATGATCTCGAGCAAGGTGGACTTTCCCGAGCCGTTAGGACCGATGATCCCAACTGTCTCCCCTTTGTCTACCGAAAAACTAAGATTCTCAATTGCGGCAAATTCTGAGTGATACTTGCGCCCCCGGATCGAAAACATTTCCCGCACCCGATCAACCGGACGAGCGTAAATCCGATAATTCTTCACTAGCTGGCTGACTTTAATAGCGCACTCAGAGGACATCAGCAAATCCCCGGCGTGTCTTTTGGAACCACGCCAGCGAACCCCAGGCAAAAGCGAACGCCGCAGCAGTATAAATACCGAGTCCGGTCCAGTTCGGCAGCCGGCCCCAAAGAGCGAGGTCGCGAAACTGCTCAATGACAAAAGTGATTGGGTTCAGATAAAGAAAGATCTGGAATTGTTCCGGGAGTGCAGTCTTCGGGTAAAGAATGGGAGCCATGAAAAATAGAATTGTGGTGAGAATCCCGGCAACTTGAGCAATGTCTTTTAGGAACACCGCGGTAGCAGCCACTAACCACGTGATACCCAGACACACGAGGCCCAACGAAAAAAACGGTAAAGGCAAAAATATGATGGTCCACGGTACGGTACCATTAACAAATAGAAGGTAGATTCCGAGTACGCAGGTGCTAACCAGACCCTGGAAAAACGCGCCGATCACGGTCACCCAAGCGAGCGCCTCCAGGGGAAATACAACCTTCTTCACGTACTGTGGATTCGCCGAAATCAGCGATGACGCCTGAGTAAGGCATTCTGCAAGAATTCCATGAATCAGCATTCCTGAGAATAGGATCGCTGCAAACTCCAGGTTACCCCCTCCCTGGTCAACCCAACGGATCTGAAGCACTGTCCCGAAAACAAAGGTATACACAGCTAGCAGGAGCAATGGCGTGAAAAGAGACCAAAACAGCCCCAGCATTGTGCCCCGGTAGCGACCCAGGATTGCACGACGGGAAAGCTGGGCTACCACAAATCGATGCTCAGCCAGACTTGCAAATACGTAGGCGGGGTCTGAGCGGCGAACCTGGCTCCCCGACTGCAGCGTTCTTTTTCTCATCTTATACGAGACATAGTCATCCTCTTAGGATCACTACTCCTGCGTTAGCTCCTGCAGATATGCCCCATAACTGCTTTTTCCAAGTTCGCCAGCCAGTTTTGCCAGTTCTTCAATTCCAATATATCCCATACGGTAGGCGATTTCCTCGGGGCAGCAAATTTTCATGCCTTGTCGGGCCTCGAGTGTTTCAATAAAAACGGACGCCTGGAGTAATGACTCGTGAGTTCCGGTATCAAGCCAGGCCGTGCCCCGGCCTAACAATTCCACATTCAGCGACCCATCCTCGAGATATCGTCGATTAAGATCGGTAATCTCAAGTTCACCCCTTGCAGATGGTTTGAGGCTTCGTGCGTACTCCGGTGCGCGCTCGTCATAAAAGTAGAGTCCGGTAACGGCATAACGTGAACGAGGGTTTACGGGCTTCTCTTCCAGTGTTTCTACTCGACCTTCGGAGTCAAAACTGACTACGCCGTATCGTTCAGGGTCGCGTACCGGATACGCGAAAACCCTCGCGCCGCGCTTCAGTGCAGAGGCTCGCTGAAGCGAATCAGAGAGTTGGTGTCCGTAAAATATGTTATCTCCAAGAACAAGGGCTGAGGGGTTGTTCCCAATAAACTCCGCGCCAAGAATAAAAGCCTGGGCAAGCCCGTCAGGAGACGGCTGCACCGCATAGGATAAGTTTAGCCCCCACCCGGAGCCATCTCCCAAAAGATCCTGAAACCGAGGCGTGTCCTGCGGTGTCGAGATCAGCATGATTTCCCGGATCCCAGCTAACATAAGAACGCTTAAAGGGTAATAAATCATGGGCTTGTCATATACCGGCAAAAGCTGCTTGGATATCACTTTTGTTACCGGAGTAAGTCGTGTACCCGTACCCCCTGCCAGGATCAGTCCTCTCATCTTTTTGCTCCTAGTCCACGTCGTTCGCCGGCAGCGCGGGAGCCGCTAACAGCAGTTACCCAGTCTCCGTTTGCGAGATACCATTCCACTGTCTGGCGAAGACCCGTCTCAAAGCTCTGTTGTGGGCGCCAGCCAAGCTCCGCACGAATTCGTGACGCATCAATGGCGTAGCGAAAATCGTGACCGGGCCGGTCAGAGGTGAACTCGATCAGGTCCGCATAGGGTTTCTTGGGTTCCCTTGGGCAGATCTCGTCAAGAATCCGGCAAAGCTCCTCAACCACTGCGATATTGGTTCTCTCAGAATCGCCACCAACATTGTAGGTTCTCCCCGATTCGCCTTGACTCATAATAAGGACCAGCGCCCTTGCGTGGTCGTCCACAAATAACCAGTCCCGTATATTCTCGCCCCTACCATAGACAGGTATCGAATCTTCGCAAAGCGCTCGTTGAATGATGACGGGAATCAGTTTCTCTGGATATTGGTATGGGCCGTAATTGTTCGAACAATTGGACAGTACAAAATCGACCCCGAATGTCTCACCCCACGCTCGAACGAGGTGGTCAGCGGCAGCCTTAGTCGCCGAATACGGGGAGTTGGGCTGATAAGGTGAGTCCTCGGTGAAAAGACCTTGCTGTTCAAGGCTGCCATACACTTCGTCGGTCGAAACATGATGAAAACGGATCGAAGCTCTAGCCCCCTCGCGGGTTTTTTGGTTATAAGCACGAACCGCCTCGAGTAGATTGTAGGTTCCCGAAATGTTGGTGCTAACGAAAGCGCCTGGACCATCGATCGAACGATCCACATGGGATTCTGCAGCCAGATGCATAATCACATGCGGCTCATATCGAGTGATCAACTCACCCATCAAAGCGCTGTCACGGATATCGGCTTGCTCGAATACATATCCTGGGTATTTTGACTCCTCAATTAATGACTCAAGGTTGCCTGCATAAGTAAGAATATCAACATTTACGATTTTGCCATAACCATCTGCAATCAGGCGCCGAATCACAGCTGACCCGATAAACCCAGCCCCACCTGTGACCATGACACATGTGTTTTTCGGCAAAAGATTCGGGGTTTGTCTCACGAAAAAGCAACTCAACGATCGAGGCTTTAGTTAGCCTTCAAGGCCTGGTAGCGTTGGCGCGCGTAGCGCGCCACCCCTTCTTCCAAGCTCGTCCAGGGCACCGAATAGCCGACCGACTGCAATTGATTAATAGAGGCTTCGGTAAAGCTCTGGTATTTGCCAGTTAATGCTTCCGGCATTGGAAAATAACTTAGCACCTTCTGGCTTTGGGCGTCAGACAGGCTCAGTGGCGCATCCCCATCGACATCGCGGCATGCATTAATCGCCACCAAGGCAACTTCGTTGAAACTTCGGCTGGCGCCGGTGCCAACATTGAAGATTCCACTAATCGAGGGATTATCAAGAAAAAACAGATTCACCCGGGCGACATCTTGGACATGAACAAAATCGCGGCGCTGCTCACCAGGACCATACCCACCACTTCCATCAAACAAACGAACAGCCCCGCCCTCGTGATATTGTGCAACGATATGCCATGCCACCGACGCCATCCGACTTTTGTGATCCTCTCGTGGGCCGTAGACGTTGAAATACCTCAATCCAACCACTTGATTACTGATGTGAGCCCTTTCGCTACTGACAAAACGGTCAAACAAAAATTTAGAATACGCATAGGCGTTTAATGGCTGCTCGCCTTCCCCGGACTCACGAAAAGGCCCCTCTCGTCCATAAACCGATGCCGACGAGGCGTAGATAAAAGAAACCCCCGCCCTCGCGCATGCTAAAAAGAGTTTTTTGGAATAGACATAGTTGGTCGACATCACATCCCGGCCATCCGTTGCCATCGTGTCCGAGCAGGCCCCCTGGTGGAATACCCCCTTCACCGATTCAGGTATTCCGTGTCTCTCAATGTCGCTTAGAAATTCATCTTTATCCGCATAATCAGAGATTGTCAGATCTGCGAGATTAGTGATCTTGCTGGCATCCGTCAGATCGTCTACCAGAAGAATTTGCTCCCTTCCAGACTGATTGAGCGCCTCGATCAAATTGGAACCCACGAATCCGGCACCCCCAGTTACAACCAGCATTAGATTCGTCCAACCTCATGGTTTTCCAAATCTGACAAACAGACGACACTGGTTCCAAAACGTCCAACCACCGCGCTTGCACCGCGGGTCGCTAATTCAAGGCTTAGGGTCCAGTCCAGTTTGAGTCCAATCGCCACCGCGATGACGGCCACAACCGTATCCCCAGCACCACTAACGTCATAGACTTCTCGAGCCTGCGCTTCTTGCCTAATAACATCTCCGTTAGTAAGAAAAAGTATCATTCCATCCGGGCCCAGAGTGACCAAGAGCCCTTTAAGCCCTGCACTTTCCACCAACTCGCCTGCGGCCTGGGCGAATTGTGGTGCACCGACCGGAACGCCCGTGATGCTTTCGAATTCTTGACGGTTTGGAGTGACCATTGTTGCGCCCGAATAACGCGTGAAATCCCCACCCTTGGGGTCAACCACCACCGGAACGCCCCGCTCTTTTGCAGTGCCGATCATTTCCACAACGTTGGCCAACCCGCCCTTTCCGTAATCTGAGATAACCACTACATCTGCGCCATTTAGGAGTTCTTTGAAGTCGGTTACGCTTCTCGCGAGCAGGTCTGAGTCTGGTCGATCCTCAAAATCCGCACGCAGTAGCTGCTGATTCCTCGAGACTATGCGCAGCTTTTCCGTTGTGCGCGACTTTGGATCGATATGTAAGTGCCGGTCCACGCCAGCCATTTCCAGAATCGAATTTACTCGGCGTCCAGCATCGTCGTCGCCTACAAAGGATAAAAGCTGTGATCCAGCACCCAACGATGCAATATTTGCCGCCACGTTCCCGGCGCCGCCCGCCCGTTCCTCAACCTGTTGGACGTTCACCACTGGCACAGGGGCCTCCGGAGAAATCCGATCGACGGTTCCTGTCCAGTAGCGGTCAAGCATCGTATCACCGACAACCAACACACGAACACCGGCTATCAGATCGACTGGTAGAAGGCTTTTCATTTTGCTCAGCTTGAAGTCGGAACGATCAAGGGCACTCGTCCGATACTGTAATAATTAAGGCCATGCTGACAAACTACGTCGGGATCGAAGACGTTGCGGCCATCAAAGATGGTCGGGTCACGCAACAGTGTTCGGAGCAGATCATAATCTGGGTTACGAAACTGTTTCCATTCTGTGACGACGATCAACCCATCCGAGTTATCAAGCCCATCATAGAGTCCGGTACTGAAGGTGACCTGTTTGTTGCCACGGAAAATTTTCTGGGCTTCTGGTATTGCCACCGGATCGTAAGCTGAGACCGCCGCCCCACGCCGGTTAAGGCCTTCGATAATGTCCAAGCTAGCCGCTTCTCGCAGATCGTCAGTATTCGGCTTAAATGCCAAACCCCACATGGAGAACTTCTTTCCGCTCAGGTCGTCACCATAACGCGAAACGATCTTGTCAACCAGCAACAGTTTTTGCGACTTGTTAACCTCGTCTACCGCGTTGAGGATTCGCGCTGGGTAACCGGCCAGCGCTGCCGTTTGTGCGAGCGCCGTCACGTCTTTGGGGAAGCAAGATCCGCCGTAACCGCACCCTGGGTAAATAAAGTCGTAACCGATCCGTGGATCAGATCCAATCCCCACTCGCACGGACTCGATGTCGGCGCCGACCCGTTCCGCGATGTTGGCTAATTCATTCATAAAAGAAATCTTAGTCGCAAGCATCGCATTCGCAGCGTACTTGGTCAATTCGGCTGACGCCACGTCCATGAATAGCAATCGATCACGGCTGCGATTAAATGGAGCATAAAGCTCGCGCATCCGCGCGCGTGGCCCTTCATCGGCTGCCCCGATTACTATGCGGTCGGGCTTTAGAAAATCCTCGATTGCTGCGCCTTCTTTTAGAAATTCCGGGTTTGAGACTACTGAGAAATCGACAACAATATTACGTTTGTCTAACTCGGCCTGAATAGTCTTCTCCACTCGTGCAGCTGTACCTACAGGTACCGTCGACTTGTTCACTATGACCAAGGGATTCGAAAGGAGTTCACCAATGCCCTTTGCTGCCCCAAGCACATGTGTTAAATCAGCCGAACCATTTTCCCCCGGTGGTGTGCCTACCGCAATAAACAGGATGTCAGCAAATTTGACGGCGTCTCCGAGACTTGTCGTAAAGCGCAAACGTCCAACCGTTGTGTTGCTTCGAACCAATTCCTCAAGGCCAGGCTCATAAATTGGTATTGAACCATTTTGTA
>JBBWVW010000045.1:0-22417 GCA_050256425.1 Arenicellales bacterium | reverse complement strand
TACGATAGTGCACCGCATAGCGCAGGCTCACCGGGCTGACCAGCATGCACATTGCGGGATCGTTCTCCAGGAGTTTTTCCCGCAGGCGGAATAATCTCCAGGCGTGCAGACGATCATCATCAATGGGCTCGGGCTGTTGAAACTCCGAAAGATCGCTCCAGTCATCCATCAGGATCATGGCATCCGGGTTTGTGTTGCTCACGTTATTGACCTCGACTAGACGTGTTCATTCGAACGGGTGCACCACAATGTTGCCCACGTGGCGCTTGTCAATGAAGGCCTGCTGCGCTTCGCGCAGTTTTTCCAGCGCGTAGGTTGCTGCCAGCAATGGGCGAATTTCCTGTCGCTCAATATACCCCACCAGATCCCCAAACACCCCAGGCGGGAGCACCGTAGCACCGGTAAAAGTGAGGTCGCGCAGATAGAAAGTGCGCAGGTCAAATTCCACAACCGGTCCGGCAATAGCACCTGCGCAGGTATAGCGTCCACCGCGCGAGATGATACCGATTAGTTGTGGCCACAGCACACCGCCAACCACGTCGGCAACCACATTTACCGAATCCCATCCGGTTGCGTCACGCAACGCAGCCCTGAGGTCTGCGGGTGAGCGTTCAATCACCGCGAGCGGACCAACAGCGCGAACACCCGAGATCTTGTCGGCACCGCACATGGCAACACATTTTGCTCCCCGGCGATTGGCAAGTTGTATCAGTGCCGAACCCACGCCACCCGAAGCACCTGTTATCAATACCGTATCACCAGCCGATACCTCAGCACGATTAAGCATATTCTCTGCGGTGGCATACGAGGTCGCAAAAGTAGCGAGTTCGCTATCAGAAAACTCCGATTCGATAGGATGAACGTAGCGCTGATCCGCTACGGTGTACTGCGCAAAACCCCCATCGCACTCGCTGCCAAAGTACCCCGTCCTTTCAAGATTCAGCGGGTCACTCCAGTCACGCAGCCAGGTATCAATAAGCACCCGCTGCCCCATCAAGGCCGGATCCGCGCCATCGCCCAGCGATACAACCTCCCCCACGGCATCTGCTCCCTGGATTCTTGGGAAGGTGATCCTGGCACCACCCCACGAGCCGTCGTTATCTTCTGCGCCCGCCAACGCCGCTCCGGTAGTGGCATCCGTATTGCCCTTGGAGTACCAGGCGCTGCGGGTATTGACATCGGTGTTGTTAAGGCCACATGCACCGACACGGATGAGCACTTCGCCCGGTGCCGGCCTGGGCGTGGGCCAGTCCTGGTGAAATTCCAGTTTCTCAAGACCGCCGTGGCCGGTAAGCACCATCGCATTCATTGTGCCGGGAATATCTGTTGTCATTTTCTGCACACGTTCGGAAGATAAATCTCTACGATCTGTACACGGCGCTGGGATTTCCCAGCAGGGACTCATCCGGTGAAAACCCCAAGCCCGGAAGATCGGGCACCAGAAGATGGCCGTTTTTGGTTCGCGGCCCTGTGCCGGGCGCTACATCGACCGTTAACATGTCCTGGCAGGCCCAGCACCCAAGGCGGAACTCGTCAGGAGTGCTTTGCGCCAGTGCCGCCGCTTCGGTATCGGCCATAACTGAGCCGCCCGTCGCCATGACATAAATCTGAATACCGTGAGTGATTGCCACATCCCGGATGCGGCGCGCCTTGGTCAGCCCGCCGACCCGGTTGATCTTGATATTGACCACCTCGGCGATGCCTTCGTGTGCGATTCTGACCATATCATTGATACTCACCAGAGTTTCATCCACCGAGATGGGGGATGTCGTCAGCGCACGTACCGCTTTGATATCGTCGGTAGTCTCACAGGGTTGCTCAAAGGTCACGCCCAGATCCGCGACCGCGTTCATGACGATAGCGGCCTCGCGGCGGGTCCATGCCCGGTTAACGTCGTAGAGAATGCGTTCGCCCTCAAGCCGATGCTGCTCTATGTGTCGGATTCGCTGAATATCAAGATCGGTATCGCTGCCACCCACCTTTGCCGAATGACCTTGATAGCCCATCGCGCGGTATTTCTCAATGGTCTTCACCATGGTCTCTGGTGATCCGGAAGACACCGATGACATGATGCGCGTACCGGTTTCATAACGCCCACCCAACAGGTCTGGAAAAGATTGTCCTGTTGCCTGGCCGGTGATATCCAGGCACGCCATATCGATAGGAGATTTGACGTACGGGTGGCCGGGCAAGGTCTTATCCATCACGTATTCAATTCGCTCGGACTGTCGAGGGTCAGCGCCGATCAGGACAGGTGCGATCGTCTGGATCCCGGCCCGTATACCAGGCCCATGAGCTGGGACATAAGTATGCCCCCAGGGCGTGCCCTCGCCCCAGCCCGTATAGCCATCATCGGTTTCGATCTTGACGAAGGTGGCATCCAGAACCTCGAATTTCAGCCGGCCGCCCGACAACCAGTAAGGCTCGGACAGCGGCAGGTCCTTCTGGTAAACCGAGATCTTCTTTATTTTCATATCGCGATCATCACCGATAGTTCAGGAGTCAATGCAACCGATGGGCATAAAGATGCTGGTAATGAGGCAGCACCTCTTCGTACAAGCGCCTGGCGTAATCGGGGGCGGTATTGATATCGGTAAATCCCGGCTCTTGCGGTGCCAGCCCGGCCGAGTTTTTCAGCTTCTCGTGCCAGGAACCGCCGTCGAACCAGCTGTAATCCTCAGTGACAGAACCGGGCTCCCATGTGAGCGCCTCCGGAACAAAGTCAATGCCGACAGCCTGACAGTACACCGCTACCGTGGTTTGCGGATCCCGCAGCAGATCATCACTATCCAGCACGGGCGGTGCCTTGCCGTCACGGTCGCAGAGTCGATCAAACAACTGGCGCTGCTCAAGGAATGCTAACTCCTTGAGATGGACATCCGGCCAGCGTTTTTGCACGCTGGTGACCACCTTGGCGGGATCGCGGATCAGAAAAGAATGATTGAAGTGTTCGAGAAAATCATCGGTCCAGTAGTTCTCGATGTAATGCGGAAAGTCCTTGGAGAACACTGGACCCTTGGCCGCTGCTGACTTCATGCGAGACCAGACCACCTCAAAGGTGAGTCCCGGCTTTCTAGGACTATCGGGCGTTAACCTTGGCCAGAGCGCGCCATCTCCTTCGTACCACCATTCACCAAAGGGTTCGTGAAAGCACTGCATATCACCACGCTGGCGCATCATCCATTCAAAGGCCGTTGAGGTAGACCGGGGTGTTGCCCACAGCACGAGAATTTTGTGCATCTCTTATGCCGCCTTTAATGAAGAAAGCAGTTGGCCCTGCTGAGTCACTGGTGCAAGGCCAAGTGTTTTAAACACCCGCCAGTACAAAGCGTTGTCGTGACTGATCATCGGCTTACCCAGCATCGCCTCAATGGTGCGTTCAAGGTGTACCGGTCTTTGGGCCTGGCCATTGGGCCCGGAACGGAAATTACACATGCCATTAATCAGGTAAGCATCGGCATTGGGTGCCTGCTCGGCCACATACTGGAAACTCTTTTGAGCGAGATCACCATCAAAGCACCAGATGCACTGGTTGATCTCTTCCTGGGTTGCAAACCAGCCCTGGTCGTGAAAATTGCCCGCCCATAGCATGTCAAAGCCTGCTTCGATGAGGAAGCTGACGGTACCCTGCCACCAGTCGCGATGATGATAAGCCGCATTAAGGGCAATCTTCTCGATATTCTGATCCCGTAACGCCTCGACCATGGCATAGCCGGCCATATGAAACGGCGTCTGATATTTCTCGCCCAGCATCTCACAGTGCTGGCGAATGCCCTCTACCCCCAGGCCACTGGCATGCACCCAGTTGGAACCGACCTGGGCGCAGACATCAGCCCCGTTATTGGCCATGCATTGCACAAATTCCTCAAGCAGGTCGAAGTTTTTTTTGCGCTGATCGAGTCGATGCGCGTAGTCGGGCACATGCAGCATGCGTCCGTGCACCCCGACTGAATCAGGCGTCATTCGCAAAAAATCTGCAGGCGCCGCATCCCAATCATGTGGTGGACAGGTAAACCCCACCTGGTAAGGGAAAAGCTTGTTTCGCGGGTGGGACCAGTGGTCAGGCTTAGTGTACGAGTCCATGGTTATTTCTCTATTGCCTCGCGCATCCATTGCTGCAGTACTTTTATTGAATGCTCTGAATTGACACCACCGGCAGGATCAATCACCAAGGGGCCGGGCCTGTAACCCCGGCTAGCAAAGCCCCGCTGCTGTGATTCCACTAAATGAATGTCTTCTTCCACGGTGGTCTGGCGATCCTGTAGTGCAAGGTTATGGATAACATCTGACGCAATTCCCCCCGCTGTATACCAGCCGCGTGAGACGATAACTTCATCTACCGATATCGGCTGCCAGTGATAAGTGTTGAGAATGTTGCCCGGATAAACCTGGAAAGAAAACGTTGGCCACAGGTACCAGGAGGAGTAATCACCCGCATGCGCATTGGCTGCAAGGTCTATGGGATAGGTCATCTTTTCAAGATTCTGGCATTCGGTGGTGTGGCGAAGACAGTAACCCTGTGGCTGAATATCGTAGGTGTCCGGCTTGATAACCCCTGTGGCAAAAGTTCGATGATTAATTCGGCAGTGATAACACTCAGAATAGTTCTCAACCGAGACCTTCCAGTTGCACTTTTCATTCACCAAAATCGTTTTCACGGGCTTCAGCAGGTCTATATCTGGCACAAAGGCACGCAGTTGAGCCTCTACCTGTGGGAACCAGGCTTCCATTGGCTCGGCCTCGTCATCCAGGTTGACGAAAACAAACCCGCAGAATTCCTGTGTCCGTACCGGGGTTAGGCATATGTCCTCTTTCGCCTGCGCCGGGATCACTTCGGTGTTGGGGCCACGCAGCAGGCTCCCATCCAAGCCATATGACCAGGCATGGTACGGACAGACAATGGCCTTTTTGCAGTGACCCTGCCCCTCTACCAGTTGATGCGCCCGGTGCTGGCAGACGTTATAGAAGGTAAGCAGTACGTTATCGCTATTTCGGATACAGAAAAGCCGTTGATCACCAATCTCAAAACTGAAGTAATCCCCGGGATTTCGCGCCTGAGACACATGGCCCGCATACTGCCAGGTGCACATGAAAAGGCCCGCGCATTCTTGCTGATAGATCGCCTCACTCGTGTAGTACACCGGATCCAGGGTACGAACAACATCTCGCTCTTGGGTTCGCGAGCTGTTCATAACCTTACTGACTCTCCTCCAGGTAGATACCCAGATCGTACCGACGTTGATGAAAGCGCTCAATACTGGCGATGACTGACTCATCAAGATCTGCGATCACGAATGCCATCAATGATTCCAGCAGAGCCGAAAGCGTCACAGTTGATATGAACAGCAATGGCGTATCAACCGATATTAGAAACCGATAATCAGCTCCCTTGAAGATTGGTGACGCGGGGCTATCTGATATTGCAATAATCGTGACACCCTCTGCACGAGCTGCCTGGACTGCTTCTGCCACTTCCCGGCGGTAAGGTTTAAAGGTCATGGCGAGCAGTACATCTTGACTATTGGCGCGAACGAGCCCATCCACAGGCACTGAACCTTCCTGGGGTATCGAGACAACATTGTCAATTGCCATATTGGCGAGATAAGCAAAGTTGGTGGCCAGTGCATTAACCAGGCCTACGCCCAGTACATAAGTCTTGCGTGCATTCACGATCTCATCTGCTGCCGCCTTGAGATCGGCAGATTTATTCATGGCGTAAAGTTTCTCGATATTGCCAATAGTCGCGGCAGCACCCTCTGCATAAATGCTATCCGGTAGGCCTCCCGAACCCAGCGACTGAAGCCATTTCGCCTGATCTGTATAAGCGTAATCCCCGCGGCGAATCTGCTCACGAAATGGCTTGCGAAAATTCTCGTAACCCTCAAAACCAGCCCTGCGCGCCATTCGAACCAAAGAATTGGGCTTTACCTTTGCCTTCAGAGCAATCTCACGGATCGAGCTCACCCCGATCTCGTTGGGATTCTCAAGAACATAAGCCGCGGTTTTTTGTAACTCCGGTGTCAGGCTCGGCAAGGCCCGGGTCAGGCGCTCCAACACATGCGCGGGCTGAGAAACCTCTGTTTTTGGTACACTTGTATCTTTCACAAAATAAATTGTACACTTGTACCTTAATTAATGCGACACCTTCAGGATTCTGACTTCGGCCGGTTAGTACAGAGCTGAAAGCGCCCATCATCGCCTCGTCCCAAGACCCATTACCCATGTACGAAAACCTATTTGAACCGATAAGCCTGGGCCCAACACAAGTACGAAATAGGATCTTTAACCCGCCACATGGCACAACACTGGGCGCTGGCGGCCTTGTAAGCGATGACCTGATTGCCTACCACGAGGCCCGCGCAAGAGGCGGGGCCGGGCTGATCATCCTGGAGGGTATGGCGTTCCACCCGAGCTTTACTTTTGAGTCGGCTTATCTCAACGCCGGGCAGGACACAATCATCCCCGGATTAGCAAAGTTGTCCCGCGCGTGCGGTAAACATAATACCGCTGTCTTTGGCCAGTTATTTCATGCCGGCCGGGCGGTTCGGTACAGTCTTGATGGATCTCGTCCATTGGTCTACTCAGCATCCGATACTCCTGACGATCGCTATCGGGTGGTGCCAATCCCCATGCCTAACGAAATGGTCTGGGAGGTGATTGAAAGTTACGCAACGGCAGCCGCCCGTCTCGCTGAAGCCGGACTTGATGGTATTGAAATACTGGCCAGTCAGGGATACCTGATTGGGCAATTTCTTAACCCCGGCACAAACCGCCGTCAGGATGAGTTCGGCGGCAACCTTGAAAACCGCATGCGTTTTCTATCTGAATCCATCGCAAAAACCAGACGTGCCATCGGTGCCTCAAAAACACTGGGAATCCGAATAACTCTTGACGAAAAAACTGACTCTGGTGTGGAGAAAACAGAGGCAATCGAAATCTGCCGGATCCTGGAAAACGAGGGCCATCTGGATTATTTCAATGTTATTTCGGGATCATGCGCCTCACCAGATGGTTGGATATATGTCTTCCCCCCAATGGCTGTTCCACATGCTTTCGTTGCAGAAGACGCCGCACAGCTGAGAACCGTCATCTCCAAGCCGGTGCTGGTTGCCGGCCGAATCAATCAGGCCCAAACAGCATCTAAGATACTAAGCGACGGAAAAGCGGACATGATCGGCATGGTACGGGCCCTGATCGCTGATCCGGACTTTCCAAACAAAATTGCAGAAAATAGAAGTGAAGATATCCGGGCTTGCATAGGTTGTAATCAGGCCTGCGTTGGCCATCGACTAACCCATCACGCCATCTCTTGCATTCAAAACCCCGTCACCGGCCGGGAGCTGGAATTTAAACCTCAACCAATCCATACCAAGCGATTGGTATGGATTATTGGCGGCGGACCAGGCGGTATGAAAGCCGCTGTAACCGCCGCCAACCAGGGACATAAAGTGCTTCTCTACGAAAAGCAGTCCAAACTCGGTGGGCAAGTCAATTTGGCCGAAAGGCTCCCTGGAAGATCGGAGTTTGGTGGTGTCACTACTAACCTGATGAGCGAACTGGATCGAAGTTCTGTCGAGATCTGCCTGGCATCTTCGGCAGACCAGGATGCATTACACACCATAGCGCCAGATGTGGTCATCGTCAGTACAGGCGCTGTCCCTCGCCTACCCGAGGTTGAAGTCACCGACATTCAACTTCTCACCGCTTGGTCTGTCATTGCAGGTGAGAAACCCGCTGGCCAAAATGTGGTGATCGCCGACTGGAGTTCCGATTGGGCAGGGCTGGGCGTTGCCCAGATGCTTGCACTGAGCGGCCACAAGGTCAGACTGCTTTCAGGGGCAAGCACCTGTGGAGAATCCATTCCGGCCATCGTGCGGGATCAATGGGTCGGTGAACTCCATAGTCTTAATGTCGAATTCACTTACTACGCACGGTTTTTTGGGGCGCAGGACCGAACAGCGTTTTTTCAACATACGATTAATGGCGAGGCGATTATTTGTGATGATGTCGACACAATTGTCAGTTGTTACCCGCCCCAGTCAAGCAATGATTGTGACTGGATGAACGACCTGAAAAACCCTGATACCCCGCCCTTTCAAATCAAAAAAATCGGCGATGCTTTAGCCCCCCGGACCGTTGAAGAGGCCATACTTGAAGGCTTTAAAGCGGCATGGGCAATTAGATAATCCATGCCTCACGACACCGGCTGTCATATGTAAGATGCAGCACTAACGGCGAATTCCCTTTTCATCAGGAGTCAGCCCTATGAATGGAACTGAATGGCTTGACGAGGCGCTATGGCAACGTCTGAATGCGCCCACCGCAGAGGGATCAACTCTGCCGAATGCCGCCTATGTCGATCCCGGTTTTTTTCTCAAAGAACAGGAATGCGTTTTTAAGAAGAACTGGGTGTTTGCCGAATTTGCCCATAAACTATCCGATACCGGAACCGTCTACCCAGTGCAGATGAGTGGACAGTCACTCCTTCTCACCAAAGACACCGACGGGGTCATCAGAGCATTCCATAATGTTTGCATCCACCGCGGCGCCGCGCTTGTCGATAAGCCGAAATCCAACTGTCGAACCATCGTCTGCCCTAATCATTCCTGGAGCTATAGTTTAAAGGGACAATTGCTGGCTCGACCTCATTTTTTTGGGGGTGACAAACATGATACTCAACCGACCAATTGCACTTCATCCAATCTTGTCGAAGTACATTGCCATACCTGGCACGATTGGATCTTTGTTAATCTGGATGGTCAGGCCGGGCCGTTTTCATCGTATATCGCTCCTCTTCTAGAAAAGCTTAAGGGCTATGATCTTGATTCTCTTGGCATTGGTGGGTCACTGAACTTTGACATCCATGCCAACTGGAAGCTCGCGATCGAAAACTTTATTGAACCGTACCATGTGTTTTCCTGTCATCCGTGGCTGCATTCGTTTGTTACGATGTCTGAGCGATTGCCACCGACGTTTGAGAATCATATCCTTTCATGTGGTTATGAATTTAAGAAAACTGACCCTGCTCGGGGCCAAAGCCTTCCTTACTTTCCAGACCTGCCCGATTGCAAGAAAAACCGTGGCGACTGGTACGTGTTATTCCCCAATTTCGCGTTTCAGATATTTCCTGACCAGCTTGTTGTTTTTATCCCAAAACCGATAGACGCCAGTCACACCAAAGAAAGCATCAGTCTTTACTTTGTGGGTGATGGTGCCAACGGTGGCCAATACCACGATGCTCGCGATGCGGTGATCAACAATTGGCATGAGCTGAATCTCGAAGACATTGGTATTCTTGAGAGAATGCAGAATGGTCGGCTTTCCGATGGATTTAACGGGGGCGTTCTCTCTCCTTACTGGGATCCTGTTCAACAGCACTTCGCCCGTTTGATTTATCAGTCAATGATCATGTCTGGTTAGATTCGTGTTTAGCTATTGGTTCATTGCCCAGTTTTATTGCAGCAACCTTGATCAAGCGCTCAGTAGATGCTGATCAACAAAATTGAGGTATGGGACTTCGAAACGCCGTTTCGCGATGGACCCTACAACATGTCCCATGTCTCGCAAGAAGCGATATATGGGCAGATTCTATGCTTGCATACTGAACAAGGAATATCGGGCCTTGGAGAAATCGTCCCTGCCCCTTCTCTTGCAGCTGAAGAACGTCTCGCGCGCTATGCGCAAGAATCGACATTCCTCCCCGCCTTAGTTGGCCAGTCAGAAGAGACTCTCGCTGAGTTTATCAAGCAAATCCAGACAAAAGATAAATCATGGCGTGGGATCGCCTTTGGACTTGAGACGGCTTACCTGGATCTTCTGGCGCGAAAACAAGATATGCCATTCGCCGATATGTTGGGAGGCGCACTCAACAACAGCATAGAAGATTATTTTTCCATATCCGAAAATCACAAGGACAGCATCAGTAAACGAATCTCAGCCGCAGGGCCAGATCGCAAGGTGATTCAACTGAAAGTCGGCGTTCACCCGCTCGAGCATGATCTGGAGCTGATACCAGCAGCACTGGACTTAATGAGTAACTCTCAGACATTACTGGTAGACGCTAATGGTGGGTGGTCTTTCGAGCAAGCGAGTCAGGCTATCAATTCTGTCGAAGACCCCCGCCTAATCTGGGAGGAACCGTGTAGCCTTTATGAAGAAAACCGAAAACTGGTGCAGGGGCTTGGCGCAAGAATTCTTCTCAATGGCCAGACCAGTACTGACTTGGATGTTGCGATGCAGGCCGTGAATGATCGCACCGCAGCTGGCATCTGCATCAAGCCGGCACTCATTGGAGGGCTCAGCATTGCTCGAGAGATTCGCGATCTTTGTGTGAAGGTGGGAATGAAAATGCGAATCGATGGTCCATGGTGTGGTGACATTGCTTGCACAGCAATACTCAATCTCGCCTTAGGAACAAAACCTGATTTATTGATTGCGGGATGTGATCTGAGGGAGCCACTTATAATTGACCCAGATCTTAAAGGGCTAACCAATCCGCGTCCTTCTCAGATTGCGCCCGCATCATCTTTTGGATTTAGAATTGATTGGGTCAGAAAACAACTTGGCCCTGCTACTCATACCTACGTTTGAAACAACGCGGTCAGGAACTTAATCCTGAAACTATCGAAACTTCTTATGACTGATTCAAACCTCAACCTCGGCTTTCCCGTCACTAACTGGTGTCCACCGCCATTTCCTCACAAGGAATCCCTAGAGGGGTCCTACTGCCGACTCGAGGCGCTTAATGCAAAGCATCATGCATCGGAGTTGTTCAATGCCTTTGCGCAAGATGTCGATAATCTGGACTGGATCTATCTGCCGTACGGCCCTTTTGATTCACCAGAAACATTGCAGGTGTGGCTACGGGAAGTTGCTGCGCAGTCAGATCCGATGTTCTATACCGTCATTGACCCTCAAGGCAAAGCCATGGGAATTGCCAGTTACCTTCGTATCGCGCCGGCCAGTGGCTCCATCGAAGTCGGGCATATTCATTTCTCTTCGCGCCTGCAAAAAACGCCAGCTGGCACGCAAGCCATGTACCTGATGATGAAGCATGCTTTTGAGCTGGGTTATCGACGCTACGAATGGAAGTGTGATGCCTTGAACGAACGTTCGCGTCGCGCTGCGTTGCGCTTAGGGTTGTCTTTTGAGGGAGTTTTTCGCCAGGCAACAGTTTATAAAGGACGCAACCGTGATACCGCATGGTATGGGGCTATTGACCAGGAATGGCCGCAGCTTAAAGCGGCGTTTGAGATCTGGCTTGCTCCAGGAAATTTTGATGATAATGGTGTGCAGAGGAAATCTCTGTCTGAACTGACCGCGCCTATTCTGGTATCTACTCACCCGTGAGCCTGAAACTTCATACACAAGAATGGCTGCGCATCAGCGATGGTTATGATGCCGTAGCGAGCCGATCACGCTCTATCCATAGCGACTGTTATCTTGAACCGCAATTCTTGCAGATCGAACGAGAGCAGGTATTCGCCCGAACCTGGCAGTTTCTTTGCCATGAAGAACAACTGCGTGAACCCGGCAGTTATGTCACTGCCGATATCCAGGGGCAAAGCATCGTCGCCATGCGTGATACGCAAGGCGAACTGCGCGCCTTTTATAACGTGTGCAAACACCGTGGCCATGAACTGCTGAGTGGTGCTGGCCGGATAAAGGCGATAACCTGCCCCTACCATGGTTGGGTCTACAACCTTGATGGCAGCCTGTGGCGGGCCCGACGCAGCGAATTGATTGAGGATTTCTGTAAAGCCGACATTCACCTGGACACTATCCGCGTGGAAACCTTCTGTCACCTGGTATTCGTGAATCTCGACAACGATTCGTTGTCGCTGGCCGATGCGTCCGGAAACCTTGCTAACGAGGTCCTATCCTATGCGCCGGACCTGCCGGACCTGACCTTCGCCCATCGCCTGACTTACCGCATCCAGGCCAACTGGAAATCGGTAGTCGACAATTTCCTGGAATGCTATCACTGCCCGGTTGCCCACAAGGACTTCGTCTCGCTGGTCGAGATGGATACCTATAAAGTCACGACGCACGGTATTTACTCAAGTCACATGGCGCAGGCCGGGCGTACCGACAACCAGGCCTATAACATCTTAGATGCCAGCGTCACCGACCATGCCGTGTGGTACCTGTGGCCTAATACCGCACTGATGCGATACCCCGGTCGCGGTAACTTCATGGTCTGGCGCTTCATTCCAGTCGGGCCCCAAGAAACTTACGAGGAATTCGACTTTTTCTTCGAAACCGCTCAGCCCGAGCCTGCTGAACTCGAGGCCATTGCCTTCATTGATGATGTGCTACAACCTGAAGACATTGGCCTGGTGGAGAGCGTACAGAGGGGAATGCGCACCCCAGGCTTTACCCAGGGGCGTTATCTGGTTGACCCTGATGGTTCGGGCATGAGTGAGCACGGGGTGCATCACTTCCACGGCCTGATCCTGGCTGCATACCAGCGGGCATGCAGCCTATGAACGCAAAGTCATCTGCTTCGCTCAGTGGACGGGTCGCCCTGGTGACCGGGGGTACTGGGGGAATCGGCACCGCCATCTGTGAGCGCCTGTCAGCCGAGGGTGCAACCGTCTACGCCGCAGACATTAGCGGTGATTCCAATTCAGTGCCCGCGCAGGTACTGCATGCTGAGTGTGACGTCAGCTCAGAAGCAAGCGTCACCAACGTGATGCAAAGGATCAACACCGAACAGGGCCGGCTCGACATTCTGGTGAACGCGGCAGGAATTGAGATCGAAAAAACGGTTGAAGAGACTTCGGTCGAAGAGTGGAACCGAATATTCGCCATTAACGTTACCGGAACGTTTTTGACCTGCAAGCATGGTCTTGCGCTAATGCGCGAGGCGGGTGGAGGCTCAATCATCAACTTTGGTTCTTACGATGGCTTTATCGCAGACCCTGGCCTGGCTGCCTACTGCGCAACCAAGGGAGCCGTCCATGCCCTGACTCGGGCGCTGGCCTGTGATCACGGCCCCGATAACATCCGGGTAAACGCCGTCTGCCCCGGGTATATCGATACCCCGATGCTGCAAAGTTTCTTTGGTTCCAGCGGTGATATCGACAGCCTGAAAAATGAAGTCCGCCGGGTGCACCCGATTGGCCGCTACGGCACGCCCGAGGATGTGGCTAACCTGGTGAACTGGCTGGCTGGGGACGAGGCGCGCTACGCTTCGGGCCAGTTGTGGGTGCTCGATGGCGGGCTGACAGCTCAAGCTCAACAGATGCGTCTTTAATTACCCATGAGCGGACAACTTAAAAACAAAACTGCTGTCATCACCGGTGGTAGCCGTGGAATCGGGCGATCCATGGTCGAACTCTTTGCCCGTGAAGGCGCCCAGGTGCTGACCTGCAGCCGAAGCGAGCGCAAAAAACCATTACCTCAAGGCGTTTCGTCACTTAGGGCTGACGTCAGTCGCAGCGACGACGTAAAGAAACTGGCGAGCGAGGCCGTTAGTCGCCTCGGCAAGGTTGATATTCTTGTGAATAACGCGGGCGTGCAGGTAGAGAAAACTGTCGTTGACAGTACCGATGAGGATTTTGAAGCACTGATGGGTGTAAATACCTGGGGTGTTTTTGCACTTTGCCGGGAATTTATTCCACTGATGGCCGGTAACGGCGGCGGGACCATTATTAACATCGGCTCTATCAGTGCCGATCATGCCGACCCATCGATGGCGCTGTACAACGCCTCCAAGGCCTTTGTTCACAGCTTGACCCGCTCAATCGCAATTGACCATGGCCACCAGGGCATACGCTGCAACGCAATCTGTCCTGGCTGGATCATGACCGAGATGGCCGACGCTGCTTTTGATCTTGCAGATGACCCGGATGCGGCCAGGGCTGATGCCCTGGCTCGCCACGCGGCCGGGCGTTTTGGCCAGCCCGAAGACATAGCGCAAGCCGCCCTGTGGCTTGCCTCCGATGCCGCAACCTTCATAACCGGGCAGACGCTGACCATCGACGGCGGCCTGATCGCAGCGTCACCCCTTCGTCCGGGACTTTTCTAGCAGGCAAACAACCCTATGCCACACCCTTCCCTCACAGGCGGCGTATAAGCCAGCACTCAGCCTTGATGAATTCAGTTAATCGGCCAGGCCTTTAGCCGCCTGATGGACTCCATCGGTTAACCGCTGCCTGGGCGACGCTGTTGCCCCACTCCTGCAGAAAATGTCCGCCGTCTTTTACCTCAAACGGATCAGGGCAGCCGCGGATGGTTTTTTGCAGATCCATCATTGCCCGTGGCGGAATAACCGGATCCGTCATACCGATCGCCATAAAGGATTTACCGGTCCATTGCTGTGACAGCCAGTCACGGGCATCACGCGACAACGCGGCGCCGGGTGCATCCGGATGTTCAGGCACCAGTTCCGGAAAGGCCCGGGCCCCCGCTTTGTAGGTGGCATCGGGGAAAGGGGCATCGTAGGCTGCTTTTTCGGCATCGCTAAGATGCGGGCAAGCCCGACCCAGCAATCGGCCTGCCGACATATCGGGATTGTCCCGACACCATTGGCGCCAGGCGAGAAAACCATCCCCCAAGGGCTTGTCCCCCGTGCCCAAAACAGTATTCATCAACAACAATCGCGAGAAGCGAAATGGGGGTTCCATCGGCAGCGTCAAGCCCAGTATGCCGCCCCAATCCTGGCCAACCAGCGTGAGATTTGTTAGCTCCAGCCGTGCAAGAAATGACAGTAGCATATTGCGGTGAAAATCAAAGGTGTATACCGCCTGGTCTGTGGGTTTGTCTGATCGGCCAAAGCCAAACAAATCAGGCACTATTACCCGGGCGCCTGATTCAAGAAAAACCGGGATCATCCGGCGAAACAGAAATCCCCAGGTAGGCTGGCCATGCACGCACAGAAAAGTCTGACTGGCGTCACTAGGGCCCAGATCAAGATAATGGCAACGCAACCCTTCATAACCGGCGAGGTCATCAAGATAGTTGGGCAGGTAGGAAAAATCCGGCAATTGTGCGAAACGTTCTTGCGGTGTCCTTAAGGTGTCTTTCACTGCAGTTTTCCTCAATTACGCATCAGGCCATGTGTGACTACTCACTGTCTTTGACAATCCGCCGATTACGCCTGGTTAAGGTTTGTGCCGGGGTACTTGACATTACAATATAACCTGTTATTTCAACGAGCCCTTTATGTCTAAACACAATGCCTTGACGACTTTCGGCCGGTCCGGCAATCCCATGCTCTGAGCCGAGGCATTCAAGCCGGACGCCACCTTTGCCGAGGCAGGAACCGCCGGACGGATGACGCTCGCGGGAACTGTCAACAAGACAGGTATTCTGCTGGTGCTCTGCCTCATCACTGCTTCTTTTACCTGGAATATATTTTTCCGCAGTGGGGACCCGGCCGCAGTCACCGGTCTGCTGTGGATCGGACTGATCGGCGGTCTGGTGCTGGCTTTGATTACGATCTTCAAGCGCCAGTGGGCAGGGATCACGGCGCCGCTGTATGCATTGGCAGAAGGTCTCGCTCTAGGTGGGGTTTCGGCAATGTTCGAAGCGCAGTATCCCGGCATCGTGATCCAGGCCATGGGGCTCACCTTCGGCACGCTGGCGAAAATTCTGAGTAGCACAGTGTGAAGATCTTGGCCGCTGGGCCGGGGCGGTATTGCCCGCATTGCACTGATGCAGTTCTTGCGGCCAGTATCAGGCGCGCTACTTGCCGCGATTTCGCTCGGCGAGGACTTTGACGAGGTTTTTCTGAGCGCCTCTGGTGTAATTCTATTCGGTGTCTGGTAAGACTTGAGAGTAAACAAATAACCTTTATGCCAGGTTTGAATCTGTAGCCAAAAAAAAGCCCCTGGGGTTCCAGGGGCCTTGTTTAATTAATGTTAGCCGCTATGGCAACCAGGCTCTCCACATATCTTCATTAGATGCCATCCATTTCCGAACTGCATCTTCAACGGTCATTTTTTCGACGTCCACATCAAAAATCATCGGCGCCTGCTGAGCGTTCGATAGTTTCATGTTCTTAAGCATCTGAATCACATCAGGGTGCTTTTTGGCAAAGTCCGGGTTTGCGGACTGAAAGGTCACGTCCTCAGGCCAACCACATGCCGGCCAGCAGCTGCCGTCTTCATTCTTTGGTATGCCAATACCAACCAGATCATAGGCTGCGAATATCCACAATGGTTCCCAAGCGTACACTAGTATCGGATCACCTCGCTTAAAAGCGGCCGTAAGTTCCGCCCATTGCGCGGTGTCTGTGCCGAGTTCGACAGCCTCAAAATTTACACCGTTGAGATCGAGTCTCTTCTGATCATCACAACCCCAGCCGGCGACCGGGCAACCTACAAGTCGCCCTTTTGGAGCAGTTTCAGGCGCCGCAAAGACATCGGCATACTGGTTGAGCTTCTCCAGTCCACAGTTGCTACATTCACCTCTGGCGTGCATGCAAAGATCTGGTGTTGTCGCCTCGATGCCGCGCGAGCTATCGCCCTCACACATGTAACGCGGAACATAGTAGTCACTAGCACCAACCACACCCGATTCGGTGACGTAAATGACAGAGCCGTCGCCACCGTATTCGGCAAAATACTTGGCCTTGGCATCCGCGTTGTAGCTCGGCCAGGTCTCCAAGGCGATGTCCAGGTCGCCAGCGGCCATTGCTTCCCAGCCTGCTGTGCCGGCCAGGAAGATCTGCTTGACTTTGTAGTCCATTTCTTCTTCTAGGATGATCTGGGCAAGCTGTCCGAAAACAAGGTTGCCGGTCCAGTCGCCTTCCCAGATCTTAACAACGCCCTTGGCTGCATAGGATGTGGCCGGGATGAATGCCATTCCCAGAGCGACTACAAGGGCCACTGTGAATTTTCGGAAAATCTTACAATTGTTCATTGATTACCTCCGTTGGTGTTGAATCAGGCTGATTTGATGCCTGTAAACCGCTTTGTCTCAAAAAGTATAGTTTAAAAAGGTTTCTTTGGGGTAGGGTAAGTCAAAGGGTCTTCAGGGCCCGCCAATAATTACAATTCAAAGAGAATTATCAATCGGAGTTGCTGGCCCTGGATGCGTTGCAGTAGGTTTGACTAATGTGCTCCGATATTGAGTCCTAATGCTTTTTGTTGGCGCGTGCTCAGGGCCTGCGTCAGTCGATCAAGGACCACCGCAAAGAACACGATAGCCAGGCCAGCTTGCAGGCTCTGACCCGTGTTGGCCTGGGAGAGTCCGACAAAGACTTCCCGTCCAATGCCACCGCCGCCAATCAATGGGGTTATTATCAGCATAGCTAGCGCCATCATCATGGATTGATTAACGCCCATCATAATTGAAGGCAAAGCGAGCGGTATTTTCACTTTCAATAGCGTTTGAGAGAATGTCGACCCAAACGACGTTGCTGCCTCTATAGCCTCGGTCGATACCTCGCGGATCCCCAGGTTAGTTAATCTTATAACCGGAGGCAGTGCGTAGATCATGATAGCGATCACTGCCGAGACCACATTACCTCCAAAGAACATCAGCACAGGTATGAGATAGCAAAACGCGGGTAGTGTCTGCATCGCATCCAATATCGGTCGGATGATGGCCTCGAAAGTATTGTTTACAGCGGCAAGTATGCCCAGCGGTATCCCGATTATCATACACAGAACAACAGCTACTAGTATCTGTGCCATCGAAAACATCCCTATCGACCATAAACCTGTCGCACCGATAAACAGCAAGCCAAACACACACACGATTGCGGTAGCTCTGTTGCAGGCTAACCAGACACAAGCGCTGAGCAAACCAATCACATACCACCAGGGCAGGCCGACCAGAAAGTCTGCGAGCGGATCCAACATCCAGTTGAAAACAAAACCACGAAACCACGTCGTGATGCCAATAAACAGTGTACTCGTTGTGAGTGCATCCAATCCCGCATCGGCTGGTTTCTGGATTGAAAATTCCCAACTGGAAGGATAGTTGCCAAATCCGGTGACGTGGGCATCAAAAAGATAGGTCAGTGTAAGAAGGGTCACTGAGGTCAGGAAATACCCGTTGGCGATGACCAGTCGATGGAATCCACTGCTGAATCTGATACCTAACGGGCGTGTAATGGTTTGAGCAAGACCCGCCAGAACTTTCGAATACAGACCACTAATTGCGCCGCATATTAGATAGACGAGTGTGAGGACTTGTTCAAAGGTCTCGGCCCAGGGTTGTCCCTGAAGTCGGCTAGGGAGTAGCTTGAACCCTTTGTTTGGATCGTTGCCCTGTTGGCGTAGACTTGCAGCGGTAGTGATTCGGTCGAACATGATCGCCATGAGGAGGATCGCGATACCGGCTTCTAAACCCTGACCAAATCTGAGTCGCCGGAGACCGACATAAACCTCATAGCCCAGTCCTCCGGCGCCTATATAGGCAGCAAGAACCACCAAGGCCAGCCCCATCATAATCGTTTGGTTGATACCCATTGCAATCGATGGCAGTGCCAGAGGGAGTTTTACCTTGAACAGCAGTTGCCTGTTCGTAGAACCAAAAGAGCGTGCTGCCTCGATCGTTTCGTGGGGCACCTGGCGAATCCCCAAGTTGGTTAACCGTGCGACGGGGGGTAGCGCGTAGATTACGATCGCGAGGACAGAGGGTGGGGAACCAATTCCAAAAAAGAATATTGCAGGCAGTAAATAGACAAAGCCAGGTAGTGTCTGCATGGTATCTAGAACGGGTCGGATTCCAGCTTCAAATCGATCGTTTTGAGACGCGAAAATTCCGAGCACGATTCCGAGTACGGAGGCGAACAGCACAGATACAAACATCACGCTGAGGGTTGACATCGCAGCATCCCACAGATCCAGACTGGCCCAGGCCATGGTCGACAGAGAGCAGACTAAGGCAAGGCGTAGGCCACCGAACCTAAAAGCGATTAGACCGATGCCGAGTACAATCACAGGCCAGGCTGTCAACACCAAAAACGTCTCGACCGCGTCAATTAAATTGCGAATGACATCTGCAAATGCCCGAGTCGCCCACTGGTAGTTTTCCTTTAACCAGGCTTGTCCGTTATTGATCCAGTCAGCAAATGGGAAGGCATCAACAATTTGTTGTGGAAATTTTTGCTCGTCCGGTGTGAACTGCGCAATTAAGATTGAAACAACAATGACGGCTGTACTTATACCGATGGGCTTAATCAGGTTCCGTTGTTGGCCAGAGAGCTTCATTATCTGTTGGTGATGTAAACAGCTTGAGTCGTTCGTCCAGTCTGTTATAGCCTAACTGCCTTCGATGGCCAGTAATATCGCGCGATGGTCAACCGCACCCAGTAGTTTGTTATCGGAGTCGACCACAGGAATCGGATGGTTGAGACGGGTTGCGGTGGCAATCAGTGTTTCGATCAGAGCATCCGGTGATACGACAATTTCTTTGTTAATGAGCTGGTTCATGGGAGAACCGGACTCCGAGTCAGCCATGGCTTGTTCACGAGTTAAGGTGCCCTGATAGGCTTTATTCGGGTCGACGATAAAAGCGGCTTGAGTCTGGTATCTATCCATAATTGCCAGGGCGCCTGATGCGGTTTCATTTTCACTACAGCAACAGCAATCGTTGTTCATAATGGAATTGACGGTCAGGACCTTATGGCGGGGAACATCTTCCGAGAAATCCCGCACATAGTCATCCACAGGATTAGCCACAATTTCTTCCGGTGTGCCAATCTGGACAAACTCACCG
This sequence comes from Arenicellales bacterium, assembly GCA_050256425.1. Lineage (GTDB taxonomy): Bacteria > Pseudomonadota > Gammaproteobacteria > Arenicellales > UBA868 > UBA868. The sequence continues at coordinate 2,740 of JBBWVW010000045.1, read as the reverse complement.
TCTTTCATGATTGCGATGTGATCACCCATTTTGATGGCTTCCAGGAAATCGTGCGTAATGAACACCATCGTTTTGCGGACCACCGACTGAAGTCGAAGTAGTTCATCCTGCATCTCGCGTCGGATTAGTGGATCGAGCGCGCTAAAGGGCTCGTCAAACAACATGATTTCCGGATCGACTGCCAGCGCCCGTGCGAGACCAACCCGCTGCTGCATACCACCTGATAGCTCACGAGGATAATTATCACCCCAACCGCTCAGGCCAACAGATTCCAACACTTCTCCGGCTTTCTCGAGACGCTCCTCCCGAGGCATACCCCGTACCTCAAGGCCGTAGGCAATATTTTCGATGACACGGCGATGAGGGAGCAGACCGAAGTGTTGGAACACCATACTCAATTTATGTCGACGCAGTTCGATCAGATCTTTTTCGGGCATGGTCACCGTATCTATCCCATCGACTAAAACTTCACCGCGCGTGGGTTCGATCAGCCTCGAAATGCAGCGCACCAGGGTAGACTTTCCGCTCCCTGATAAGCCCATCACGACAAAGGTCTCACCGCGTTCGACTTGAAACGAGACGTTCTTGACCGCGATAACGTGTCCGGTCTTTTCCTGCACCTCGGCTCGCGACCAGGTAGGATCGACCTCCTTCAGGATTTTTGTGGGATTAGCCCCAAAAATTTTCCACAAGCCCTTGCAGACGATCGGTGAATCTTGTTGTTTTTCTTTACTCATAGTCACAACCTAGAGTGATAAATCAGGCAGATTGTCAGTCTTTTATCCCCATGTAGCCCGGCCTTGTTCGCCAGATTTTCCCGTATGACCCTCACGAGTCCTACAGTCCGACCAGTTCCTGTGCCATCTCGACAATAGCTCGACTGTAGGAATCATCGGAGGCGCTTTCGTTTTCCAGCACACTAAAAAATACAACGACCGTCGCATTATCGGGATTCACCATCAGCAGCTGTCCTCCCCAGCCACTGTGCCCAATCCATTGTCCGTTGGTCTTGAGCTGGTTGCCGTAGTGTATGTAATTGTCGGGCGCGGCGAAAGTCGGGCCGGTACATTGCCTCGTCGCCTCCATCAGCTGATGACTGCCGACAGTTTCTTTCGAGATCCCCTGGCCCTTTCTGGCAAAGATCAGGCCATAACGGGCAAGATCCCGGGCCGTCATGCACCCGCCGCCGTTGGTATTGGGGACACCGGCACGGTCTGTAGACATGTAAAAAGTATGCTCCAGCCCGGCGGCTTCGATTATTTCGAGCAACATCGTTTGTAATGATTTCTTACTGACCCGCTCTACAATCCAGGCCAGCACATCTGTATTGGCCGACTTGTAATTGACCAAACCGGACGAGTTGGCAAGATCGTCACTTTCAATAGTGCAAAGAAAATCCCGGTTGTAAATATCTGCCTGCCCGGGCGATGGCAGACGCCATCCCATAGCCGCGTTGTGTGCAAGGGCCATGGTAGAACTGTCTGCGTAATCTTCTAGGTATTCATTGACAATGTTCATATCCAGTACATTCTGGATTCGTGCGCCAGCGTAGCCCGAACCAATCTCAGGAAGGTACTGTGCAACGGTCCTCTCTACGTCAATCAGGCCTTGGTCGATACACGCGCCCACCATCAGATGCGTGAAAGTTTTGGTAATCGACATGATTGAATGGGGCTGATCAGCGGCGAAATCACTTGCATAGCGCTCATGCAAAAGCTCATTGTCCCGGACAACGATAAGAGCAGAAAACGCCGGATGGCCGGTGAGATCCCTGACTGAGGCCAGCTCCGCAATTGCCGGCTCAGGTGTGCTCTTGAGCTGTAAAACTCGCGACGAACGGAAACTACAGGCATAACGGACGATCTGATGCAGATGGTGGAATCCATAGCGCCGGTAAGGGGGTGTATTCCAATGCTCAAGATAATCATTGACCAGCGATAAATCTTGATTTGCTTCGTATTCGTTCAATGCTGCGCACTCTTGCCCGGATCAGGCGTAAACACCTGGGGTAGCGTTACATGTTTGTGCCTAAAAAGCGAGGACTTGCTTTCTTGTTGCAAGGATTGACAATATCAGTAAGTCCAACCTCATCACTAGATCTGTTCCTCAACCCAGGTAAACGGATCAAGACCGGATGACCAGTCTGGGCATCTGCCCAGTCAGCTACACCCTCTATCTGATTGCCAAAAAAGCAGGCTCTTCGCCATATACGTCGTTTCACAGGTTATGCGCTAACCTATCTCCATGGACAAAGTCCTGTTTCCCCGTAGGACTTGCACGAGTCTTCACACTGCTCCTCACGTCATGCTCCAACCCTGATGGCGGTGGCAAGTTCTGGGATGAAGTTGCCGCAGAATCCGAAACCAAGGCAAAAGTAGTGCCGATATTCAAAGACTATAACGCTGCCATGGAAAAAGCCGGACGGCTCTACCGTTACAGCTAACCGCCATTACCCGGGGGTGCTGTTATCAGCCCCCGGTAATGGCGCTCGATATGCGCCGGATTGGGAAACAAAACAACGTGAGGGAAAGGCTGTGAGACCAATATTGTAATAACTGGGGTCAGATCATAATAGTTTCTAATATTAGCGGTAATTGTGTTCTGACCCCAATTTGTCCTCATACCGTCCTCATGATTACTAGAGTCTGCGCGGCAGATAACTGGCCTTGATAGCAGCGCCAAACAGGAACAGCGCCAGTAATACATAGAAAATTTCGAATGGCGCAAACAGCAGCACCAA
>JBBWVW010000044.1:0-2681 GCA_050256425.1 Arenicellales bacterium | reverse complement strand
TCGGTGTCAATTTTGGCCATCAAAAATTTGCCTTCGTATTCGAGAGCAAGCTTTTCGAGAACGGGTGCAAGCATCTTGCACGGCGCGCACCAGTCGGCCCAAAAATCTACCAGCACAGGCACGGCCGCCGAACGTTGAGTTACCTCGGTTGGGAAACTCTCCTGGGTTACTACTGTGACAAAAGGGTTGTCGCTCATTTCAATAGATTCTGCAATTCAAACTAACATTTAAATAAGGTTGAACCTCTGAATTTCAAGTCGAAATTGGAGTAGGTGGGCCTACCCCCAATCTCATAGACTACGCCCCTTCGCTTAACGCTGATCAGCTAATGATAACGGAACGATCAACCGGCTCATCGCTTCTATTTGCCGCCGCTCCGGCGGTGTTTGTGGTCTTGTGGAGTACCGGTTTCATCGGTGCAAAACTCGGTTTACCGTACGCAGAGCCGGCGACGTTCTTAGCGTTGCGATTCGCCCTGGTTGGTTTAATCCTGGGGGCGATGACCTGGGTCACCGGCACCGAGGGCCCCGGTACCTGGAAAAATGCCATGCATATCATGACAGTAGGGGTACTGGTTCATGGTGTGTACCTGGGTGGCATTTACCTTGGGATCAGTCTTGGGGTATCGGCTGGAGACAGTGCGCTGATTGTCGGCCTGCAGCCGATGCTGACAGCAGTGCTGGCGGGTCCGATGCTTTTGGAGCCGATCCGAGCGCGCCAATGGGTCGGATTTCTCCTCGGGACCGTAGGGGTCGCACTGGTTTCCTCGCGTTATCTTGGATTGTTTGATAGCTCGGTGATTGGAGTAATCCTATGTGTCGTAGCAGTGATCGGAATGAGTGTGGGCACGTTGTACCAGAAGCGATTTTGCAGCGAGATGAATCTTTTGAGTGGCTCTTTTTTACAATTTCTGGCAGCGGCGCTGATGATGGGTATCGTGTCCTTCGTGTTTGATACTCAAAACGTACAATGGAGCGGGGAGTTTGTGTTGGCCCTCGCCTGGTTGGTCGTAGTCCTGTCGCTGGGGGCTATGACCCTCCTTTGGATGCTGGTGCGTCATCAGGCAGCAACCCGGGTGGCGAGCTTATTTTTCCTGGTGCCGCCGGTCACGGCGCTGATCGCCTGGCCGCTATTTGGCGAAACCTTTAGCTATAAGTCGGCACTCGGGATGATTCTTGTAGTCGGCGGGGTGCTTTTAGTCAGTTACGGAAATAATGCGGCTCGCCTCCGGAGGGAGTTTTGAAGAAATACACCGCTCGGTGGCTGATCGGCGTTGTGTTAATGCTTGGGGTGGCAATGGAGCCTTCATCGGGAGCCACGACAGGGGTGTTTTCTGATTTTGACGGGCGACCTGTCAGTTTTGCCGATGTGCTTCCAACCGATCGGTGGCTGGTGGTCATGATTTGGTCGTACAGTTGTCCCGTTTGTGCCAAGGAGATGCAAGGGCAGTCGGATTTGCACGAGCGGCATCGGGACGGACGCCTGAAAGTTCTGGGTATCTCGCTTGATGGTGCCGACGCGGCGCTTGAGGCATGGGCTTTTATTGAGGAGCGGGAGGTGGGCTTTTCTAATCTACTTGGAGAGCCCGCAGATGTGGCGCGTTTTTTTTCGGATCAAACGGGCCAGTCTTTTAAAGGGACGCCGACATTCCTCATTTACGCGCCAGGCGGAGCGTTGAAAGCAGTGCAGGCAGGCGCAGTGCCGCCCGAGGCAATTGAGGCATTTATCTACGATCAGGAACATAAAGCGGATTGAAAAGTACCTGCCAGGGCGTTTCTCAAAAGGCGTGGATCAGGACTTAGACAATAAGGGTAGACCATGAGTGGAGAACATCGAAAGGGTTTCTGGTTAACCCTTGGTGGGGTCCTGGCATTCACCCCAGACTCACTACTGATCCGACTGACGGCAGTTGATTCGTTTACGCTGGCTTTTGGCCGGGGCATTCTGGGAGGCACCGTGATTCTTTTGGGCTTTGCGCTGTACGCGCGAAGCGAATTCTTCGGCGCGGTCCGTAGCTTGGGTCGTTGGGGCGCGCTGGTCTGCGTTTTACAGGTGGCGTGCACGATAACCTTTTACGCAGCTTTTTCTTACACCAGCGTTGCTAACGTGCTGGTGATATTTGCCTGCACGCCACTCATTGCTGCGCTACTGTCGAAAATGATCTTTGATGAAGGGATCTCGAGCGACACACGTTGGGCCATTGTGGGAGCGGCGCTAGGTCTGATTGTTGTCGCCAGTGGAAGTTTGGACAGCATCCAGTGGTTTGGCGACTCATTGGCATTGCTGAACGCGGTCATGCTGGCGCTGTTGTACACGATCCTTCGCGGACATCGCGAAATTAACATGGTCCCTGCGGCGGGAATCGGCTTACTTCTGACAGCCGTGGTCGCATTGATGTTTGCGAAATTTCCAGTGATGGATTCAGTCCAATGGGCGTCGCTTATTCTTGCAGGCCTGGTCGTGCTGCCATTGGCACTGGTTTTAATGACTTTGGGCCCACGCTATTTGCCGGCGCCTGAGGTAGCGATGATCAGTTTGCTGGAAGCGGTGTTGGGTCCGTTATGGGTTTGGTGGGTGATTGGGGAGAACCCTGGGTGGCGGACCATTGTTGGGGGCAGCGTCGTTATTGCAGTGCTGATGGTTCACTCGGCGGTTAGATTGCGTTCGGAAAACCACCAGTT
>JBBWVW010000043.1:0-6378 GCA_050256425.1 Arenicellales bacterium | reverse complement strand
GCTGGCTGCGGGACTACTGGTTAACGCCATCGGTGGTTTTACTGATCCTCTGTCCGCACTGATTGGCGCAGTATCAGGCTACGGCATACTCTGGGCGGTGTACCATGCTTACCGGGCGCTGACCGGGCGTGAAGGATTTGGCTACGGTGATTTCAAGTTACTGGGAGTCCTTGGCGCCTGGCTAGGCTGGCAACTGTTGCCGCTGGTTATTCTGTTGAGCGCAGGTGTGGGGGCTGTGGTTGGGATCACATTGATCCTGTTGCGCCGCCACCAACGCAGCGAACCCTTGTCTTTTGGGCCTTACCTGGCGGGAGCAGGCTGGCTGGCACTGCTGTGGGGGGGAAAATGGAATACGCTTTATCTCAACATCGCTGGGCTCTAGCGTAGGCCGATGCTGAGGATCGCACTGACCGGCGGTATTGGCAGCGGCAAGACCGCGGTGACTCAATACCTGTCCGCCTTGGGCGTGCCGGTTCTGGATGCGGATGATTTCTCTCACCAGGCTACCCGCGCCGGAGAACCAGCGGTCGCACAGATCGCTAAAGTTTTTGGCCCGGGCGTCCTCAGCGCTTCAGGCAATCTGGATCGGGCCGCGCTGGGACAGATGGTCTTTGCCGATAAAGGCAAGCGCAAGCAACTTGAGGCAATTTTGCATCCTGAAATACGCAAACGCATGAATGAAGTCGCAAACACCCTTGACGCGCCCTATGCGGTATTTTCGATCCCACTACTGATAGAAACCGACCAGGCGACCGATTTTGACCTTGTGCTGGTTATTGAAGCCCCTGCAGCGCTGCGCGCTCAGCGGGTCGGCGAGCGCAGCGGCCTTTCAGCAGAAGCTTTTCGAGCCATCGCCGATGTCCAGGCCAGTGACGCGCAACGGCGCCAGGCGGCAGATGAGGTCATCATTAACGATGGATCACTGCAAGCATTGCACGCCCAGGTGGACGCACTACACCGCAGGCTCCAGGGCCTCGCGCAATAGCCCGCTGAGCGGCACAACGCGGAAGAATTTGGCAATTCAGAAAAAGCCCCTGCAGATGCGTCGCGCGTCTTCAGCTAACTCGCAAGCCCCGCGCCCGGGAAACCCTCTCGCTCTACACGGAAACAACCGTTATGCTCAAGGGTAACCAGATTCGGGGCAGTTGATCGTCTTCATGCAAGATTTCTCACAGCTTAAACAGCAGGTCCGCCAAAATATTGGGCGGCTTGATGAACTACCCAGTGAAACCGAAGGTCTGATCCGTGCGGCAGTCAGTATTGTGATCATACCTGCGCCAGCAAATAACCAGGCAGCCATCCTGCTGACCCGGCGCTCAAGGAACCTGCGACGACATGCTGGCCAGTATGCCCTGCCCGGTGGCCGTCTCGATGAAGGTGAGTCAACTACACAGGCAGCGCTTCGCGAATGTGAAGAAGAGATCGGTCTAACCCTGCACGACAATCAGGTGATCGGGGTGCTGGATGATTTTGTTACCCGGTCGGGTTTTTGCATCACCCCCGTAGTGGTCTGTGCTGATGCGGGGCTAACCCCGGTTCCCAATCCCGGAGAGGTTGAAAAAATTTTCTTTATCCCGGTTGATGAGCTTGCCGGTGCAAAAGTGGATACCTCGGAACCGAAAAACGACGAATCGCTCCGGGATGGCTTCTCGATAATGCTGCCTACAATAGGGCATAAGATTTTCGCCCCGACTGCGGCAATTCTTTACCAGTTCCGTGAGGTTGCCTTGCTGGGTCGGGTCACACGGGTAAAAGAATTGCGACAACCACGCTTTGCCTGGCGCTGAAAGACGGCATCCAGGTCAAAAGGCTCTGTCTAGCTATTCACAAGTGCACAGATCCGCTCAAGCAGGGAACGATTGCCGTGGAGAAAATCAAGCGATCGTAAATCTGTCGGGCTAACCCATCGCAGTTCCTGGCCTTCCAGGCCTCTCGCCTCACCACGAAAGTCAGTCACCTGCCAAAGGTGCAACTCGACCTTACGATCAGGATAATTGTGCAAACAGGAAAAAAGTGACCTGGCTGACAAGACCTCAAGGCTCAGTTCTTCACGAAATTCACGTACCAACGCCTGGTAATCCGTCTCACCAGGCTCGAGTTTCCCACCGGGGAATTCCCACTGGCCTGCATAGGCTTTGCCTACAGGGCGCTGCCCCACGAGCAGGCACCCCGACGGATCAACGGCAACACCTACCGCAACAACCAACACCTCATCACGTACGATAGTCGGCATTAATGCGGATGTATTCGTGGGTAAGGTCGCAAGTCCAGACCCGTGACCGAGCCCTGCCCACCCCCAGATCCACTGAAACCGATATGTTCTCTCCCTTGAGATGCTCAAAGACCTGTGTTTCGTCGTAGTCCGCAGCACGCTCTCCGTGATGTGCAATAAGTACTCCGCCCATGGCAACCGATAACCGGCTCTGATCAAGCCGCACCCCGGATTTACCAACCGCCATCACCACCCGACCCCAATTGGCATCTTCTCCGGCAATGGCTGTCTTGACCAGAGGGGAATTGGCAATTGCCAACGCCGCCTTGTGTGCACTACCCGCTGAAGCTGCTCCGGTGACATCAACGGTAATGAACTTGCTTGCGCCCTCACCATCCCGCACGACCTGGATAGCCAGGTCAGTGAGCAATTCATCAAGCGCGCGGCGAAAATCCTTCAGCTCATTGGCCGCTAACGATCGAGGGGGTCGATTGCCTGCCTTGGCGGTAGCCGCGAGTACAATCGTATCGCTGGTCGAGGTATCGCTGTCGACTGTAATGCAGTTGAACGATCTGGCCACTCCGTCCTGTAGTAGAGCCTGCAGCACAGGTGCGGGTAATTTTGCATCAGTAAATACAAAAGCCAGCAGTGTGGCCATGTCCGGTGCGATCATGCCTGAGCCCTTGGCGATGCCGCACAGGGTGACAGTTGTGTCACCGATTCGCGCCTGGCGCGTGCTGCCTTTGGGATAGGTATCAGTGGTGCCAATGGCGCGGGCGGCCTGTAGCCACGAGGCCTTTTTTGCTTGTCGACCCATCCGTGGTAGTGCCTGCTCAAAACGGGCAACCGGCAGGGGTTCGCCAATCACGCCGGTAGATGAAATCAATACGTCGCGAGGTCGACAGCCGATGGTCTTTGCGGCCATTGCAGCGGTTGCCTTTACATCGGCCATGCCCTGAGCCCCGGTAAAGGTATTCGCGTTACCGCTGTTGACTAACATCGCCCGGGCCCCTCCTGTCCCTGCCACCTGCCGACTCCACTGCACGGGGGCAGAGGCTGTTGTTGAACGGGTAAATACTCCAGCTACGGCCGTTCCACGATCGAATTCGACCAGCAGGAGGTCATCACGCCCTGCATATTTGATGCCAGCACGAGCCGTGCGCAGGTGCAGTCCTTTGACGGCTGGCAGCCGCGGAAAACGCGCGGGTGCGAGTGGGGAACGTTTAATGGTCGACATACCCGGCAGGTCAGTCCCGCTGGGCTACAGCTTGCCGTGGCATTGCTTGTACTTTTTGCCCGAGCCACATGGGCAAGGATCATTACGGCCGACCTTGGGCGTAGTGCGGACGAACGGCTGAACTACCCGCCCTGTGTGATCATCTGCCGTACGCGTATCTACTCCCAGTCCGGGAGCAAGCGACTCAGGAGACGCGGGCTCCCCAGAATCAGGGTGCAGGAACTGCCGCCCCGTCTGGCCCTGCTGGCGTTGCTGGTTCTCCATGTCCGTGACTTGGCCTTCGCTTTGCACCTGCACCTTTGCCAAAATGCCCACGACTTCGTGCTTGGCATGTTCCAGCATCGCCGAGAACATCTCAAAAGCCTCGCGCTTGTATTCCTGCTTGGGATTTTTTTGCGCATAACCACGCAAGCCAATACCCTGACGTAGATGGTCCATCTGCGCAAGATGGTCTTTCCACTGCTCGTCCAGGGTTTTGAGCATGACGGCTTTTTCCAGGTGGCGCATGATCGGCTCACCAATCGACTGTACCTTGGCCTCATAGGTGCTCGCTACATCAGCAGCGATACGCTCGCGTAGCGTCTCCTCATGGAGATTGTCATCTCCTGTCAGCCACTTCCCAACAGGCAGCGACTGGCCAAATTGAGATTCAAATTCTTTTTCCAGGCCCGGCACATCCCACTGCTCTTCAAGACTTTCCGGGGGAATATACCGGTCAATAATCTCCTCGACCACCTCATCACGGGCTATCCCTACGGTCTCGGAGATATCATCCACCGCCATCAGGGTATTGCGCTGGTCATAAATAACCTTGCGCTGCTCATTGGCCACATCGTCATATTCCAACAACTGCTTGCGCATATCGAAATTACGGCCCTCTACCTTCTTTTGAGAATTCTCGATCGCACGCGTTACCCAGGAATGTTCTATCGCCTCGCCTTCTTCCATCCCAAGTTTTTCCATCAGTCCGGCAACCCGGTCGGAACCAAAAATTCGCAGTAGGTTATCCTCGAGCGAGAGATAAAAGCGACTGGTGCCGGGATCACCCTGGCGTCCACAACGCCCCCGCAACTGGTTATCCACTCGCCTTGATTCGTTGCGCTCCGTGCCCAGCAGGTAGAGCCCACCGGATGCCACCACCAGGTCGTGCCTTGCCTGCCAGTCACGCTTGATGGTCTCGACCTGATCCTGCTCGAGTTCACCAAGAGCAGCCAACTCCATATCCATATTTCCACCCAACACGATATCGGTACCGCGACCCGCCATGTTGGTGGCAATGGTCACAGCTCCAGGCTTGCCTGCCTGGGCAATAATGTGTGCCTCACGCTCATGCTGCTTGGCGTTGAGCACCTCGTGTGCGATGTTCTCTTTACCCAGTAGATCAGAAAGATATTCAGAGGTCTCGATAGACGCCGTACCCACCAGAACCGGCTGCTCGCGAGACCCGCAAGCTTTGATATCGTCGATGATCGCAGCGTACTTCTCTTTTTGCGTGCGGTAGACCAGGTCAGAAAAATCATCCCGGACCATCGGTCGGTTAGTGGGGATAACGACTACTTCCAGGCCATAGATTTGCTGAAACTCCACCGCTTCGGTATCTGCGGTGCCCGTCATGCCAGACAACTTGCCATACAGGCGGAACAGGTTCTGAAAGGTTATTGACGCGAGGGTCTGGTTTTCGTGTTGAATCGCAACTCCTTCCTTTGCTTCAACCGCCTGGTGTAATCCATCTGACCAGCGCCTGCCTGGCATCATGCGTCCAGAGAATTCATCGATGATTACGATCTGATCGTTGCTGACGATGTAATCAACGTCACGCTGAAATAACGTGTGCGCCCGCAATGCTGCGTAGAGGTGGTGCAACAGACTAATATTGGTGACGTCATAAAGGCTGGATTCGGCATCCAACAGGCCGGTCTCAGACAGCAACCGTTCAGCGTTTTCATGTCCCACCTCGGTGAGGGATACCTGGCGGGTTTTCTCATCCACACTAAAGTCTCCCGGACCCTCCTCTTCCCCCTCGACCGCGCTGGGTTCACCCTCAATTGGGGCTTGGCGCTCAAGTGATGGGATGATCTTGTTGATCCGGACATACAGGTCGCTACTGTCCTCGGCCGGGCCGGAAATGATCAGAGGAGTACGAGCTTCATCAATCAGGATCGAGTCCACCTCGTCAACGATGGCAAAATCAAGCGAACTCTGCGCGCGATCCTCCGCGCTGAACGCCATGTTGTCGCGCAGATAGTCAAAACCGTATTCGTTATTTGTCCCGTAGACAATATCGCAGGCATATGCATCACGCTTGGCCGTGCCATCCTGCCCTGAGACCACTACGCCCACCGTTAGTCCCAGAAAACGATAAATCCTGCCCATCCAGTCGGCATCGCGCCGGGCCAGATAATCGTTCACGGTGATCACATGAACAGTATTGCCACAGATCGCATTAAGGTACGCTGGCAACGTCGCCACCAGGGTCTTGCCCTCGCCCGTTCGCATTTCTGCGATCTTGCCGTCATGGAGCACCATGCCGCCAATCAACTGCACATCGAAATGCCGCTCCTTCAATACGCGTCGGGAGGTTTCGCGAACCACGGCGAATGCCTCGACCAGCATGGACTGTGCGTCCTCACCGTTAGCCGCTCGCTCTCGAAACTCGGCGGTTTTTGCCGCGAGCGCTTCGTCGGAAAGGGTCTGGAGCCCGGGCTCAAGCCCGTTGATCTCCTTGACCTGTTTGTTCATCTGGCGCAAAAGGCGCTGATTACGGCTACCGAAAACTTTGGTTGCTACCTTACTGAACATCAAATAGATCTACCAAGAATGGGGTTAAAAGACAGGCTGTACCCCTGTTACTGGGTACACCGCGGGGCTACACTGTGTTAGACAGGAAAGATGACGAATGTGCAGAACCGAATAATTTTATCATGGCTGA
>JBBWVW010000042.1:0-8406 GCA_050256425.1 Arenicellales bacterium | reverse complement strand
AAAATCGATGCCAATCTCCTCGAGGATACGCATCGCCGTGTTATGAATTTTGTCGATGCCTTCAGCATCCAAAGGCTCAATCGGGGCATCGAGGTATCGCGGCTGACCCCAGGGTAACTGCACCAGCCCGGCACGTGCCGGCGCGTTTGTGCGGCCTTTACGTCGACGAGCAGCACGTGGCATCGCTGAAGAAGGTTCAGTGGAATCGGTCATAGATAGGCCCGGGTTCTCTAACAGGCTTCACTATCCAGTTGAACAAGTGCATGGGCAATCCACCAGAGCGTCCCGTATTGTTCTTGTCGGGACTTTCCGCGCATCAATTGCCGATAACCATGGATGTTCTGCTGATCAGCCGATGCTGGCTTGGGGAAGATTCCTGGGGCTCTAGCGGTGTTCCAGCAGGCGCGGCATCAGCTCAACCAGGTTACACGGCCGGGTGCGGTAATCAAGCTGGAACTGCAACAGCTTATCCCAAGCGGTTGCACAGGCGCCGGAGGATCCGGGCAGACAGAAAAGATAGGTGCCGTTCGCGACCCCAGCCACGGCGCGTGACTGCAGCGACGAAGTGCCGATCTCCTCGTAGGATACAGCCCGAAAGATCTCACCGAAGCCATTGAGTTCTTTTTCCAGCAACGGTGCCACCGCCTCCGGGGTTCCATCAAAACCCGTCACGCCGGTACCTCCGGTGGTCAGCACCACCTGAACCTCAGGTTCAGCGATCCAGCGTGACACGACAGCGCGAATCTGGAAAACATCGTCGGGTACGATAACCTTCTCGACAATCCGGTGGCCTACGCCCGTCAGGCGTTCGACTAACAACTTGCCCGACTTATCATCGGCTTCAGTACGCGAATCCGATACTGTCATCACTGCGATGGGAACCGGAACAAATTCACGGGCTTTGCTGGACATGGGCAACACCTTCGCTTGTGGCTAAATAGGTCTCGCCCTATTATAGGGTTGCCATCACCTTGATTTCCTTAATACCCCGTTCCATTCATGAGCATCAACGTCCGATTCTTCGCCAGCCTGAAAGAGCGCATTGGCAGCGCTACCCTAGAGATAGACGCGCAGGGCATAACAACCGCGCGTGATGTCTGGACATCGGCCAGCGGGCAAGAAGCCGATGAAGAAATGCTGGTAGCCATTAATAAAGAGTACGCTGCGCTGGACCGGACAGTGGCTGACGGCGATGAGGTGGCATTTTTTCCGCCTGTCACCGGCGGCTGAGGTAGCGATGGGCATTGAGATTCTGGAACATCCCTTCGATCCCTGGCAGGCCGTGGCCGATTACCGCTCCAACCACCTTGCGAGAAGCAAAAGTGGTGCCAGCGCTGTTTTTGTTGGCACCATGCGCGATTTTAATGAGGGGGATGATGTACAAGCGATGGTGCTGGAGCACTATCCCGGCATGACCGAAAAGCAGTTAGAGACTCTGGTGAACCAATCCATATCTACACACAACCTCGACGATGCACTGGTCATCCACCGCGTCGGTGAACTCAAACCTGGCGAGGATATTGTCCTGGTTGCAACTTTCTCAGCACACCGAAAGGCCGCCTTTGATGCCTGCCGTGAGATTATGGAGGCGCTGAAATCGACCGCACCTTTTTGGAAAAAAGAAATCCTCGCCTCGGGAGAGCGCTGGGTCGAGAAAAATACCGCCGGTTGATAAAACGCTTTGTCAGCTTGTCGTAGCGTTGATCAGCGTGGACGACGTGCCACGATCCACGATGTGTGCTCTTGCGGGTCGTCGCCATCGGCCAGTTCAATCGTATCGAGCATTAAAAATGCCGAGGCCAGTTCACCGGGTTGCAGTACATATTCCGGGCTAAAACTTGGCGCTTTGACGAGATGATGCACATTGAAAGTCTTGAAAATCAAAATGCCGCCGGGCGCCAATACCTTCGCCATCTGCACAAACAAGCTGCGGTTGAGATAACGAAAACAGCAGATCACAGCCCAGAGTCCTTTGGGCAGAACGGCTTTATCCAGATCAAGCTCACAGAGCTCGATTGCCACGCCTTCGCGCTTTGCAAGGCGCTGACCCAGAGCCAAACCAGCGGCACTGCAGTCGAGCGCTATAACCTTAAAACCCTGCTGTGCCAGATACACGCTGGCGTGACAGGTGCCCGCTGCGACATCCAGAGCTCGGCTTCGATCATCCCGGGTATCGATATACCTCACAAGCAATGGATCCACACGCAACGCGGGCGCCAACTCAGCACCAAGATACTTCGCCTCCCATCTTTGAACGTCACTTTTCATCAATGCTGCCCGGTCACCGCTGCCGCGGCTCGATCTCACCCTGGAAAAGAAAACTTTAGTACAAAAGGACGCTAGTGATCAGGCACAACCGGCTAGGATTTAGGCACCGCATATTCTTCATACTCCAATGCACCTTGATAAACACTGGCTCGACCAGTCTGTTTAGCAATCCCGGCGCGCTTGCCAAACGCCGAGATGTCATCCACGATGGGGCGCGGTTTATGTGCTCTTAACCACAGTCGCAACATGTGGCGTCGCTTGTCAGGATCGTCATCGTCCTCAAACGCTGTTCGGTTATGCAAAACCGTATAGTTATTGAACAGCAGAATGTCTCCTGGCGCCAGCATGAACTGCTGATAACACCGGGGACCGTGTGCTACCTTATCCAGGGTATCCAATGCGCCCTGTTCGGCTGGGGTTTTCTCTTTACCCATCTCCGCGAAAGCCATTTCAATATAACTTCTCAGGTAACTGATGCTGAGATAGCCATCCTTCATTGAAAATACGGGTACCTTTTGTTCCGTGATCGGCGATTCACCCTCTGCCTGCTCACCGAACAGATGGTAGTGAAAACCTTCACACAGCGTAACTAGATGGTCCGGGTAATTTTCCACAAGTTCGTTATAGATTGCAGCAGCCGCGGCATAACCGCTCAAGCCGCCTTCCTTGGCAGGTGTCAAACACATCATTCCAACAATGTCGGTAGCATCCGTATGCAAAGCCAACTCGGTGCTGTTCTGGTAGGCACGGTAACGGGCGTTCTTGTCACCAAGGTTCACGACGTGTCCCAGCAGATCCCCAGCCAGGCTTTGCGACTGGGCTTCTCCCATATGTGCACCAATCCCCCAGAAGATGAGCCCACAATCCTCCTTCGAGTAACGATCGACAGGAAACCCGCTCAACAAAATCAAACCTTTTCTTTCCTGGATTTCATGCAGCCACTGCGTTAGAGCGGGGCTTAGCACAGTCAGAGGAAAATCCCGGGCAGTAATTTTTTCAAGATCCAGGTCACGCTCCTTGACAGTGCGCAAGGCCTGGCCAAGGTCGGCCAGTTCCATCTCGCTCAGCGGGTAGGCGACATCAGATTTAGAGCAAACGGAATCAGTAGTCCAGGTGTTGGGATGATCAATTTTTGTCTTGGTCAGCATGGTCGGCCAATTCGGTTGGGGCTCTTGCACTATAACGTGCTCTCCCAAAAAACCAACCTGGGCTCAGCAATTATCGTTTGGGGGTCACCGACCAGCGCTCATTGGCGTTTTGGACAAAGTGGTCCATCCTGTTACGTACTGACACCAATACAAGCACTCTGGAACGCGCTGTCGCGCTCCAGAGTGAGAAACACGGCAAAGCTTTCCACAACGTAGGGCAACCTTGTTACAGCAACCGGAAACTTGCGAGACCACTTAGCAATAGGGCTATTTTGGCAATAAAAAGTTACACTAGCCCGGCAAACGGCTCGACAATCACAGAGTCACCCGGTTGCGCACCGGCGCTCTCAAGGGGCAGGATGACGAAACAATTGGCCTGACTCATCGAACTCAAAATGCCCGAGCCCTGTTCGCCAGTCGTTGAAACTATCAGGGCGCCGCTTTCATCCTGCGACAGGACACCGCGTTGGAATTCGGTACGACCGGGGCGCTTCTTCAGTCGATCAGTCGTGCGAGCCCTAAGCCGCAGTGGCTGCCAGGCGATCTCGCCAGACAGATGCTTAAGCGCCGGTAACACGAACTGGTAGAACGTGACCATCACCGAAACCGGGTTACCCGGCAGGCCGAAAAAAAGGCTGTCGCCTATACGCCCGAAAGAGAGCGGTCGGCCCGGTTTCATTGCGATTTTCCAGAAATTGACTTCGCCGATCTCGTCCAGCACCTCTTTGACGTAATCTGCGTCGCCGACTGAGGCGCCGGCAGAGGTGATGACTACATCGGCCATGCTGGCAGCGCGCAAAAAAGTGCTCTGGATCTGCTCGCGGTCGTCCGGCACTACCCCAAGGTCATTGAAATTTACGCCTGCCCGGGTCAGCATGCCGTGCAGGGTATAGCGGTTGGAGTCGTAGACCTCTCCCAGCGCCAGCGGCTGGCCAATCGAACGTAACTCATCGCCATTGGAGAAAAAAGCCACCTGCGGCTGGCGCAATACTGGAAGTTCACCGACGCCCAGCGATGCCACCATGCCGATATCCGCTGCCAGCAGCCGGCGTCCAGCACGAAGCGCAGTGCCGCCGCGTGCCAGGTCTTCCCCGGCGTGGCGTACGTGTTGTCCTTCACGCTGACTACCCGCCACCCGGATCACGTCGCCGTCGCGCTCGACATGCTCCTGCATGACCACTGTGTCGGCGCCGTCGGGCAACACCGCACCGGTCATGATGCGCACGCTTTCGCCTGGGCCAACCGAGCCGTTGAAGGCCCTGCCCGCCCATGCCGTGCCAATCATCTGCAGTGGTGTCTTGGCTAAATCTGCAAAACGCAGCGCATAACCGTCCATAGCCGAGTTGGTATGGTTGGGCACCTCGATCGGAGAGTGCACATCGGCCGCAAGAATCCGGTCGAGTGCCTGGCGCAGTGCAACAACCTCGACATCGGTAATCGGGGTAACAGTCTCAGCGATGCACTTAAGCGCGCCATCCACTGACAGCAGGGCCGAATCGTATGGATCGTCGCAGCTGGGTTGGCGTGTCACTCGGTTCGCCAAGCTCATGTCTTTCGCTCCCAGTCACCTGAGCGGCCACCGGATTTTTCCAGCAACTGCACGTCGGTAATACTCATGCCCCGATCCACTGCCTTGCACATGTCGTACACCGTAAGTAACCCAGCGCTGACACCGGTCAAGGCTTCCATCTCGACACCCGTGCGCTCACGAGTCTCGGTGGTGACCGTGCAGTGCACGCACTGGGCATTACTGTCTATCTCGAAGATCACATCCACCCCCGTTAAAAAAAGCGGGTGACACAGCGGGATAATCTCGGAGGTGCGCTTGGTTGCCATAATCGCGGCGACGCGAGCTACTGCAAGCACGTCTCCCTTAGGATGCCCGCCCTCGGTAATCAGGTTCAGCGTGGCGCGCTCCATGCAGATGCTGCCCCGGGCGACAGCGCGACGAGCGGTTACCTCTTTCTCCCCCACGTCCACCATGTGGGCTTCGCCGCGCTCGTTAACATGGGTCAGTGTTTTCTTTGGAGGCAAAACTTACACCGCTGGTTTTAAGATTGGTCGATTATTGTAGCGACAATCAGCTAAGCCTGGGTTTGCGGCCAGCATGAGGCTCAGCCGGCACATGCTAAAATTTAAATAACTTCCACCTATTTAGATGCCTTTTCTATGGTCAGCACCACGTCCACTATGGGATCCCTGGGTTCACCGGCTCCCACTTTTTCCCTGCCTGACACGAATCCCGCAGCCGGGGAGAAAATGGTTTCGCTGTCAGATTACGCCAGCAACTCGGCTTTGCTGGTTGCCTTTATCTGCAATCACTGTCCTTATGTGATCCATATCCGCGAGGCGCTGGTGCAGTTTGCCAAAGACTATGCGCCTCGTGGACTGGCGCTAGTGGCGATCAGTGCGAATGATGCCGATAACTACCCGGATGATTCCCCGGCGAAAATGTCTGAAGAAGCCATCCGTCATGGCTTTTCCTTTCCCTATCTTTATGATGAAGACCAGTCGGTGGCTAAAGCCTACCGGGCGGCTTGCACGCCAGATTTTTTTCTATTTGATAGCGAGATACGCCTGGTCTATCGTGGCCAGTTCGATGCCAGTCGACCCAAGAGCAATGAACCGGTTACCGGAGTCGACCTGCGTAATGCCGCTGATGCGGTTCTTGCGGGTAGTGCCATCGCAGATGAGCAAATCCCCAGTATCGGCTGCAGCATCAAGTGGAAAGACGGCGGAGCACCGGATTACTTTCCCGCCTGAACACATGGTAAATGGCGTGTCCTGCAAACCGTGATTGATGAATCAGTTCTTTTTTCGGTCTTCCTGATCTTCACAGGCGGGGCCCTGTTAGCAACCGTCGCGCTGTATGCACGCCAGTCACTGCTGACCGCCTATATCGCCCTGGGGGTGCTGTGTGGCCCATCTGGCATCGGCCTTGTCGATGATCCTCACCTGATCGAGGATATCGCCCATGTAGGCATCATTTTTCTGCTGTTTCTGCTGGGTATAGACATGTGCCCCCGCAAACTGCTGGAGCTGATGCGCGAAGCGATTGGTGTGACGCTCGCAAGCACTCTGGTGTTTGCACTCCTTGGTTATGGTATTGCCGCGGCGGTCGGGCTTTCCCAGCCTGACTGCCTGCTGGTCGGCATTGCCACCACCCTGTCGAGCACCATCATCAGCCTGAAACTGCTGCCCACCACGGTGCTCCACCACCGCCACACCGGCGAAGTCATCATCAGCATTTTGCTGCTACAGGATCTGCTGGCCATCGCTGCCCTGCTGTACCTTCACACCATGGCCGGTGGTGGAGCATCGTGGCTGCAAAACACGATTCAATTCGCTGGCCTGCCAGCGCTTTTTCTCGGCGGGCTGCTCGCGGAACGTGTGGTACTACGACCCCTGTTCCATCGTTTTGACAAGGTTGGCGAATATGTTTTTCTGCTGGCGCTGGGCTGGTGTCTGGGATTTGCCCAGCTGTCTCAAAGCCTCGGACTTTCTTACGAGGTGGGTGCTTTTATCGGCGGCATTACCCTGGCCAACAGCCCCATTGCGCCGTTCATCGCCGATAGTTTGCGTCCGCTACGCGATTTCTTCCTGGTGATGTTCTTTTTCGCGATCGGCGCTGGTTTTAACCTGGGCAGTGCGGGTGACGTCTGGCCTGGCGCGCTGTTGCTGGCGCTGGCCGTGGTGCTGATTAAGCCAGTGACCTACCGGATACTTTTCAGAAACTTTGGCGAGAGTCGCATACTGGCTGGCGAAGCTGGGGTACGGCTGGGGCAGATGAGTGAATTCTCTTTACTGCTCGTAGCTGTGGCACTACAAGTACAGGTGATGAGTACCAAGGCCGTAGCCTTGGTACAACTGGCCACACTGATCACTTTCGTGATCTCGTCAACCGTGGTGGTGTTCCGCTACCCCAACCCGATCGCGCTGTCTGAACGCCTGCGCCGAGACTGAGCGACCCGCACCCGCGATGCTGACTCAGGGTTTTGAGGAAGCCTGGCTTTTAACTTCACTAACTGCCGCTTCGAGCACCGCTGCATCAGCGAGGTACTCATGGCCTGCGACACTCAGATCATCGTTAAAGTGATAGACCAGCGGAAACCCAGTAGGGATGTTGTACTGCATGATCTCATCCTCACTAAGATCATCGACAAACTTGACCATAGCTCGCAAGCTGTTGCCATGGGCTACCACCAGTACTTTGCGATCTGATTCCAGTTGCGGCACCAGTTGCTCGTGCCACCACTCTATCACCCGCACCAGCGTATCTGCCAACGATTCGGTAGCGGGCAGACCATCGATACCGTTGTAGCGCGGGTCGTTGGCCGGATGTGATGGGTCGTTGGCCTCGAGTGCGGGTGGGCGCACGGCATACCCACGGCGCCACTTGAGTACCTGTTCATCACCGTGGCGAACTGCAGTTTCTTTCTTGTCCAGGCCCTGCAAAGCCCCATAGTGACGCTCATTCAGGCGCCAGTCACTCTGCACCGGCAGGGACATCTGGTCCATTTCTTCCAGAATCAGATCCAGGGTGTGGATCGAGCGTCGCAGGAAAGAAGTCATCGCGAGGTCGAAACGATAATCCTGCGCCTTCAGGGTGCGTCCGGCATCCCGCGCTTCGTTGACACCCCGTTCAGACAGACCTACGTCGACCCAGCCGGTAAAACGGTTCTGCAGATTCCAGGTGCTCTGCCCATGTCGGACCAGTACCAGCTGTTTCATCCCATATGCCCTCAAGTTGTGTTCATGACTGTTACCGGCGGATCTGCACCAGGTGCGCAACCATTGCTCGCAGCGCCTGCCCACGATGGCTCAACCTATTTTTCAGATCACTGTCGAGTTCGGCAGCTGTTCTGTTTTCCTGCACCACCCAAAATACCGGGTCGTAGCCGAAACCATTATCACCGCGACCCTGCTCAGCGATACTCCCCTCCCAGGTCCCCTGACAAATCAGCGGTGTGGCATCATCCGCCTGACGTAG
>JBBWVW010000041.1:0-4601 GCA_050256425.1 Arenicellales bacterium | reverse complement strand
TTAAGCTCATGGAGCGTTGGCGTGATACGGGTTTCGATGTGGTGGTGCTGACCAGCGCCAGTGCAGCCGATCACCTGTGGTCAATTCTGGCCGGCGACGCTGACTTACTGCTGGGAGCAACCGCCCTGGTGGTATCAAGTGAACGTATTGCGGCCCACTGCCGGTCGCTCGGTTTTACAGGCACAATCGAGGTGGCAGACAATGCCAGCATGTCAGCTCTGGTCGAGGCGGCCAGCCGATGGCGGGCAGGTCGCCCCCGCAGTGAACCCAATAACGAGGTATTCGAGTGAGCCAGAAACCCCCACCTGAGCAAGAGGGTCCCGCCGCGCAGCCCCCAGCTGAGCCGGCCGGCGCGAAGCCTGATACCAGCGAGCTAACGGATGATTCACCCACCACTTCACGAGTCGGTGCAGATCCCATGGCGCGGACAGGGTGGGTGGCACCGCTGGCCCTGATCCTGGCAGTTGGCGCTGGCGCCCTCAGTGCCTACACCTGGTATGCCACCCATGTTGCCGGGCAACTGGAGATTGGACGTGAGTTGGGGCGTCTGGACGGCGTCGCCCGTGATGTAGACCGGTTGGTCGCTCACCAGATTCAGATGGGTGAAGCCTTAACGACACTACGGCGCCAGGGGGAGGATGATCAGCGCACCCTGCGGGCTGAGATCGATACAGCCGGGTCAGAACTGCGCACCGAATTGCAGGCCTTAGCCCAGGCGCAGACTACCGAGCGCGCACAGCGCCAGAAAGAACTGGAATCTCTCGCCGATGTGGTGGCAAAGACCCGGTCCGAGAAGGGCATGGTTCGCGACGACTGGCTGCTGCAGGAGGTGGCGCATCTATTGCTGCTGGCTAATCAGCGCCTGGCTTTGACCGGTGATGTAGTCCTGGCGCAAAAAGCGTTGGCTCTGGCAGATGATCGCCTAAAAGCGCTTACCGGGCCGCAGATTCTCCAGATTCGTCGTGCGCTGTCGCAAGAGCAGGAGCATCTGGGCCAGGTGACGCCTGTTGATGTGACAGGGATATCGCTCGCACTGGCAGCACTAGCGGAAAGTGTCGGGGACCTACCACTGAAGGGTGATAGTGATCGCCCGCAATGGTCTGACTCAGATGATTCAGCGCAAAGCAGTGTGCCTGATAAGCCCGCTGATCGAAGTGATGGCGAGAGCGTTGTGCGGGCTTTCAGCCGTAAGGTACTGTCAGACCTGGGAGATCTGGTACGGGTGCGTCGGGTGGATGAGACCCGCCCGCCCAAATTAGATGCTGCCGCACGTTTTCTGGCCTACGAGAACCTGCGTCTGCAACTGGTCGGCGCGCAACTGGCGCTGCTGCGCCGCGATGAGGGTGTTTTCCGGGAAAACCTCAAGCAGGCCCGCATGTGGCTGGGTGATTATTTCGACCCTGGCGCTCCGGTTCAAAGTTTTGATGTCCGAGTCGCCGAGTTGCAGCAGGTCAAAGTGGCTCTTAGTTTTCCGGATATTTCTGGCTCACTGGCCTTACTGCGTGCTGAGATCCAGAGGCGGGATTCGATTCAGTGACCGGTATTGTGCTCGTCCTACTGGCGTTGGCTGGCGCACTGACCCTGGGCCTTTGGGCTCAGGAGGACCCTGGTTATGTCCTGATCTCCCGCTGGCCCTACGAGATAGAAATCTCGTTGGCGCTGTTTCTGGTCGGTATCCTGGCGCTGCTGCTTGTGGCCTATGTTCTGATCCGACTCGTGTTACGTACATTTCGTGCCCCGGCGGACATTGGCCGCTGGCGGGTCCGGCGCCAGCATAGCTTAGCTGATCGGGCAACCCTGACCGGTTACGCGCGTTTGATCGAGGGCGAGTGGGAAGAGGCCGAGGCAGTGCTTAACGAGAGTCTGGGACGCGGCAGCACTCCTTTATTGCAATATCTCGGAGCTGCGTACGCGGCACAGCAGCGAGGCGATTTTGAGGCGCGAGATCGTTATCTTGGTCACGCCCGGGAGCGTGATCCTGAGCATCTCGAAGCCATTGAGATCACCCGTGCCCGGCTGCTTGAGCGTGCTGGCCAGATCGATGAGGCCCGGGGCGTGCTTGAGCAACTGCACGAAAAGGGTGTGCGTCGCCGTGCAGTTCAGGGCATGTTGGCACAGTTGCTGCGGTCGCAGCAGGACTGGCCTGCTTTGGAGAAGTTGTTGGCTAACAGCCGCGACCTGCGGGCATTGCCCAAGCCCGAGCTCGACGGCCTGCGTCAGGAGTTGCAGGTGCAGCGCCTGACCCAAGATACTGATCCGAAACTGACCTGGTCGCGGCTGACGCGCCGCCAGCGACGAGACCCGGTGCTGCAGGCTGCGCACGCCCGCGCCCTGATCAATACCGGGGCTAAGGATTTCGCCGAACGTTTTTTGCGCAAAAGCATTGCCCGCCACTGGAATGGAGCATTGGTTCGATTGTATGGTCATGCGCATTCCGACCGGATGGAGGATCAGTTGCGCCGTGCCGAGCAATGGAGTGGGAGCCACAAGGACGATCCCGATCTGCTGATGACCCTGGCACGGCTGTATCTGGAGCACAATGACCGTGACAAGGCCCGGGACCATCTGCTGGAGGCGGTTCGCCTGGGCGGTAACCGTGAGGGTTATTTGGAACTGGGCCTGTTGCTGGAATCGATGGGAGAGTCGGACAAGGCGTTGCAGTGTTACCGCCGTGGCCTGCAATCCTCAGAGGTTGCCGGGCACAAGACGATTGCCTCCGAGGTATCTACTCCACCAGCCGAACTGGTGCCTGTGTTGGAATCCCCGGAGAGTCGTTGATAGGCAAGTAACCTTGGGTGCCGGGCTGTATTACGGCCGGTCAGGGGGTATCGGCCGCAAATTCAAAAGAATCAAAAAATAACCGCTCGGGCGACAAACCCCGTTCGCCAAAAGGCATTTTCAGCGCTTCGATCATGGGCGGCGGGCCGCTGGCATAGATTTCTACCCCGGTCAGGTCGGGGAATCGCTGCAGCACCGCCTCGTGCACCCACCCGGTCTTGCCATCCCATCCATCGGTCTCTTTAGGTTCCGACAGTACTGGGGTGTAATCCAGGTTTTCGTGGTCCTGCTCCCAGATTTTGACCTGCTCGTCAAAATATAAATCTGCCCGGCTGCGCACTCCCCAGAAAAGATGGAAAGGGCGCGTGGTGTTTTGCGCGAGAGCCGCTTCCAGCATGGCCTTGATCGGCGCAAGTCCAGTACCGCCAGCGACAAGAATCGCCGGCACCTTGGGTTCCTCGCGCAGAAAAAAAGTGCCAAAAGGCCCTTGGAAGCGCAGTAACTCACGTACTTTCATAGTCTCGAACACCTGGCGGGTGAAGTGCCCGCCCGGAACATGACGCACGTGCAGCTCCAGGTTGCCGCCAGCGCTAACTGCGTTAGCGATTGAAAAACTCCGCCGGCGCCCGTCGCGCAGCAGAATGTCGATGTACTGCCCTGGCAGGTAGTCGAAGGCCTGGTTCTGCGGGAGTTTCAGGTGCAAGACCATGACATCATGACAGGCTTTGTTCAGTTCGATCACGCGGCAGGGCAGAGTGCGGATTGGCAGCGCTGCCCCCGGTGGTAACTCTGTTGCTTCGATCACCAAATCCGACTGGGCGTGGGCCTGGCACAGCAGAATGCCTCCGGCAGCCTGTGCCGTAGCAGAAAGCGCTTTGGTGGAGAACTCTCCTGGATCTACCTCGCCAGAGACCAGAACGGCTTGGCAGCTGCCACATGAGCCACTGCGGCAAGAGTAGTTAAAGGCCGGCCCCTGGCGTAGCGCACCGTCAAGCAGTGTCTCGGATGCGTCAACGGTGAAAATATTCCCCGTCTTCTGGTTGGTCACATTAAAAGTCATAATTGTAGTTTGGACAAACTTTTTAGTGCCGGTATTCTCGCACGTCAGATGATTTTTGACGCTACTGGCAACACACAAGAATGCTGGGAAAAGTTAAATGGTCATTGCGTTACCCACTTTGCCTGCTTACTGCAAAGTAAGTGGCCCCACCTGCTGGCACGTTTTGAGACGTTCTGGCAATGCTTTTTGCTGGGTGTTGAGATCGATTAAAGGTAATGTGGTTTTGCCAGTCTGCCGACCTTATGATTGAGGGGGTCTAAGTTGCCGGAACTGCCCGAAGTCGAAACCACAGTGCGCGGGGTGCGGCCCTTTGTGACAGGCGTGCGAATTACCGGCGTCGTGGTGCGTCAAAGGCAGCTGCGCTGGCCGGTTCCGCGCGGACTCACACGGACGCTAAGTGGCCACAAGGTGGCGTCTGTCAGTCGCCGGGCGAAATACATTCTGTTGAACTTTCAGCATGGAACCTTGATGATCCATCTGGGGATGTCTGGCCGCCTTCGCGTGGTGCCTGTAGATACGCCCGCGGAAAAACACGATCATGTCGACCTGGTGCTGGGTTCAAAAAAGGTTCTGCGCTTTCATGATCCGCGCCGTTTCGGCAGCGTGCTTTGGATCAAAGGTGGTATTCACAACAGCACGTTGTTAAGGCGTCTTGGGCCAGAGCCCTTCGATGAACAGTTGACCGAGGCTGTGCTTCACCGGTTGTCCCGGGGCAGGCGGACCAGCATCAAGCAGTTCATCATGGACGGCAGGATACTCGTGG
>JBBWVW010000040.1:0-3311 GCA_050256425.1 Arenicellales bacterium | reverse complement strand
GCATCTCTTCCCATCGCATATCGGGAATCTGGGCGTAGCGCGCTCTCAATACGGAACCAATCTCCTCTTTCCCGATACAGCGCCGGCCCTCCGGTGCATTGGGGCCCCTTGCCATCAGCCAGACACAGTCTGTGGCAAAGTAGGAAAGAATCGCATCCACGTCGTGCTGGTTGAATCCTAATTGGATTTCATCAAGATATTTGATAGTTATAGGACGAGACATGATTTTCCCCTGACTGTTGCCATCGTGTATTTCAAATTCACCGCTCCTTAAGCGGTGCCGCTACCCTATCACTGCCACCACTATGTGGGTGAGATATTCGAATTCGTTGTTCTATGAAAAGGGGGTCGGGGGGGTGAGCTGAAATTGAGATGAAAAGGAGTCGTTTCCTGTCACCTCCAGTCCCTTCAGGTCAACTTGCGTGGAGTCAGTGCCTGATAAGTTAAGGGTTTTAGACTGTTAGTTGGTAGAAAGCACTGCCTTCACACGGCAGGGGTCACTGCGCCTGCAAATATGCAATGGTGGCAGGAAGAGGTGTTAAAGCTGCCTATTACTCGCTCGAGGTTGGGGCTCTTGGCTTGGGGCTGGTAGTCTCCGGGTTCGCCGTCAGGAAGAATCGCTCATGACCACCAAAGTCGTTATCTTCGTCTTCGACGGGCTGCGCCCCGATATGGTGACGCCCGTCGTCATGCCGAACCTGCACCGCTTCGCGCAAGCGGGAACATTGTGCACCGGGTCCCGGGTGGCGTTTCCGACCGAGACTCGCGTCAATCAGGCCACCTTGGTCACCGGGTGCTGGCCGACCCGCCACGGCATCGTCGGCAACCGGTTTATGGATCCGGCTGCCGCTGGTGGCTCGCTCATCAACTCCGGTGACGAGGACCAGCTTCGGGCCGCGAGCGATGCGCTGGAGGGCCGGTTGCTCGATGTGCCGTCGCTCGGGGAGATCCTGGCCGAGCGGGGAATGGCGCTCGCGGTTGCAGGCTCGGGAACCGCGGGGGGTACTCGTATCCTGCATCACCGTGCGGAGGCGCTCGGTGACTTTCGCCTCTCACTGTATCGCCCGGATGCCTCCACGCCGGTGGCCGAAGTTCAGGCGGTGGTGGACAAGCTGGGGCCAATTCCCGAGGCCAAGGTGCCGGCGCTGGAACGAACAACCTATCTGCTCGATACCTTTCTCGAGGGAATCGCACCCCGTCTCGCGCCGGAGGTCACCATCTTGTGGTCGTTCGAACCGGACATCAGCTACCACTACAGCGGGCTCGGCACCGAGGATAACCTCTCGGCGCTTGGCCATGCGGATGCGGAGTTTGGTCGGCTCGTCGACTGGCGAAATCAGTTGCCGAGCGACGAGCGGCCTACCCTCTTAACACTATCCGATCATGGGCATCTGGCTATCGAGGGTGAGCCGATTGACGTCGCGGGCAAGCTTGCCGAGGCCGGATTCTCCGTAGGGCCAGCCCTGACCGCCGAGGTTGACGCCGCGCTTTTCTGCCAGCGCGCTGGGGGCATCTACGTACGAGGCCACGAGCCGGAACGGGTTGCCGAAATTGCCGGGTGGTTACGTGCGCAACCCTGGTGTGAGCTGGTTTTCACCGATGCGCTCCCCGACACCCTGTCGCTTGCGGATGTGCGTATCGCACATCGACGGGCGCCGGACATTGCTTTTGTCACCACGGCGCATGACGGCACGAACGCCGCTGGTCTGCCGGGACGTTGCGCCCACGATGCCCCGGGGCTCGCGACCGATGGTGGGCTGCACGGCGGCCTGCACCCGATCGAGCTTGGGAACTGGTTTGCCCTGCAGGGCGCAAGCAATGCGGGCATCGAAGCCTATCGGGTAGTCGATACTCCGTGCGGGATCGTCGACGTGCTGCCGACCGTTCTACATCTGCTTGGCATCGAGGTAGAACACGAGCTCGACGGACGGGTGTTGCACGAACTGCTCGGGAAGGTGTTGCCCAATGCCTCGGTAGAGACTGTTGAATCAGTCGCGGCGGGAATGGTGCTCGAGCGCAGCACCTTCGCCGGGGCGACCTACCTCGAACGCGGCTATCGGCGCTGACGTCTCAAGCCCCAACCCGCAAGCCTTGCACCATGGCCGATGGTGCGGGGCCTGGGTTGGCCTGGGTTAGCTAGATCTGGCCGCTCTCGACACCGCGCCAGGTGCGGTCAAGCGCCCGGAGTAATTTTTCGATGATCTCTTGATGGGCCTTAACCGCGCTCCACTATTGATAGCGGCCAAGTGTTGATAGCAGATTGTGACAGGAAGGGGGGTTAATGCTGCCTATACTGATCCTGTGTTCAATATTAAGTTTAATATACAATTTTTCAATTAGCCCAATTGGATATTTACGTTATGACAAATTTCGTCACTAAAAAAGTGATCAAAGTGGAGCCACGTTGTTATACATCGTTTTTGTTAAGTAAAGGAGATATGGTTCGATTTACAGACCTCGAGGGCGCTCAACCGATAGACTTTTGGGCATTTACTCAAGAGAACATCTATGAACATCTCTCCTGTGAGCATACAAAACCTTCGATTGAAAATGTTTATCCGAGGCTGGGTGATGCAGCCTATACCAATCAACGACGAGCCATCGTAACTTTGGTGGATGATAATTCACCAGGCCAACACGACATGCAGTATGCCGCCTGCGATATATGGCGCTATCGAGAACTGGGGTGGAATGAAAAGAAAGATGGTTATCATGCTAATTGCCAGGACAATTTACATAGTGGCTTGGCAGATTTGGATTTGAAATTACCTTACACGCCTCAACCCTGGAATTTATTTACCAACTTTTATCTCAATGATGATGGCAGCTTCGAGGTAAAGGCACCAGAAACAAATCCAGGTGATAACATGACTTTGCGGGCCGAACTGGATTGTTATGTTGTGATATCGGCTTGTCCCCAGGATATGAATTCAACTTGTGGACATAACCCTTCTTCAGTCCAGGTAGAGTTAAATTAAGGTTTTTCTGAACCAGTTACGGGTGGTCTGCTCAAGTGAAACCTGGGTACGGCACAAGGCAATTTCCGCATTACAAACTATGGCAATATTTTTGCTGCCTGGCAGGCCTTAACCGCGCTCCACTATTGATAGCAGCCAAGTGTTTATAGCAAATGGTGGCAGGAAGGGGCGTTAATGCTGCCTATACTCATCCCACTTGCAAGTGTTGCATTAACGTCTCTTAGAGGCCAGTTGAGAGCCTCTCAAAGCGTATCTGGGGGTGTCATTCCACTCCATGAAGCACCTCTTTTTACTTATTCATTAAGAGGGTTATCGGGTGCTTTTTTACGTCTT
>JBBWVW010000039.1:0-8314 GCA_050256425.1 Arenicellales bacterium | reverse complement strand
TTTTCCACCTCGCTAAAACTCTACAATAGTAGTGTTTCTGAGTTTGACCCGGTTTGGGGATGTACAGATGCAAACAGTGTCTAAGGTATCTCCCTCTGTGCCATCGCGTGTACCTTCTCCATGCTGATACCTAGCCCAATCTTCTAACCAAGTCCTCAGCCCTTAAATGCGTATAGCGCATCAACATCCTTGTATCTTTATGTCCTGTAATCGTGGCTACTTCTACAGGGTTTAATCCCTTTTCAAAAAACCTTGATGTCGCCTCATGGCGTAGATCATGGAAGTGAAGATTGCCTATTCCCTGTCGTTTACACAGCCGCCCAAATGCTTGAGTCACGCTATCTGGCTTATATGAGAAGAGGATGGTTTCCTCTATAGGAATCACATTCTGAGAGCCTCTCAGTTGCTCTCTAAGCACCGCTATGGCCCTTGATGATAAGGGAATAGTACGAGGTGTATCGGTCTTAGTAAGGGGTATTAAGAGTGTCTGACGAGCAAAGTCGATATGACTCTTTTTAATGCCCAAAATCTCTCCTCGGCGCATCCCTGTTTCAAGTGCGAGAATGATGAGTCGTTTGAGTTCACCAGAGGCAGATAAGAGTTTTTCTTCCTCTCCTGACTCTAGTCGACGTGAGCGACTATTAATAGTTCTAGGGATAGTGATTGAGCGAACGGGGTTCTTGGTGACACAGATACCCCATTCTTTTGACGCATGATTAATTGCACTGCTTAACACAGCCAACTCCCGCTTTAAAGTTATCGGAGAAATAGTCTTTAGCCGTAAATCTCGGTACTGACGAACATCCGATACAGAGAGATGACAGAGTCTGATCTGAGAGAAATACTTCCTGAGAGTTTTCGATTTGTATATTTCCTGTCGGTTTCCCTTGTGAGTGGGAATGACCTCACATTCGTATCTTTCTAGAAGGTCACTAACAGTAAGTGCGCTAGGGATAGATACCGAAAATTGTCTTTCCATATCTGCTTCGGTTGCTTTTGCCCATCTTTTTGCAACCGTGATACTGCTGAAACTCTTCGTAACGGGCGGATAACCGACTTTTCGGATTTGTACGTGGCAGGCCTGTACCCCTATGTCTGATCGTAGCCATATTGAATCCTCACTGTGCCAAAAGTGTGCCAAGTAAGGATTGCCTACGAAGTGTGGGAGAATTGACCTCCGTTAGCCCTTTGAAAAATAGAAGAAGATTTGGTGGAGCCGAGGAGGATCGAACTCCTGACCTTCGCATTGCGAACGCGACGCTCTCCCAGCTGAGCTACGGCCCCATGACAATCAGCGAATAATTGCCGGGCAATTTTATCCCAGGTGTCGAGAATTGACCACCTTGTGCAGGCGGGTGGCGAAAAGCAAAAGCTGTTGTTGTCATGATATGGTGGGTGCTGGACATTCAGGAAAAGGGTATTTCAGGTGGATTCTCAGGCATCAGCGCGAGAGGTTTCTCCCCAGGCATTGTTGGATGCCGCGCGCGTATTTGAAGAACGCATTCCCTTCAATCGGGTACTTGGATTGCGGATTGAGAAACTCGGCGAGTCCGATGTAGTGGTTCGGTTCGAAATGCGCGATGAACTGGTGGGAAATTTCACCCGGGGTATCCTGCATGGTGGGGTGATCTCCAGCACACTGGACGTCGTCGGTGGGCTGGTCGCGTTTATTTCGTTACTAAAACGCGAGGGCGTTCAGTCGCTGGAAGACGAAGCGGAAAAATTTTCTCGAATGGGTACGATCGACCTGCGGGTAGATTACCTGCGTCCTGGTTTGGGACGGTCATTTTCAGCTAAGGGCTTTGTCTTGCGTACCGGACGCAAGGTGGCAGTTACAAGAATGGAACTGCATAACGACGAGGACTCACTGATTGCTGTTGGCACAGGGGCTTACAGTATTTCTTAAGTCGTGTGGACCTCTGCTCAGTCTTAGTGCGGATGCTATAGTAGTAGGGCTTGCAACTGATAAACCCTTATCCGATATGGCTCAAACCCCGCCTGCGACAGGCGCTTCCTTAGCTCCAGGCGAGCAGTTGCGAAAAGCCCGTCAGGGCTATCGCTGGACGGTTGAAGATGTCGCGGCCAACCTGAACCTTACCGCGGATGTTGTTCGCGCACTCGAGTCTGGTGATCATTCAGCTTTGCCCGAGGCGATTTTTGTTCGCGGGTATCTTCGCGCCTATGCGCGGCTGATGGAGATTAATGAAAACGAAGTACTGGAAAGTGCTGATCGGGATCCTATCGGAAGCCTCGGTTCAGTTGTTCCCGTTATCGGCAAGGAGGCCTTCAAAGAGAAGAAAGGGCGCAGATGGCTTCAGTTTTCAACCACTCCGCGAAGGGGCCGCTGGCGAAAGACAGCCCTTGTCACCATTCTGATCGTGGTCGTCGTGCTGACTGCCTGGTGGTTCAGCGGCTTGCGCGCACCGGTAGAGAATCTGATCAACTCTCCCGGTGGCGCTACCGGAACCTCCGGGGTAATCACCATTCCGCTTAATACCAACGATTGACCTCACAGTTGTGCGTCAGTCCCGGCTCGGAGGGTTTCGGCCCCTCTCTAACGGCCTGAGCGCAGAATGCGCGCCATCATTGGTGCATCTATATTGCCGCCGCTCAGTATTAAGCCAATGCGTCCTTGAACCCTGACCGCCCCACTTAGTAAAGCAGCGAGGCCGAGCGCCCCGGAAGGCTCAACCACCACGCGTGCAGTTTCAAACAGTAGGCGGGTGGCTTCGATAATCGCCTCTTCCGACACGCTGACAATATCATCCACGGTCTTTCGTATGACGGCAAAAGTCATTTTTCCCAAAGATTCGGTACGGGTTCCGTCGGCGATAGTTTGAGGATTTTCAACCCTTTCGATCCGGCCGCTACGAAAGGATCGCACTGCATCATCAGCTGCTTCGGGTTCGACCCCAATAATTGAGCAACCCGGCGAAAGAGCACGCGCGCTCAATGCCGAACCGCTGAGGAGTCCGCCGCCACCACAGGGAACCAGCAGCGTTTTCAGCGGCCCGCAAGAATTGATCAATTCCATCGCTGCAGTTCCTTGGCCGGCAATAATGTGAGGGTGATCAAAAGGGGGTACCAGGACGCAGCCGGTTTCTCGAATTACGTCGTCGGTCAACGCTTCGCGCTTATGTTTGGTTGGGTCGTATGCTATGACGCGGGAAGCATAACGCTCAGTACCATCGCGCTTGATTTGTGGTGCGTCGTTTGGCATCACCACGGTAGTCTCGATACCCAAGTATTTCCCAGCCAGCGCAACCGCCTGGGCATGATTGCCGGAGGAATGCGTGATGACGCCACGCGAACGCTGCTCTGGCGTCAACCGGCTCATGGTATTCCAGGCGCCGCGGAACTTGAAGGCGTTGATATGCTGCAGATTCTCGCATTTGAGAAAAAGCTTCATGCCCAATCTTTCATCGAGAGGGGTATCGGCCAGTACGGGTGTTTTTCGGGCTACGCCGTCCAGACGGTTGGCGGCAGAAACAATGTCTGTATAAGTCGGAAGCATGGACTCTATCAGAGGCGCGTCATCGAGACTTGTTATCAAGTGTAGGTACTCGGGTCGGTGGGTTAACTACAGCCAAACTGATCCATTTCTTTGGCTCACTTCCCGTTACAATCCGGGAAAAATACACTAGTGTCAAATTATGAATGAATCTTCCACCTCGCCTCTAGAGATAGAGACTGGCGCAGCTCCAGCCTTTTCTATTATCTGGCTGCATGGCCTAGGTGCTGATAGTCGAGATTTCGAACAACTGCCGCAGATGCTGAATCTGCCTCGACAGCTGCCGATCCGGTTCATTCTGCCGGACGCACCCCATCGACCGATTACCTTAAATGGCGGTATGGTTATGCGCGGATGGTATGACCTGACCGGTATGGAGATCGTTAAGCAAGAAGACGTATCAGGCCTGGACGAGTCGGCAGGAATTGTCGACTCGCTAGTGGCCAGAGAATGCGCCCGTGGGGTCCCAAGATCACATATCGTTGTTGGCGGATTCTCCCAGGGTGGGGCGGTAGCGTTGCATTATGGGCTGCGTTGCGAAGAGGCGCTGGCGGGGATTGTCGGTTTATCGACCTACCTGCCGCTTTCGGGTCAATTGGCTCAAAGGATTCATCCCAATGCCCTTAGCACGCCAATCTTTCTTGCCCATGGTCTTTTTGATCCAGTGCTGGCTTTACCTTTGGGTGAGGCAAGCCGCCAGATTTTGCAGGATAACGGTTGTGACGTCACCTGGCACACTTATCAGATGCCTCACAGCGTAGCGCCCGAAGAAATGACTGATCTATCCGCCTGGTTGTCGGCGCGTGTCTGGCCCGAGGTCGCGATTGGCTAGATTGCGTTTTTCTCGTCGATTGAGCGTTGCCGATGCTCAAGTTGATCTAGCGCCTCGCGTATGCGTGGCAGATAAGGGTTAATGGCTAAGGCGCCGCGAAAAGCCTGTGTCGCGGGACGATACTGACCCTGACGCAGAAAGATTAGCCCTAGTCCGGACAGTGCTCCAAAATGCCGTGGCTCCAGTCGTAAGACCTCTTTGATATCCCGGATCGACCTGTCGTAGGCCTTCGCCAGAAAAAGAACCGTGGCCCGTTTGTTCCATCCCTCGGCAAAATCTGGGGCACGATCGATCACTTCGCTGAAATACTGGTAAGCAGAACGATAGCGTTTTGCTGACATAGCTCGTGTGCCTTGCGCCATGGCGTTCGCTACGGCGGGATTGCCCACTTCTCGCCACAGATTCCAGATTTCCCCCGTAATGCGGTCAGCGGTGGCTTGATCGGGGGCAGTTTTCAATTCCGAAAACAGAGGGTCCAGGCCAGGGTGGTCTTGATCCGCAGATGTTTTTACTGCTGACAGGGCCATGCAAACAGCCATCACCCAGGCGATGGTTCTACTGGTGGTTCTGCTGGGTAGCTTCATTGCGCAGAAGCGATCAGGTGTAGTGCCTGGGCATGCAGCGCCGGGTTAGCGCTTGCCAGCGCCTGTCCGGCAGAATCGAAAGTCAGCGCCCCGCCTTGCCAGTCGCTTATGCAGCCGCCTGCACCTTCGATCACCGGGACCAAAGCCAAGTAGTCAAAGCGACCTAATCCGGCCTCCATCACTAAGTCGGTGTAGCCCAGTGCCAACAGGCCATAGGCATAGCAGTCGGCGCCAAATTGGCGAAATCGCACAGCTTCACTCATTCGACAAAAAAGCTGCCATTCCTGCGGGTCAAACATATCCACGGTGGTGGCGTTCAACGTGGCGTCAGTCAGCACATTTGTTTCGGCTACTTTGCAGGGGTAGCCGTTGTGGAGAGTTGTTTGGTCCTGAACTCCGATCCAACGTTCGTCCAGTGCTGGCATATCGATGATTCCCAGTATGGGTTTCTGCTGGTAAAGAAGCGCGATCAGGCAGCCGAAAGTACGCTTGCCGGTGGTAAAACTCTTGGTGCCATCAATAGGATCCAGAACCCATAGCCATCTTGCATCAGTTCCGGTCAGGCCTTCTTCTTCGCCGTATACACCGTGATCTGGATAGCGCTGTCCGATAGCTTTTCGCAAGTGCTGCTCGATCTCAAGATCGGCAATGGTTACCGGCGTACCATCGGATTTGCTGGATACTGCGTGTGGCTGGCGAAAAAACTTTTCGGTTATCCTACGGGCATCGTCCGCCAGTGACGAAGCAAAAAGAACAAGGTCCTGGTCCGGTACAAGAGGCATAGGTGCGCCCAATAAGAGAAGTATCTGGACGCCAACATTAGTGCCTTCGCTTAGCTAGTGCAATCTCCGATGGCGCAGATTATCTCAATAGCGGCATATCGTTGAGTGAGCCGGGCGGGATCAGCGAGTAAACTCGGGCTGGATACTAACGCTCCAGAGCATCACAGTACTCGCCAGCCGCCCAATCAGGGCGACCATGCCAACGGCCAGAATCGCGCTGGAAAACAGAAAGCCCTGTTCCCGGGGGATGCGCATCATGATCGGAGTGCCGATGTATAGCCGATAGACGGTGTACGCCAGTACCGGCAGGCCAGCAATATAATCTAGCCACATCACTGGATAGATCTGGAGGACGCCAATCAGGAACATGGGAGTTGCTGCATACGATGTCAGTGCAAGGCAGCGCTCCAGAGGTTGGCCACCCCCGTAGGTGCGCGACATCCACTGGATGAGTTTGGCCAGGGTATAGATCGCGACGAGTATTGCCAGGTAGTAGGCGATACTGATCTTAAGTGCGCTGGCGAAGGTGAGCTTGACTGTCGCACCCGCTGCGAATGACCAGCCGAACTGAGTGGTTCCAATCAGGCCTGCGAGGGGTGGAATAGCCGCCAGGATTAGAATATAGCCAAGGAAGAGATCACTGACCGATCGCTCCTCTAGACTAACTACCTCAAAATGGGCTACTGAATTTTTAGTATTCCACCAATATGGTTGATGATCATGGCAAGTTTTCCTCAGAAAACCAGTTTCTGGTGCTAGTAATAGTCAGAGGAGGCTGAAGTCCTGACAAGCCGGCCCGGTAGGGCTATTGCCAGGTGGAGCATGTCAAGATGTATTGTTGCTTGCTAATGTAATGCGCTCAGGTGTGACCAGTCTCGCCAAGAGTCTCTCGCGCGAGTTGGCATCAGAGGGTATCCGCGTCAACAACCTGGTGCCAGACGCGATCAATACCGACCGCCTGGCAGGCCTGTTCAAAACGCAGGCCGACAGAACTGGTGAACCTACAGAGAAACTGTCGGCTGAGCGAGCGGGTACTGCCCCGCTGGGCGGTTTTGGCGAGATTGATGAATTCGGTAAGGCTGGGGCATTCTTACTGCCTGATGCAGCCAGTTATATTACCGGTGAGGCACTGGTCGTTGATGGTAGCGCCATGAAAACACTCTGGTAGGACTGGTTGTTTCCTGATTACGGACTCTTGGCCGGTGCAGGGCTCGCCTGAAGATTATTTTTCCGCGGAGATATAACAGATGTAAGCGGCGTCTGCATCACCATTCTCGGTGGGTGTAAAAACGCCATTGCCCTCGCCGCTCTTGGTATCAGTGCCTTCCCAGTGAACCAGTACCCTTTTAAAGCCTGCCTCACCCAGTATTTCTCGAATCTCGGGCAGTGTCCATAGGCGCCAGTTATAACTGAAAGCGCGTTTCAGCTTAGATCCATCAGGGAACTTGAAATGAATATGACAGTTCATTTCACCGGTAATAGGGTTGTAGCGGGCCTGATCCCAAACGTAGATAAAATCGTCGTGATCCGTCTCTTCTTCCATTTCCCGGCATGCTTCATAACCGCCGTACGAATCCAGGAATAAGACGCCGTCATCTGCCAGGCAGTCGCGTGCTCTTGAAAAATACCCCCTTAGCTCGTCCCGGGTCCGAAAGATCCAGTAACTGAAGTTCATAGCCAAAACCATATCTACAGGCGGCGTTTTAGCTGTAAGAACGTTCTCGTTCATGAGCACAATCCGATCTGCTCCATCACCGTTAAGGACATTGACCTTGTTGTTTTCTCCCCAGGCTAATACCTCGGTGTCCAGATCTATGCCCCAAGCCTGGTTATTGTTGCGCCGTCGCACCCATTCACAGCTGGTATTAGCGGTGCCGCAGAAGTCCTCGCGCAGGGTAATGGCCTTACGCCCACGAAGCGTCTTGTAGGTTTCGTCCACCATGTCGATCTCAGATTCCACACACTGGACTGCACGCTCGTAGAGTATGTGGCGATCTGCCTTATCAGCTTGTGTTGGGCCCTTGGACTTGGGAATCCTGCGGTAAGTCGTTCGGGTTTTGGGCTTCTTATTGCTCATGGGTTAATCATTTTTTTCGGATCAGTTGCCATTGCCGTCCGGCCACAATATGCGACTCGCCGACAGGTACTCAGGAGGTCAAAGATTTCACTCAGAAAATACAACGGCGATGTTAGCGCAAAAGGCCTGGTAGCCGAAAGGTTGCCTGAGAATTATTCGCCCTGGTCGGGTAGCACGTGGTCTGCAACTGCCGAGGCGATTAGAGAAAACACACGGACCGATGTGCTTTCTTCCTCCTCATCATTGACGATTGCCGCTACGCCGGATGTCTTCGCGTCCACCGTCAGGGCAGACTGCAGATGCCAGATGGCGTCGAAGTTGTCCAGGTAGTGTTTGCTGCCGCGCCGTGACGCAGCCAGGGAGCGCCCCTTAAAGAAGCGTTTCAACGTCTTTTTGCGACTGACTGTCAGCAGGATGGGTACCACGATCACATCGGGGTCCAGCGCGAGCCTTTGGATCATAGACGGCCGTATATGTACACCTTCAATAATCATCGAAAATTGC
Source organism: Arenicellales bacterium (assembly GCA_050256425.1). Taxonomy (GTDB): domain Bacteria; phylum Pseudomonadota; class Gammaproteobacteria; order Arenicellales; family UBA868; genus UBA868. The sequence continues at coordinate 24 of JBBWVW010000039.1, read as the reverse complement.
TCATGTTGCGATCTTTCGAGTAGA